>JBKJVH010000057.1:0-10380 GCA_046590985.1 Mycobacteriales bacterium
GGCCGCCTTCGGGTACAGCCTGCTCGTCACCCTCGCTCCGGGGGCGCAGCCGGCCGAGCAGGATCAGGGTGAGGATCACCCCGACGGCTTCGAAGTACACCTCGCGGACATCCGCCGGCAGCGCCCCCGGAGCGAGGGTGACGAGCAGGCTGTACCCGAAGGCGGCCATCGTGCCCAACGTGATCAGGGTGTTCATGTCCGCGGCCCGGTGCCGTAGCGCGAGCCAGCCGGTGCGGTGGATCGGCGCACCGGTGTAGACCATCACCGGGGCGATGAGGGCGAGCTGCCACCAGCGGTTCAGCAGCAGCCCCGGCACCCAGCCGGCACCGAAGACCTCATGCGCCATGACGGCGAACAGCACCGGCGCCGTCAGGACGGCACCGACACCGACGCGCCGGGTCAGGTCCTGCAGCTCCTGCCGACGGGAGAGCGCTTCACGGGCCTCCTCCGCTGCGGCGTCCGCCGGGTCGACACCGACAGCCACCGGAACAGGGGAGACTGGTGAGGACCCGGGTACAGCCGGGGTGACGGTAAGAGCGCCGTGGATCATGTTCATCGCGCAGGAGAAGGTGAACTCCCCCGCGCGGTCCGGCACCAGCCTCACAACCGTCTTCTCGTAAGCCGGCAGCGCTGCGCTCACGGCGAAGTCGGGGAACACCACCCGGCTCGTGCAGTCACCGGACTCCTGCCGGTCGAAGGTGATCTCCAGCGGGACACCCGCCACCGCCTCAAGATGCTGGGGGGTGTAGCCGCCTCGCAGCACGACCACCAGTCGCTGGACCTTGTCCGTGACGTCGGCGCGTTGCGCTTCCGGTCGGCTGCCGAAGAAGAACCACAGCAGCCCGCCGGACAGCAGGACGGTCGCGAGGAGGACGAGGAGCTCTGGGGTGGTCATGATGGCTTCCGTTCGAGGGTGGCCAGGGGGGACTAGTGGTGGCTGCTGTGGTCGAGGCCGGGCGCCGTGGGCCCCGAGTCGCCGCTGCCACTGATGGCGGGGCCGATGACCCAGGTAGACAGGGCGAACATCGCCGTGAAGACCGCGAGTCCGATCGCCGGAGCTGTCCAGTTGCCGAACCTGCGATGCAGGCGGAGCAGCATGGGAACCGACAGCGCCAGGCCGAGGGCCCCGAACAGGGCGGTACCGCCCGAGCCGGCGACCAGCGCCGTCCCGGCCAAGGCGCCGACGTGGTGCAGCACGTGCGGGGCCAGGCCGACCAGGACACCGACGATGCCGGTCGCGGCGTTCCAGCGCTCACGCAACCAGGACGGCGCGTTCTCGGCGGAGGCCGGGGACGGCGTCCTGAGGTGGGTGCTCATCGGCTGCGGACGTAGCGTCGGACCGCAGTCACGAGCTCCGCGACCCTGTCCTCGGTGTCACCGGTATCAATCGCTTCATGGACGCACGCGTTGATGTGGTCGGTGAGGACGAGGACAGCGACCGCGTCGACAGCTGCGGTGACAGCCGACAGTTGGTCCAGTACGTCGATGCAGTACCGGCCGTCCTGATACATCGAGGTGACTCCGGCGAGCTGGCCGGTGGCTTTCCGCAGCCTCGACAGGACCTCCGCTTCCTGCCGTCGGGAGGCACCGCCCTGGCGGGTCGTCGGCACAGTCGCGGTGCTCATCGCCGTCTCGCGGCGCTCTCGGCGCGGTCGCGCTCGGCGCGTAGCTCGGCGACCTGACGCTCCAAGTCGAGGATGCGCTGGTCAGCGTGCAGATCGACCGGAGTGGCTTGCCCGTCGTGGCGGGGCTCCTTGTCCTCGGTGCCCACGTCATGGCCGCCGTGCATGCCCCGCATCATGAAGACCATCATCAACGGGCAGGCCAGGATCAGCAGCAACGGCAAGTAGTTGCCCATCGTGCTCACCCCCCACTGTTCGACGCGGGAGTGCCGCCGGTGTTCAGGAGCTCACGGCTCCGGGTGAACTCCTCGCCGTCGATCTCGCCACGCGCAAAGCGCTCGGCCAGCAGGGCGTCCGCGCGGCCGCCGGGGTCGTGCTCCTGGCTTCGGTTGCTGCGCACGACCCACACAACCAGGGCGACAAGCGCACCCCAGAACAAGATCATCATGGCACTCATAGCGACCCAGTCGCCGGCACCCCATCCCCCGTTGCCCCAATCCATCATGAGACTCACCTCCTCGCGAGCCTCGGGAGCTTCCCGAGCCACTCACAAGGACCACCGTCCTCCTCCGGTACCCCCGCGGGGTAGGACCGAAAGTCCCTCCCCGCGCGACCAAAGGACCCGACGCGGGTAAGGCTGTTACGGACACCTTTCGGGAACGGGACTTTCGGCTCTGGCGCGGCCGCTTTCCTCTGCTCACTTTTGAGGGCATGACTGCGATGGTGACCCCGCCCACACGACCGGCCCCCGGTCGGAGGCCCCCCGCTGTCCGGCGACTGAGGCACCTGCTCGTCGTCGTTGCGATAGCGCTGCTCGGGGTGTCAACAGCAGCGGTGCCCGCGTCGGCGCACGGCACCGATGAGTCCAAGGAGGGATACGTCCTGGTCCAGCAGGCCCTCGGTCACCTGGCGCACGACGGCGGCCACGTTGGTATGGATGCCGCGATGGAGAAAATCGACGACGCTCTCGCCGCCGAGGACCACGACGGCGTCGACGTGGCCGAGGTGCAGCGGGCCAAGCAGGCCTTGGAATCCGAGCAGATCGACCAGGCCCGCACCCTGCTCCAGAACTCCATCACGCAGGCCCTCGCCGACCTGCCGGCCGCGACCGGCGAGATGACCGGCACGAAGCAGGTGCTCACACCGTTGCCGGGCCGCGACGGCCTGGCGGGGCGCGACTGGGTCTTCCTCGCAGCGTCCGCGGCCTTGCTGCTGATCGGGTTCGGGCTGGCGGGCTGGTACCGCCCTGCGGACACGATCGGGGACCTGCGTCGCCTCCTGGTCGGTCCGACCGCCCGGCACGAAAGGGAACAAGCATGACCACCACCGAGAGGCCCGACACTCCCACGACGGGCCCTGTGCCCAGCCGGACCCGCCGCGTCGTGGACGCCGTCGATGAGCGTCTGGGCATCAAGGCCCTGGAGTACCCGGTCCCCGAGCACGCCAACAACCTCGCGTGGAGCCTCGGAGGCATCACCGCCGGCGCCTTCATCATCCTCATCATCACCGGCGTGCTCCTCGTCCAGTTCTACGCCCCGGTACCCGAGACCGCGAACCAGACCGTCCGCGACATGGTCACGAACGTGTGGGGAATGCGCTTTGTCCGCGCGCTGCACTTCTGGGCAGCCCAGGCGATGTACGTCACCGCGGCTCTGCACCTACTGAGGGTCTTCTTCACCGGCTCCTACAAGCGCCCCCGCGAGGGCAACTGGCTGATCGGCGTGGCGATGTTCGCGCTCGTCATCCTGGCGCTGATCACCGGCACCGTCCTGAAGTGGGACCAAGAGGGCTTCGGAGGACTGGGGCACAACCTGGAGATCGGCAAGCTCCTCGGCGGGGCCGGGATCTGGTTCTCACCGGAGTTCGCCGGCCGGGTTTCCATCCTGGTCCGGATCTACGGCGCCCACGTCGTGATCATCCCCGGCCTCATCATCGTGCTCCTGATGCTGCACGGGCTGCTCGTGAAGCGCCACAAGATCTCCCCCCACCCCTCACTTCCGACCGACCCCTCCGGGGAACAGGCGTCAGCCGGCGAACCGACCGAGCCGTTCACCCACCACCTGCGCCGCATCGGAGCCTTCACCCTCGGACTCGCAGGACTTCTCGGGGTTCTGGCGGTGCTGTGGCCACCCGCCGTGGGCCAGTCGCCGATCGCCGGTCTGGAGGTGACCAAGCCGCCCTGGAGCTTCTGGTGGATGTTCACCTTGGAGAACTGGCTCGGACTGTCCGGCATCCTGTACGGGGGCGGCGTCCTGTTCCTGCTGCTCACTGCCGTGCCGTTCGTGGATCGCAACCCCAACCGACTGTGGCGTCGACGCCCCGTCGCCATGCTGCTGGGCCTGCTCGTCCTGGTGGTCCTCACAGCCCTAACCATCCTGATGGCCTTCACTACGCAGAAGGCTCACCTGGAGATGCTCGGATGACGCCCAGTCAGGCACCGTCGTTGTCCTGGCGACGGGCTCACCGGACGTTCTGGCTCTTGGTGGCGATCGCGATACTGGCCGCGGGCTTCCTGAGCTCCGCCGCCGGCGCGCACCCTGGGCCCTTCTCCGCTGTGCGCGTCGCCGTCAGCGGAACAGCACTGATCCTTTCCGTCGCCCTCGCCGGACGAGTCTTCGTGCATCTTGAGCGCGCTCGCCGCGCAGGACATCAGGCGCGCAAGGCGACGCCGACCACGAAGTCACCGAAGAAGCGCCGGATGTGACGGCCGACAGCCACCTTCCGAGGGGGTCTTCGACCAGCATCCGATACGTGGCCCTCGTGCACACCAACGGTCCCTCAGCAACCCGTACCGAGGCCTTCGGATTCGCCGCCAGATGGCGGAAGGACGGCCCCGTCGTGGGAAAGCGAGCGCGACCCACGCCCGGGAAAGGCCCAACTGGTTGAGATCCGGTGTTGACCTGTCGGTGCACCGCGCTGGCCCGCGTGCCAGGCTGATCCTGCCGACGAACCCGATCATGCGGGTCGTGGCATGCAAGTCAGCCGGGGGCGGACTCAGCGAGTGGACGAGGATCAGATCGGACGGACACGCTGCGCTCATGTGCTCGCGGCAAGGCTGCCTCCGGCCGTGACCTGTCTTCTGGGAGAGCCGCTCTGCGGCCGTCATGACGTGCTGTTCGGACTGCTTGGCCAACATCCCCGGCACTGGGAATTTGGCGGTTAGGATCACCCGACGACGAGCAGGACTTTGGCCGGCCACGGCGAACCCTGTGCTGTGACCACAGCAAGAGATTTCCGGTCCGGACAACGCGCCACCACTGTCGCGTTGGCCGCGCTCTTGCTGAGCCCGCTTGTCCCTGCCGCTGGGGCCTCGGCCCCGCTGCCCCTCAGGCAGGCCTGCCTGCGCGAAGGAGTCGCGGCGACGCCGCGTGACGTGCCTGTCCTGTCGGTCACGGTGTCCGCCGAGAAGCAGAGCTACAGGCGCGGCGACGTTGCCGTCGTACCTGTTCACGTGCGACTCGCCCTACCTGACGGGCCGAAGGTCGACAGCGCCCACGTCAAGGTCGTGCTCAGCATCCGTGGTCGGGTGGTGAAGGAGCTGTACGGGCAGACCAACGCCAGCGGCTTGGTCAGAACCACGTGGAACATCGGCCCGAAGACTCCAGCGGGGACCGTATCGGCTCTCGCCACGGCCTCAGTCCTTCTGGTGGACAGCTACGACTGCTCCGGCGGCCTCCTCTACGAGACCGGTCGCGACGCAACTGAGCCGCTTGCGGTCATCCGCGCTTGACGAGACAAGGAGACTCCGCTCCCGGCGAGCGGTGATCATCGGTTCAACGACTCGACCGCGCGCCGCCGGCAGCACCCGCCCACCTCAGAGCGCCACGTCAGCCCGGTCCACGAAGACGGCATCGTGGAAGCGCAGCATGACCAGCCCGTCACGCCAGGGGTCCTGGTCCGCGCTCGGGGCCCGACCGGCTGCAATCTCAAGGAGCCAGCGCACGAACGGCGCCCCGGCTTGGTGGGCGAGCGGGAAGCCCCCGCCGAACCGGGGGTTGATCTCGATGATCTGCAGCTCGCCACTGGCGGCGTCGTAGAACAGCTGGAGGTTCAGGACACCGAACGCGCCTGGAAGCGACTTCGCGAGCTTCTCCGCCAGCTGGATGATGGCCGGGATCCTGGCCGTACGCGCCTTGGCCACCTCACCGGCACGGACCTCGAGCCGTTCGCGTGGGATCGCTCCACGGCAGTTCCCGGCTGCGTCGACGAACAGGTCCACGGTGTACTCCACCCCCGGCGCCAGGGACTGGGCGACGGCGTCCTTCCCAACGGTCGCCAGGGCGAAGCTGGCGGGGTCCTTGACCCGCACCACCCCCGCCGACGCACTGCCGTTGACCGGCTTGACGACGAACGGGTAGGGCCAGCAGTCCGGGTCGGCCAGCACCTGCGCCACCTCGGCCTGCGCGACGGTCGGGAAGCCGTGATCGAGCAGGAACGCATGGGTGCGCCGCTTGTCCTCGGCGAGAGCGATCGTCTCCACCGACGACACCGCCAGCAGGGTGCCGACCGCCCGGAACTGCTCCCGGTGACGGGCCAGCACCATGAGCTCGGTGTCGATGGTCGGGACTAGCAGAGCGACCTCGTCCCGCTCGCACAGCTCCAGCATGCGCGGGATGAACGCTTCGTCGGTACACCGCGGGACGACGAACCGCCGGTCGGCGGACCACGACGCCGCAGAACTGGCGGAGGCGTCCGCCGCCAGCACCCGTCCGTCCAGCTGGAGAGCGGCCAGGCCCCCTCGGAAGGCCTCCAGCAGCGCCACGCGGCGGCCCGCGGACGAGATCAGGACGTGGGTCGTCACCGCAGGCCCTGGTCGCCCACACCACGCGCGAGGTCGCCTCTCCTACCCCGTACGCCTGACACGATCCGAGGACATGTCTTTGCCCGTCCCCTCGGGGCCTGACCCCGTACCCGCCCGGACCCGGCCTCACACAGTGACCTGAGAAGCAGAACTCGGCGCTGAATCTCCTGCACTGTTCGCCGCATCCACCCTCCCTCTACTACGTAGTGTAGTTGGATAAGCTTCCCGGGTACAGCGGCGCCTGCGACTTCGGATCTGCGGTCTCTCGATGACGTGCCGGGTCAGCCGCGAACGAGCCTGCGCATGCCAGGGAGCAGAACCAGTAGTCGTGCCCGTCGTAGCTGAGGGTTCCGGCGGCCACGTGCCGTTGGACCGTCATGCGGCAGACAGGGTCCACAGCCTGCTGCGTGTGGTCGATGTCGATGCGGTAGAGCTCGACCGGCTGCGTGACGTTCCGCAACGCCGCCAGGCCCAGGTCGTGCACCCGCAGCCCTCGGGTCCGGGCTGCTGTCGCCGGACCCGCGGACAAGATCAGCTCACCACCCGCGGCAAGGGCGGTGATGCGCGCGGCGACGTTGACACCGGCGCCGAAGTACTCGTGGCCGGTGCGGACAGCCGTCCCGGTGTGGATGCCGCCCCGTGCAAGGGGGAAGTCGGGCTCGACCGTGCAAGCCTCGAGCAGGGCCAGGGTGCTCGACAGCGCAGGGTCGACCTCCTCAGCAACGAGCAGGACGGCGTCGCCGGTCACGTTGACGATCGTCGCCCGGCCTGTCAGGGACCCTTGTGCCAGACCGCTGAACCGGTTGACCTGGTCCGCCGCGGCCTGATCGCCATGCGCGTCGGTCAAGGCGGTGAAGCCGGCCAGGTCGACGAAGGCAAACGTGTAGGACTCGCTCACACGCCCGAACCTACTAGCCCTCGTCGTGGATGCGTCACCGTCGGCTGCGCCGCGAAGGTCAGGAATCGTGAAATCGCGTAGCGTGGGTGAGTGACTACTCCGCCGGAAGAGAATCGTTTGACCGGCGTCGGCGCCCTGTTGATGAGCATGGTTCTGCTGTGGTCCGGGGCGTTGGCCGCAGGGTTCGGTTGGGCGGCCGCGTCGGGCAAGATGAGCTTCGGCCGGACCCTGATGTTCTGGCTGATCGCCGGTTTTCTGAGCCTGCTCGCAGTTCGGACTGGCTACGAGATGGTGCGCAGGCTGCTGTGGTGCGGCCGATCCCGAGGCACTTCGCCGGGACAGTGAAAGGCGGGACGCGTACGCCGTCGCTTCGGAGCTCAGCCCGGGACCGGGCACAACCCTGAGCGAGCTGCCCACGCCGGCGCGATGGCGATGACCCAAGGGCCGGCGAGGACAAGCGTCGCCGCTCCGAGGACAGCGAGCCGGCGCAGCCGAGGGAGTACCGGTGCGGCTTGGATGAGCCGCTGGACGCGCTCGACTGTGTCGCCGGTCGCCCCGACAGCGCCTTCCGGAACCGGGGCTTGTCCCAGATCGACCAGCGCACTGGCCAGGACCCTCCGGTCGCTGCGGCGCGAGCCCTCGTCGTCCGCGAGCATTTCGACGAGCAGGCTGAGCTCGCGTCGAGCGCGCCGGAAGAACCGGGATCTCGGGAAGGCTGCGGAGGCAACGTCCGCTCCGAACAGGACAAGGTCATGACGGCCATCGAGGTGTGCGTGCTCGTGCGCCATCACGGCAGTCAACTGGCGCTGGTCGAGGGCAGCGATCGCGCCCGTGGTGACGACGATGCGGCCGCCGCCTCCGGGGACGCAATACGCGAGGGGCACTCCATAGTCGAGGACGTGGGCGCCATGCAGGCTGTCCCGTTGCCGGACGAGGAGGTCGAGCAGCTGGCGCTGACGCATCCGACCTCGCCGGACGGCCAGCCCCCGAACGCCGACGGCCCGTAGCAGGGCCAGGAAGGTGCCCGCCGCGATCATCAGGCTGCCGAGATGCACCCAATGCCCGTCGAGAAGTTGGTAGCGGCCCTGGAGCACGTCTGGGCAGGCGTGAAGGAGGTGTCCAAGATCCAGCGATACCTGCTCGACGGGAAGGATCGCGGTCAAGGCGAGCAGCACACCGGCGGTCAGGACGCCAGACACCGATGCCTGCCAGGCCAGGATGCCCAACTTCGGGAAGCGGTGGGTCCACGTGCCGCGCGCCAGCAGCCGGGGCGCAACGGTGGCGACCAAGCAGGCGAAGGCGATGAGCGCGAGCGGGACCGTCATGGATCAGCCGCCCCGTCGGGCGCTCCGGTCCGACAGGGCTTTGATGAGCTGCTTGGCCTCGCGCGCGCTGACGCGCTCGGCGAAGTGGACGAGGGTGGCTGCCTTGTCCGTTGAGTTGGCGAGCGAGTCGGCCATCAGGCCCGCGGTGTAGTCGGCCCGACTCTGCGCGCTCGAGTACCAGTACGCGCGGCCCTCCTCGACGCGTGTGAGCAAGCCCTTGCGGAACAGGCGCTCCATCACGGTCATCACCGTGGTGTAGGCGATGGTGCGTTCCCGCTGCAGGTCCTCCATCAGGTCTCGCACCGAACGCGGGGCATCGGCGTTCCACATGCGGTCCATCACGGCGGCTTCCAGCTCACCGAACTTGCTCACGACAGCCTCCTTGTTCGTCCGTGAGGCTACGGCCTCGTGCGCCATCCAGGAAGGAACCGACCTTGGCAGGAACCGCACGTCACGACCGTGCTGCGTCCCGTCCTACTACATGTTGTCGTAATATCGGCCATGCGTTGCTGCGATCTCACTTCCCTGGAGTCCCCGGCCGTGCCCCACGACGTTGCTCCCCTCCGATGAAGCGGCTCACCGCGTTGACGGCGCTGGGGACTGCTCTCCTGCTCACGGCCGGCGCCGTGACCCTGAACGGAGGCGCTTCCGCCGCGACGCGCACGGCCACATACACGACGATCGCGGGCGTGCCGGCAGGTGACCTTGATGAGTCGGAACTCCGCGGGCTGCTCCGGACGCGCGGCAAGGAGTCCGACCCGGTCACCGTGGTCCTAGGGACGACAACCGTCGTGGTGGGACCGCACGCACTGGGTCTCAGCATCGATGTGGCGGCGACGGCAAGGCGGGCCTTGGCGGTCTCCGGCGCCCGCCATCGCCTCGGGTTCGGCAGCTCAGGCGGGCGAGACGTCGTGCCGGTACTCATGACGCATCCCACCGACCTGAGGGCCATGACCTCCCGCTTGGTGGCTGCCGCGAACGTTCCGGAAAGCCATGGCCGGCTGGTCTACGTGGGCAACAAGGTGACGGCGCGACCGCCTTCCGCCGGGCAGAGCACCACGGCAGCCACCGTGGAGAAGGCGCTGCGGAGGGCGGCCCAGCGACTGCCGCTGCCGTCACGCATCACCGTCCCGGTCACCGCCCATGCCGCCCACGTCGGGCCGAAGTCCGTGCAGGAGCTCGCCGCCCGAGCTAACGCCTTGGCCGGACTCACGACAACTTTGCGCGCAGGCTCACGGACGGCACCCGTGGCCGGTGGGCAGTTGGCACGGCACCTCACGGTGGCGGCCCTGGGCGAGGGGCCGGGTCACGGCGTCACGCTTGGAATCGAGCTCGCCGCCCGTGCCGCGGTTGCTGCTCCCCTCGCCGCTCAGCTGAGCACGCCCGCCACGGAACCACGGGTCCAGGCTCCCCCGCCGACCGCGGTCCTCACGACACAAGGCAACGTCGCGTGGCGACCACGACCGGCGGCGACCACGTTGACGGCTGCCGGCAACGCTGGTCAGACCGTCTCCGTCGACGCGGTCCTGAGGGCGCTGCTGACCAACCTGCAGCGACCAGACCCACAGGCGACGGTGACCGTCCCCCGCCGGACGGCAGCACCGAGAACCTCGGACAAGGAAGCCTCCACCATCGACGCGCTCCTCGGCAGCTTCACCACACCGTTCCAGTGCTGCCAGCCGCGCGTCAGGAACATCGGCCTGATGGCCAGGACCATAGACGGGACGATCATCG
>JBKJVH010000194.1:0-3447 GCA_046590985.1 Mycobacteriales bacterium
GAGCTCGGTCCGGGCGTCAAGGGCGCTCGAGACGTCATCGGCCAGCACCAGCTCGGCGTCTGCGGCAAGCGCCCGGGCCAGCGCCAGCCGCTGCACCTGGCCCCCGGACAGCCGTACCCCGCGGTGCCCGACAAGAGCTTCCACCCCGCCGGCGTCGGCGATGTCGACCTCGAGGCGGGCGTCCCCGACTGCCGCGGCTACCTCGCGCCGGTGGTCCAACCGGAGGTTGTCCGCGAACGTGCCCGACAGCACCCGGGGCACCTGGGCCACGTAGGCGACCTGCCCCGGCCGCAGGAAAACCTGGGGATCGGACACCTCAACGCCGTTCCAGGCGATCGTGCCGGTGTGGTCGACCAGTCCGGCCAACGCGGCCAGCAGGCTGGACTTCCCCGACCCGATCTGCCCGAGCAGCAGCACCAGCTCGCCGGCACGGACGGTGAGGTCGACGTCCTCGACGCCGAGGGTGCCGTCGTCGTGCACGGCCGTGAGGCCGGTCAGGTCCAGCCGTGCCAGCGGCTGCCGCGGCGGACCGACCGGCTCGGGCGCCGTCCCGTGGACGAGATCGACGCCGGCCGGGACGCTCATCAGGTCGACGCCTCCGGCCAGCTGCGAAGTGGCCTGCGCCCACGCCCGGGTGCCGGGCGCCTCGGTGACGACAGCCCCGGCGACCCGGCCGAACCAGTCGAAGCCGGCGACCGCGGTGGTGACGAGCAGCGCGGTCGACAAGCCCCAGCCGCCGAGCAGGAACCCCAGCCAGCCGAGCACGATGCCGCACTGCACCAGCACGATCGGCACGCCGTCGAGCACCGCCTGCACCCGGTGCTCGCGGACGGCCGCGTCCACCCGACCACCATCGACCTGACGCAGGTGCTCGTGCACCGCGGGGGTTGCGGCTGCGAGCTTGATGGTGCGCGCGGCGTCCAGCGCCGACACCAGGGAACGGCCGAACGCGGCCCGCGCCTTGGACGACGACGCGGCCGACCGACCAGCGATCGGTGAGCCGAGCGCCGACGCCGAGGAGGACAGCACCATCACCGCGAACAGCACTCCACCTGCCAGCCAGCTCTGCGCCGCGACCGCGGTCACCACCACGATGACGGCGCCGTTGACGAAGTCGACCCACCGGTCGGCGTAGCGTGCGAACCGGTCGGCGTCGAGCACCCGACCCACCACCTCGCCGGGCGGGGTCCGCGGCAGGCGGTGCTGCATCGTCTGCCCACGGAGCACCGCCAGCCGGGCCCGGAGCATCACGGCGATCCACCACTGGGGGTAGATCCGCGACGCGTTCGACAGCAGCACCGGCGCTGCCATCAGGCAGGTTACGAGGACCAGAGTCTCGGTGACCGGTTCGCGACCGGCCTGCAACCCCTCGACGACCCGCCCCCACACCAGGCCGGTGACCGCCCCGTAGGCCCCCAACAGGGAAGCCAGGAGGAACAGCACCGCGCCCAGCAGCCCCCAGCGCGGATGGATCCTGAGCATCGACACGGTGGCCCGGGCCAGGCTCGGTCCGCTGCCGACGGCCTGCGGCTCGCGTGCTTCTCCCGCACGCCGCGCCGCCCCCACAGCCCCGCCATCGGACGGCACGCTGCCGTCCTGACCGGCCGCCTCGAGCAGCTCGCGGAAGGGCCCCGGCTCGCGGGCCAGCTGGGCCCGCGAGCCCTGCTGGACGACCCGGCCACGAACCATGACCGCCACCCGCTCCGCGCGCGCGGTGGTGACCAGCCGATGCGCGATCACCAAGCCGGTGCGGCCGGCCAGCAGTCGTTGCGAGGCCCGTACGACCCGGGCTTCGGTGACCGGATCCATCCGCGCGGTCGCTTCGTCCAGCACCACGACCTGCACGTCGCGCACGAGCAGGCGGGCGAACGCGACGAGCTGCTCCTCCCCTGCGGACAGCGTTGTGCCGCCGGGACCGAGCAGGGTGTCCAGCCCGTCGGACAGCCCCGCTACCCAGTCGTCCACCCCGAGGAGCTCGACCGCAGCCTGCACCTGGGACCGGGGCACGTCCCCGAACAGCGTGATGTTCTCGACCAGCGTTGCCGCCAGGATCTCGGTGCGCTGCGTCACGACCCCGACGCGGGCGCGCAGCTGCTGCAGGTCCAGGTCCAGCACGTCGACCCCGCCGAGAAGCACGCTGCCGCGCGGTGGGTCCATCGCACGCGACACGAGGGCAGCCAGCGTCGACTTCCCTGAGCCTGTACGCCCGACGAGCGCGAGCGTGTGGCCGGCCGCCAGCTCGAGATCGACCCCGGCCAGGGCGAACGCGCCTTCGTCGTAGGCGAAGCGGAGGCCCCGCACCGACAGGTCGAGCGGTCGGTCCGGCACGCTCAGCCCACCGACGGGTTCCGGCTCCGCCTCGAGCATGCTGCGCAGCCGGGCCAGCGCCCCGAGGCCTGCCTGGAAGTCGGGCAGGTGCCGGCTGATCTGGTCGATCTGCCCGACGAACGTTGTCGTGACGAGGAACAGCGTGACCAGGGACGCCGTGGACAGCGAGCCGTGCGCCACCAGCGGGGCGCCGACCAACGCCGTCGCCGCCAGCAGCCCGTGCAGGAGCAGCCCGGCCCGCCGGCTGATCCGGGTGGCCGTCTCGCACGTCGCCGCCACCCGGGCGTGCACCACGGCGGACAGCTCGGCACACCGACGGACGAGGAAGGCCTGTCCGAGGCTGGACCGAAGGTCGTCGCGAGCCGCGATGCCCTCCTCGAGCGCGGCCGCATGGTCGGTCCAGGCGACCTCCTCGGCGAGCTTGCGCGCCGAGACCTCGGCGGTCAGCGGCCGGACGATCAGCACCGTCGTCGCCCCCACGACCGGGAACAGGATCCACGCGGGCCACCAGGTGAGGCCCGCGACCACCCACATCGGCACGGCCCGGAAGCCGGTGCGCACCAGGTCCCAGGCCATCCGACGCAGCAGCACGCCGAGCTCGTGGGTGTCGTCGTCGACCCGGTCGAGCACCTCCCCGACCGCCTGCTCGGACAGCACAGCGAGCGGCTGGTGCAGCGCCGCCGCCAGCAGGTCAGCGCGCAGCTGGCCCTCGGCCCGGTCGACGATCCCGGCCCAGGCCGCACGCCCCGCGGTGTCGAGCACCGCCGCTCCGACGACGCACAGCGCCAGCACCGCGACGAGCAGTCCCGACGGTCGGACCGCGAGTCGGCCGGCCACCACGGTGCCGGCGGTCTGCCCGACGGCGGCGACCGCGGCAGCAGCCAGCGACCACCGCGTGACGGGCGACCGGAGTCGGTCGACCCCGATCCTGCGAGCTGCTGCCTTCACCGCAGCCTGCTCACCGGCGGTGACGCGGGGGTGGTCAAGGACAGTCATGGCGAGATCTCACGCTACGGGTCGGACAGTCGTGAGTCGCCCGATTTTCAGCCGGCCCACCGGTAGTCGTGGAGCGCCTGCAGCTGTGCCTTCCCGGCATACTCCACCGACCATAGGCTCGCG
>JBKJVH010000044.1:0-9718 GCA_046590985.1 Mycobacteriales bacterium
ACCGGCGAAGTACTGACCTTCAAATTTCGACCAGTAAGTGTCCCGGTAGCGCTGCTCGTCGCCCCAGATGCCCCTCAGCATCGCCGGCCACGGCTCGGACAGGGTGAGGAAGCCGCCGCCGGTCTCCCCGACGGACTTCCCGTCGCCGTCGACGACGTCGATGGCAATGCCGAGCAGCGGGCCCATCGCCGACCCCGGCTTGCAGGAGGTAACTCCGGGTAGCGGGGCGATCATCATCGCGCCGGTCTCGGTCTGCCACCAGGTGTCAACGATGGGGCAGCGGTCACCGCCGATGACCTTGCGATACCAGATCCAGGCCTCGGGGTTGATCGGCTCCCCGACACTGCCGAGGACCCGCAGCGAGGTCAGGTCGCGGCCGCCGGGCAGGTCGTCGCCCCACTTCATGAAGGTCCGGATCGCGGTCGGGGCGGTGTACAGGATCGAGACCTTGTACTCCTCGACGATCTGCCACCAGCGGTCCTTCCCACCCGCGTCCGGGGTGCCCTCGTACAGCACGCTCGTGCAGCCGTTCGCCAGGGGCGCGTAGACCGCGTAGGAGTGGCCGGTGACCCAGCCGACGTCGGCGGTGCACCAGTAGACGTCGGTCTCGGCCTTGAGGTCGAACACTGCCCAGTGCGTGTACGCCGCCTGCGTCAGGTACCCGCCGGTGGTGTGCACGATGCCCTTGGGCTTGCCGGTCGTGCCCGAGGTGTAGAGCAGGAACAACGGCTGCTCGCTGTCGAAGGACTCCGCCTGGTGGCTGTCGGGCTGACGGTCCACGACCTCGCTCCACCACAGGTCCTTGTCCGTCCAGGTGACGTCCTGACCGGTGCGCTTCACGACCAGCACGTGCTCCACCGAGGGGCACTGCGCGACCGCCTCATCGACGGCTGGCTTCAACGCGCTCGGCGCCCCCCGGCGGTAGCCGCCGTCCGAGGTGATCACCAGCTTGGCGTCCGCATCGGTGATCCGGTCCACCAACGCCTGAGCGCTGAAGCCCCCGAACACCACGCTGTGCACCGCCCCGACCCTCGCGCAGGCCAGCATCGCCACCGCTGCCTCCGGGATCATCGGCAGGTAGATGCAGACCCGGTCACCGGCGGCGATCCCCAGCTCCGTCAGGGCATGCGCGGCCTGCGACACCTCCTTCAGCAGCTCGGCGTAGGTGATCGTCCGGGTGTCACCGGGCTCGCCGACGAAGTGGTAGGCCACCCGCTCGCCCAAGCCGGCCTCGACGTGCCGATCCAGGCAGTTCACGCTCGCGTTCAACGTGCCCCCCACGAACCACTTCGCGAAGGGGGGCTGCCAGTCCAGCACCGCGTCCCAGGTGCGGTCCCACTGCAACCGACCCGCCTGCTCCCCCCAGAACCCCAGGCGGTCCTTGGCGGCGTGCTCGTAGGCGTCCGCCGTCACGTTGGCGTGCGCGGCAAGCTCAGCAGGTGGCTCGAAACGCCGGGACTCCGACGCCAGGGCGGACAGCTTCGACTCGGTCATGGGATCAGCCTCTTTCGTTCGGTTGCTCCGGACCCTGCAGCAAGGCAGAGCCTGGAGCAACAGTGTCCTACGACGGTTGGGTGCAGGTTGCCGCTAGTGCACGCCGGCCTTCTCGGCGCCGGCCCCGGTGAGGGCGCGTACCTCGAGCTCGGCGAACTTGCCGGCGTTGTACTCCTTGGACAGGACCGTCCCCAGCCACCCGCAGAAGAACCCGATCGGGATCGACAAGATCCCCGGATTGTCGAGCGGGAAGACGTGGAAGTCCGTGCCGAGCGGGAACAGCGCCCCGCTCTTGGCCGGCGTGATGACCTTGCCCGCAGCATCCAGCACGGCCGGGATGACCTTGCCGGAGACGACCGGGCTGAAGAACACCAGCACCACCGAGCTGATCAAGCCACCGTAGATCGCCGCACACGCCCCGGCAGTGTTGAAGCGCCGCCAGAACAGGCTGTACAGGATCGCCGGCAGGTTCGCCGACGCCGCGACCGCGAAGGCCAGCGCGACCAGGAACGCCACGTTGAGCTTGGTCGCGAAGATCGACAGCGTGATGGCCACGGCACCGATGCCGAACGCGGCCACCTTGGCGACCTTGACCTCCTGACCCTCCTTGAGCTCCTTGCCGTGCTTGATCACGTTGGCGTACAGGTCGTGCGCGATGGAGCTCGACGACGCGAGCGTCAGGCCCGCCACGACCGCGATGATCGTCGCGAAGGCCACCGCGGCGATGACGGCCAGCATGACGGTTCCGCCGGTCGCGCCGAACAGGTCGGTGCCGAGGTTCTTCGCCAGCTGAAGCGCCGCGGTGTTACCCGACGGGTCCTGCGCCTTGATGTCCTTGGCGCCGACGAGCGCCGCGGCGCCGAAGCCCAACGCGATGGTCATCAGGTAGAAGCTGCCGATGATCCCGATCGCCCAGAGCACGGACTTCCGGGCCGCCTTGGCGTCCGGCACCGTGTAGAAGCGGGTCAGGATGTGCGGCAGGCCGGCGGTGCCGAGGACGAGGGCGATACCGAGCGAGAGCAGGTCCATCTTGCCGTAGAAGGTGGCCTTGGAGTTGCCCACGACCTCCTTGCCGAACTTCAAGCCGGGCTCCAGGAACGAGCCGGGATCCTTCGCCGGTCCGCTCTTCTGCGCCGCCGAGCCGAGCAGGTCGCTGACGTTGAAGGAGAACTTCGCCAGGACGAGGATGGTGAGCAGCGTGGCACCACTCATGAGCATGATGGCCTTGATGATCTGCACCCAGGTGGTGCCCTTCATCCCGCCGACGGTGACGTAGAAGACCATGAGCAGCCCGACGCCGACGATCGTGATGATCTTGCCCCGCTCGGAGCTGACACCGAGAAGAAGTGACACGAGCGCGCCGGCGCCGACCATCTGCGCGAGCAGGTAGAAGATCGAGACCACGATGGTCGAGATCCCAGCGGCCAGGCGCACCGGGCGCTGCTTCATCCGGAACGCGAGCGCATCCGCCATCGTGTACTTGCCGGAGTTGCGGAGCAGCTCGGCAACGAGCAGAAGTGCGACCAGCCACGCGACGAGAAAGCCTACGGAGTAAAGGAACCCGTCGTACCCGGACAGCGCGATGATGCCCGCGATGCCGAGGAAGGAGGCGGCGGACATGTAGTCCCCGCCGATGGCCACACCGTTCTGGAAGCCCGTGAAGCTGCGGCCGCCGGCGTAGTAGTCGGCGGCGGACTTGGTGTTCCGGCTGGCCCACATGGTGATGGCGAGCGTCGCGCACACGAAGCCGAGGAACAGCAGGATCGTCAGGGTGCGCTGTCCGGTCGAGACCGGGGCGCCGGCGAGGGTCACCACTGCCCGGCCTCGATCTCGGCGCGCATCTTGTCGGCGATCGGGTCGAGGTTGGTCGAGGCGTGCCGCTCGTAGTAGGCGGCGATCGCGAACGTGGTCAGGAACTGCAGCAGTCCGAACGCGAAGGCGACGTTGATGTTGCCAACCAGCTTGTGCGACATGAACCCGCGGGCATAGCCCGACATCACCACGTAGAGCATGTACCAGGACAGGAAGCCGAAGGTGACCGGGAAGGCAAACCGGCGAAGTGACCGGCGCAGCTGCTGGAACTCCTCGCTGGCCTGCACCTTCTCGTAGTCGGTCCCCCTCTCGTTCTGCAGTCGTTCGTCGAGAATGCTCACGGAAGCTCCCAGCGGGTCGGCGGTGTGATGGCCGTCACCGTAGGTAGCGCCGTCGGGTCACCGGAAGAGCCGCTGAACCCTGTTGCGCCCGCGGGTCCGGTTCGTGCGCCGAACGGTCGGCTGGCGCGCCGAGCGGTCAGCTGCGAAGCGCCTCAGGGGCGTGCAGGGTGAGCATGATGCGGCCCACCCCGGAGGGGGTGGAGCGGCGCGTCAGCAGCGAGACGACGACCATGACGGCGAACGCCGACGGCACGGTCCACACCG
The DNA here is from genome assembly GCA_046590985.1 of Mycobacteriales bacterium. Classification (GTDB taxonomy): domain Bacteria; phylum Actinomycetota; class Actinomycetes; order Mycobacteriales; family SCTD01; genus RYN-111. The sequence goes on from JBKJVH010000044.1 coordinate 3,912, forward strand.
CGGGCTGGGCCAGCAGCGCACCGGTCCAGCCGTGCGGGCTCACCCCCGCCAAGGTGGCCCCGATCGCGGCCGCGGCGAGGCCACCGCCGACCAGCAGCCCGGCGGTCGCACCGGTCGCGGTCAGGCCGCGCCACCAGATGCCCAGCACGAGCAGCGGGCAGAACGTCGATGCGGCGAAGGCGAAGGCGAGTCCGACGGTGACGCCGACAGGCAGCCGCGTGGTGCCCAGCGACAGCAGCAACGGGACAACCCCGGCCACGACCGCGGCCCGGCGGAAGCCTCGAACGGTGCCGCCGAGGACGTCCTGGGAGAGCACACCGGCGCTGGTGACGAGCAGCCCGGACGAGGTGGACAGGAACGCGGCGAAGGCGCCGGCGACGAGGACCGCTTCGAGCACCTGTCCGGCCAGCCCGCCGATCGCCGCGGCGGGCAGTCCGAGCACCACCGTGTCGGTGCTTCCGGTGGTCAGCAGCTGGGGGACGTAGACGCGGCCGAGCGTGCCGTACCAGGCCGGCAGCAGGTAGAAGACACCCAGCAGGATCAGTACGCGTAGCGTCGTGCGCCGGGCGGCTGCCCCATCCGGGTTGGTGTAGAAGCGGACGAGCACGTGCGGCAGCCCCATGGTGCCCAGGAACGTCGCGAGCACGAGGGCGTAGGTCGCGTACAGCGGGTGCTCCCGGCCACCCGCACCGGACAGCGGTTCCTGCCAGGAATCCCCTGTGGCTGCTGGGTTCTTGGCCAGGTGCGGGACCTGGGCGCCCGGCTGGAAGGTGACGTCCGAGCCCTTCTTCAGCTCGTGCAGGCCTGGGGTGAGGACCGCGGCCCGGCCGTCGGTCACGACCGACGTGGGGGTGGCCACCTCCACGGTGACGGTGCGGTCGGGAGTGACCGTGGTCAGCTCGCGGAAGACCGGCGCTCGGTTCCCGGCGAGCGTGGGTGACCCGTCGTTCTGCCAGGCAAAGAAGAGCACCAGGGCGGGTACGGCCAGGGCGGCGAGCTTCAGCCAGAACTGGAACGCCTGCACGAACGTCGCGCTCCGCATGCCGCCACGGCTGACGCTCGCGGTCACCACGACGGCGACGAGGGTGGCCCCGACCCAGCTCGGGGCGCCGGTCACCGTCCGCAGGGTGAGGCCCGCCCCCTGCAGCTGCGGCACCAGGTAGAGCCAGCTGATGACGACCACCAGCAGCGAGCTCAGTCGCCGTACAGCGGTGGACTGCAGCCTCAGCTCGGCGAAGTCAGGCACGGTGTACGCGCCGGAGCGGCGGAGCGGCGCGGCCACCAGCAGCAGGAGCACGGCGTAGCCCGCGACGAACCCCACGGGGTACCAGAGCATGTCGGCGCCGAACACCATGATCAGGCCGGCCACCCCGAGGAAGGACGCGGCAGACAGGTACTCCCCGCCGATGGCGCTCGCGTTCAGCAGCGGAGAGACGCTGCGGCTGGCGACCAGCAGGTCACTGGTGGTGCGGGCGAAGCGCACGCCGTAGAGCCCCAGGCCGACGGTGCCCGCGAACACCAGGGCCACGGCGATCACGTCGTAGGACGTGCCGTTCACTGCCGGCTCACCAGCTCGACGAAGTCCCGCTCGTTGCGCTCCGCGGCCCGGACGTAGAAGCGCCCGACCAGCACCAACGACGGGTACACCAGGATGCCCAGGACCAGCCAAGGCAGTGGCAGGCCGAGCACGTGCACCCGCCGGGTCGAGGGGACCAGGGCGAACACCAGGGGAAGCAGGCCCAGGGCGCCGAACAGGGCGGCGCCGACCCTCATCGCCAACAGCAGCTGGGTGCGTACGAGGGAGCGAATGAGGAGCTGACCGACGACGTCCTGGTCGTCAAGCGCCCGCCGTCGGAGGTCACTGCTCTGTCGGCGTACGGCCGAGGTGCGAGGACCGGTGACGGCCACCCGGCGGGGCGGCGGCGGCGTCACGACCGTCGCACCAGCCGATCCTTGAAGGAGCGGGTGTGCCGGCGGCTGACCGGCAGACTGGCGCCCCCGTGGGTCACCGCGTGGCTGCCGCTGGCGTCCACCCGGAACTCCACCACCTGGTCGACCGCCACCAGGTAGGAGCGGTGGATGCGGACGAACCCCTGCCCGCCCCAGCGCTCCTCGAGGGTGGCCAGCGAGACCCGGAGCAGGTGGCTCCCGGTGGCGGTGTGCAGCCGGGCGTAGTCGCCCTGCGCCTCGACGTAGACGATGTCGGCGATCGGGACGAGCCGCGTGACCCCGGCCAGCTCGACGGCTACGGACTCCTCGGTCGGGGCCTGCTGGCCGGCACCCACGATGCGCCCGATGGCCTCCGCGAGGCGGTCCGGCCGCAACGGCTTGAGCAGGTAGTCCACGGCGTCCAGCGCGAACGCGTCCACGGCGGCGTCCTCGTGCGCCGTCACGAACACCACCTTCGGAGGGTGCGCGAACTGCCGCAGGACCCGCGCGATGTCGAGCCCGTCGAGCCCCGGCATCCGGATGTCGAGGAAGACCGCCTCGACCGCCTGGTCCTCAAGGAGCTTCAGCGCGAGGGCGGACTCGCCGGCGGTGCGGACCTCGCCGATCCGGGGGTCGGCTCGCAGCAGGTAGGCCAGCTCGTCGAGCGCCGGCGGTTCGTCGTCGACGGCGAGCACCGTGAGCCCGGTCATGAGGCCCGTACGCCGGGGTGGAACTTCGGGATCCGCAGGCTCACCTTGGTGCCGGCGCCCGGGGCGGTCTCGACGAGCAGGCCGTGGCTGTCGCCGTACGTGGATCGGAGCCGGGCGTCGATGTTGGCCAGCGCCATCGAGCCGCTCTCGGCCTGACCGGCCAGGGCGAGCCGCACCCGCTCCGGGTCGCTGCCGCTGCCGTCGTCCTCGATGGACAGCAGGCACTCCGAGCCCACGTCATCGGCCACGATGCTCACCACGACCCTTCCGGTCGTGCCGTCGAGACCGTGCTTGACCGCGTTCTCCACGAGCGGCTGCAGGCACAGGTAGGGCACCGCGACGCCGAGTACTTCCGGCGCGATCCGGACGGTGACGTCGAGCCGGTCCCCGAAGCGGGCCCGTTCCAGGAGCAGGTACTTGTCGATGGAGCGGAGCTCCTCCGCGAGGGTCGTGAAGTCGCCATGCGTCCTGCTGGAGTACCGGGTGAACTCCGCGAAGTCCAGGAGCAGCTCGCGGGCGCGGTCGGGATCGGTACGGACGAACGACGCGATCGTGGTGAGCGCGTTGTAGACGAAGTGCGGGCTGATCTGGGCTCGCAGTGCCGCGACCTGGGCTTCGGCGAGCCGGTTGCGGTTGTCGTCCAGCTCGGCGAGCTCCAGCTGCCCGGACACCCAGCCGGCGACCTCCTCGACCGTCCGGATGAGACCCGCGGAGACAGCGGAGGCATACGCGGCGAGGCTGCCGACCACCAGCTCGTCGACCACGAGTGGGCTCACCACCGCGGCCCTGAGCGGGCACCGGTCGTCGGCGCACCCCAGGTGCCGGCGCACCGAGGTGCGGCCCGTGGTGAGCGTCTCCTCGGCGAGGTGCAGCATCTGGGTCGCGTGACCGGTTCCCCGGCCGTCCCAGGCGAGCACGCGCTCGGTGTCGGTGAGGCAGACCGCCTCGCTGCCGAGCAGGCGCCGCAGGTGCGTCGCGCTCCGCTCGGCGGCCTGCGCCGTCAACCCGTCCCGGAGGTGTGGTGCTGCGAGGGACGCCTCGTGCAGGGCGTCGTACGTCGCACGCTCCGCACTGGACACGAGTGTCCGTCGTCGCAGCATGCGGTTACCTCCGCCTCTGGTCGGCCTGCGCACTCTAGATCTCCCAGCCCATTAGCGTTACGACACGTGACCGACTCCTTCGCCGCCCTGCTCCAGCTCCCCGGTGTGGCCGACGCCGTTGCCGAGGCCCGGGCCGCCGTGGACGGACTCCTCGGCCACCGGGTGCTGCGGCGCCGCTCCGCGGAGGTGACGGCCGAGTCTGCCCTGCGTGGGGCCCGCGCGTCGGCCGAGCTGGAAGGAGCCGGCATGGAGCTGGAGAGACTCCGCGGCCAGCTCATGCACGGCCAGCAGGTCATGGTGCAGTCCAAGGACCCGCGACTGGGCCAGCTCGCGGCCAATGCCGTCCGGGTGCACGCGGACCTGGGGTCGCTGCTGCCGTCGTGGAAGGGCTCACCGAACCAGGCGCTGGCCCGGCTGCACGTGTTGGCAGCCGCTGACCTGGGGATCGAGCAGGACGCGCTGGGGCGGCCACGTACAGCCGTGACGGACCCGGTCGAGGACCCGTTGGAGCTGGGGGAGGCGCCGCAGCCGATCGAGGTCAGCGCCCGCCTCGACGGGCTGGCCCGGCTGTTGCTCGCCCCGACCGCGGCCCCGGCTGTTGTGGTGGCCGCGATCGTCCACGGTGAGCTGCTGGCACTCAGGGCCTTCGGGACCGCGGACGGGATCGTGGCGAGGGCGGCGGCGCGACTGGTGCTCGTCGACCGTGGGCTGGACCCCAAGGCGGTGTCGGCGCCGGAGGTCGGGCACGCCGAGCTGGATGCGGCGGGACTCCGCGCACACCACACGCACGCCTACGCCGAGGCCGCGCGCGGCTACGTACACGGCGGGACGGCGGGCGTCACCGGCTGGTTGGTGCACTGCGCCCAGGCGACGGCGCTCGGGGCGCGTGAGGGGCTTGCGGTATGTGAGGCGATCCTGCGCCAAGCCCTCTAACCGTCCGTCGGAAATCCACAGGGTCAGGACCCTGTGGATTTCCGCCAAAAGGGGCGTGGAACAGCGGAACGGGGTTCCCTCCAAGGAGGAAACCCCGTCGCCATGCACTACGGCCGAGTGACCAAAGCATGCATCGTGTTCATCGCACCAGATCCGGTCCCCTCGAGGACACTGCCCTTTCGTGAACGTGGTCGGATCTTCTCGATGTGCCTCTCGCGGCTGATCGCACGTGGGTGCTCGGACGCGTACTGCACGGACCACCGTCGGGGGGACAAGTCCGCCCGCTTGGCGGCGTTCCGTGATTTGAGAGTGCGCCTACTTCCCTTGCGTGTCAAGGGTTTCCGCGAACCTTCATCAGTTAGGGGTAGACCGGCGCCCGAGCATCCACGCCAAGACGACCAGCGCCGCGACGGCCGTGACGCCGGCGTAGGCGACCGGCGGGCCGGGCGGGGTCGGGACGCGGCGAGAGGCCCGTACTGGCTTGGCGAAGACCAGGACCGGCCACGCGCTGTCGGTCGCGAGCTTGCGCAAGGGCTTGTCGGGGTTGACCGCGATGGGGTGCCCGACGGCGGACAGCAGTGGGGTGTCGGTGACCGAGTCGCTGTAGGCGTAGCAGTCGGCGAGGTCCCAGCCGCGTTGGGCTGCGAGTTCCCGGATCGCGGTCTCCTTGCCTTCTCCGTAGGCGTAGAAGGCGATCTCACCGGTGTAGTGCCCGTCCTCCACGACCATGCGCGTCGCGATGACCCGGTCGACGCCGAGCATCTCCCCGATCGGGCCGACGATCTCCTCGCCGCTGCTGGACACGATGACGATCTCTCGGCCGGCGCCGCGGTGCTCCTCGAAGAGCTCAAGGGCCTCGGCGTAGACGAGCGGGTCGATCAGCTCGTGCAGCGTCTCGGCCACGATGTCGTGGACCTGCTGCACCGACCACCCGGCGCACAGCGCCTTGAGGTAGTCGCGCATCTTGTCCATCGAGTCCTCGTCCGCGCCCTGCAGCAGGTAGACGAACTGCGCGAACGAGCTCTTGGGCACCGCGCGGCGGTTGACCAGCCCGCCCTTGTAGAACGGCTTGCCGAAGGCCAACGTGCTGCTCTTGGCGATCACGGTCTTGTCGAGGTCGAAGAACGCGGCGGCG
>JBKJVH010000208.1:0-27009 GCA_046590985.1 Mycobacteriales bacterium
GGACGCGGTCATCACGGTGCCGGCCTACTTCAGCGACCACGAGCGGCAGGCCACCAAGGAGGCCGGCGAGATCGCCGGGCTCAACGTGCTGCGGGTCGTCAACGAGCCCACCGCGGCGGCGCTGGCCTACGGCCTGGACAAGGGCGACAAGGAGCAGACCATCCTGGTCTTCGACCTCGGCGGCGGCACCTTCGACGTCAGCCTGCTCGAGATCGGCGACGGCGTCATCGAGGTCAAGGCGACCTCGGGTGACAACAAGCTCGGCGGCGACGACTGGGACAACAAGCTGGTCGACCACCTCGTGAAGCAGTTCAGCAACCAGAACGGCATCGACCTGTCCAAGGACAAGATGGCGATGCAGCGGCTGCGCGAGGCGTCGGAGAAGGCCAAGATCGAGCTGTCGGCGTCGCAGTCGACAACGGTCAACCTGCCCTACATCACGGCCGGTGCGGACGGCCCGCTGCACCTCGACATGCAGCTGACCCGCGCGGAGTTCCAGAAGCTCACCCAGGACCTGCTCGACCGCTGCAAGGCCCCTTTCCAGAACGCCATCAAGGACGCCGGTTTCGCGATCTCCGCGGTCGACCACGTCGTGCTGGTCGGCGGTTCGACCCGGATGCCGGCCGTGGTCGACCTGGTGCGCGAGATGACAGGTGGCAAGGAGCCCAACAAGGGCGTCAACCCCGACGAGGTCGTCGCGGTCGGCGCAGCCCTGCAGGCCGGTGTCCTGCGCGGTGAGGTCAAGGACGTGCTGTTGCTCGACGTCACCCCGCTGTCCCTGGGCATCGAGACCAAGGGCGGCATCATGACCAAGCTGATCGAGCGCAACACCACCATCCCGACCAAGCGCTCCGAGGTCTTCACGACCGCGGACGCCAACCAGCCGTCGGTGAACATCCAGGTGTTCCAGGGCGAGCGCGAGATGGCCGCCTACAACAAGCGGCTCGGCATGTTCGAGCTGACCGGCCTGCCGCCGGCGCCCCAGGGCGTGCCGCAGATCGAGGTCACCTTCGACATCGACGCCAACGGCATCGTGCACGTCTCCGCCAAGGACCTCGGTACGGGCAAGGAGCAGTCGATGACCATCACCGGCGGCTCGGCCCTGCCCAAGGAGGAGGTCGAGCGGATGATGAAGGAAGCCGAGCAGTACGCCGAGGAGGACCACAAGCGTCGCGAGGAGGCCGAGACCCGCAACCAGGCCGAGGCGCTGGTCCACCAGACGCAGAAGTTCCTCGCCGAGAACGGCGACAAGGTGCCGGCCGAGGGCAAGGCCGACGTCGAGGTGGCCCTCACCGACCTGAGCGGCGCACTCGGCACCAGCGACGTCGAGGACATCCGCACCAAGGCCAAGATCCTCTCGGAGAAGTCTTCGGCCCTCGGTGGCGCCCTGTACGAGCAGCAGTCCGCCGAGAGCCAGGCCGCTCCCGCCGCTGACGCGGCCGACGACTCCGTGGTCGACGCGGAGATCGTGGACGAGGAGCAGTGAGCTCTCGGGAAACCGAGCCCGAGCCGATCGTGATCACGGACAAGCGACGGCTCGACCCGGAGACGGGGGAGGCTCGGTCCGAACCGGTGGTCGAGGGGGTCGTGGAGGACGGCGGCTTCTCGGCCGACCTCGCGGCGGTCCAGGCTGAGCTCACCGCCGATCTGCAGCGGCTGTCGGCGGAGTACGCCAACTACCGCAAGCGCGTCGAGCGGGACCGACTGGCGGTCGTCGAGATGGCGACCGCCGGGCTGCTCGAGGCACTGCTGCCGCTGCTCGACAACATCGACCTGGCGCGCCGGCACGGCGATCTCGAGGGCGCCTTCAAGGGTGTCGGGGAGTCCCTCGAGCAGCTCGCCGAGCGGCAGGGCCTGGAGCGCTACGGCGCCAAGGGCGAGCCGTTCGACCCGGCGGTGCACCACGCGCTGGTGCACGCGCCGGAGGATCCCGAGGCGACCGTCACGGTCGTCGCCGAGGTCCTGCAGCCCGGGTGGCGGCTCCGCTCCGGGCGGGTGCTGCGGCCGGCCGGCGTAGCCGTCAGCGACCCGGCTTCATCTGTGGTTGTTGACGATCCTGCACCTGAGTCCTGAGAGGAGGGACGCCGATGAGCACGCGTGATTTCGTGGAGAAGGACTACTACGCGGCTCTCGGCGTCCCCAAGGACGCCAAGGCCGCGGACATCAAGAAGGCCTATCGCACGCTGGCGGCGGAGCACCACCCCGACCGCAACCCGGGCGGGGAGGAACGCTTCAAGGAGGTCAGCGAGGCGTACGACATCCTGTCGGATCCGGTGAAGCGCAAGGAGTACGACGAGGCTCGCACGCTCTTCGGCAACGGCGGCGCCCGCGGTGGCTTCGACGTCGGCGACGCGTTCGGAGGTGGGGGTTCCTTCTCCGACCTGTTCGGTGGCCTCTTCGGGGGTGCCGGTGGTGGTCGGCAGCGCCAGTCGCCCAAGCGCGGGAGCGACCTCGAGACCGCGATCACCTTGTCGTTCGTCGACGCGCTGCACGGCTCCACCGTGCCGCTGCGGCTGACGACCGAGGGCGCCTGCGACACCTGCCACGGGTCGGGGGCAGCCCCGGGGACCTCGCCGCAGACCTGCTCGGTCTGCCGGGGTCAGGGCGTGGTGTCACGCAACCAGGGCTCGTTCTCGTTCGCGGAGCCGTGCACCAACTGCCGTGGCACCGGATCGATCGTGACCAGCCCCTGCCCGACCTGCGCGGGTCGGGGGGTGCAGAAGAAGGAGCGGACCATCACGGTCCGCATCCCGGCCGGCGTGGCCGACGGCCAGAAGATCCGGCTGAAGGGCAAGGGCGGTCCGGGCGAGCGCGGTGGTCACGCCGGCGACCTGATGGTGCGCATCAGCGTCACTCCACACCCGGTCTTCGGGCGCAAGGGCGACAACCTCACCCTCGTCGTGCCGGTCACCTACGCCGAGGCGGCCCTCGGCGCCAACGTGTCCGTACCGACCATCGAGGGAGCGGTCACCCTCCGCGTGCCGGCCGGCACGAAGTCGGGACGGACGTTCCGGGTCAAGGGCAAGGGCGTGCCGCTGAAGGTGCCGGGAGACCTGCTCGTCTCCGTCGAGGTGGACGTGCCCAAGGAGATGTCGGGGGAGGCCCGGACGGCACTGGAGGCGTACGCCGCTCTCGCGCAGGCCGACGTCCGGTCGCACCTGAAGGAGGTGCGGCTGTGACCGTCACGGCGAGCGTGTTCGTGATCTCGGTGGCCGCCGAGATGGCCGGCATGCACCCGCAGACGCTACGCCAGTACGACCGGCTCGGGCTCGTCACGCCGGGTCGCACCCTGGGCGGCGGCCGGCGCTACTCCGAGCGCGACATCGAGCTGCTCCGCGAGGTGCAGCGGCTGTCGCACGAGGAAGGCGTCAACCTCGCCGGCATCAAGCGGATCATCGATCTGGAGAACCAGGTCACGGCGCTTCAGCAGCGCGTCGCCGAGCTGGCGCACGCGCTGGACCAGGCCCAGGTCGCGGCGTCCATGGCGCGCGAGCACGTGCTCGCCTCGATGCGCCGCGACCTGGTGCCGGTGTCGCAGTCCGCGCTGGTCGTCTGGCGACCGTCGGACGGCTAGTTGTTCTGGTCCGCCGTCTCGACGCAGTCCTTGAAGCCGTAGGTCTTCATGGCCTCGAGGTCGGCAGCGGTGAGCTTCGGGTCCCCGAGCGCCTGCAGCGCCGCGTCGCCCTGGGGGGCGGCAACCTTGAGCTTCTCGAGGTAGGCCGTCAGCTCCGTGATCTGGGTGCCGATCGGGCCGAGGAAGATCTTGTTGAGCTCGGCCGCGTCGGGCTGGGCCGCACCGAGTGCCTGCAGGCTCTCGGTGGTGGTCTTGGCGATCCCGAGGCCCGCGTCGAGGGTGCTCGCGAGGTCGGCGGCGCCGGTGGGGGCCGGCAGGCCCTCGAGGTCCTTGTTGGCCTTGGCGCAGAGCGCCTCGGACTTGGCGACGTAGTCGGCCTTGGACAGCCCGCTCGCCTTGACCTTGTCGGTCGTCTTGCTGCCGCCGCCGCAGGCGGTGAGCAGGGCGAGCGGGACGAGGGCGAAGGCAGCCAGGCGGGTGGTGGTGGAGGTCGTTGTCATGTCGTCAGGCTACCTGTCAGACCTGAGCGGAACACACTCAACTTTGGCGACGTTGTCCAAGCAAGCGGGTCCTTGGACCCTGGTCACCACTGTCACTCCCGGAGGACGCTGTAGCCATGGATGCCGAACGCCTGACCACCAAGTCCCAGGAGGCCGTGTCGACGGCGGTCCGGAAGGCCGGCGCCGCCGGGCACCCGGAGGTCGCGCCGGTGCACCTGCTGCTCGCGCTGCTCGATCAGGAAGGTGGCGTGGCGGCTCCGCTGCTGTCGGCCGCCGGCGCCGACCCTGCGGTGGTCCGCGCCAACGCCGACGCCCTGCAGCGGAAACTGCCGACCGCCAGCGGCTCCAACGTCGCCGCTCCGGGGCTGAGCCGCGGGGTGCTGTCGGCGTTCGAGGCGGCGCAACGCGCAGCCACCGACAACCAGGACGACTTCGTCTCCACCGAGCACCTCGTCGTGGGGCTCGCGTCCGACCAGGCCCTCGGGCTGCCGTCAGCCAAGGACCTGGTCGCGGCCTTCGTGACCGTGCGGGGCGGCAACCGTCGCGTCACGTCGCAGGATCCGGAGACCACCTACCAGGCCTTGGACAAGTACGGCGTCGACCTCACCGGGCAGGCCCGCGCCGGCAGGCTCGACCCGGTCATCGGCTGGGACACCGAGATCCGACGCGTCATCCAGGTGCTCTCCCGGCGTACGAAGAACAACCCGGTTCTGATCGGCGAACCGGGCGTCGGCAAGACCGCTGTCGTCGAGGGACTGGCCCAGCGGATCGTCGCCGGCGACGTGCCGGAGTCGCTGAAGAACAAGCGGCTGGTGTCGCTGGACCTGGCCGCGATGATCGCCGGCGCGAAGTACCGCGGGGAGTTCGAGGAGCGCCTCAAGGCGGTCCTGCAGGAGATCAAGGACTCCGACGGCGAGGTCATCACCTTCCTCGACGAGATGCACACGGTCGTCGGCGCCGGCAAGACCGAGGGCTCGATGGACGCCGGCAACATGCTGAAGCCCATGCTGGCCCGCGGCGAGCTCCGGATGGTCGGCGCGACGACCCTGGACGAGTTCCGCACGAACATCGAGAAGGACCCCGCGCTCGAACGTCGCTTCCAGCAGGTGCTGGTCGGGGAGCCGTCCGTCGAGGACACCATCGCGATCCTGCGCGGCCTCAAGGGCAAGTACGAGAGCCACCACGGCGTCGAGATCACCGACTCCGCGCTGGTCGCCGCCGCCACGCTGTCCGACCGGTACATCACCGCGCGCTTCCTGCCCGACAAGGCCATCGACCTGGTCGACGAGGCGGCCTCCCGGCTGCGGATGGAGATCGACAGCCGGCCGGTCGAGATCGATGAGCTGCAGCGCGCCGTCGACCGGATGCGCATGGAGGAGATCCAGCTCGAGAAGGAGAGCGACCCCGCCTCGATCGCCCGCCTCGCGACCTTGCAGCGAGAGCTGGCCGACCGGTCCGAGGAGCTCGCGGCGCTGATGGTCCGCTGGGAGCGGGAGAAGTCCGGCCTCAACCAGGTCGGTGCGCTGAAGAAGAAGCTCGACGAGCTCCAGTCGCAGCTCGAGCGCGCCCAGCGCGACGGCGACCTCCTTACGGCATCGAAGCTGATGTATGACGAGATCCCCTCTGTCACAAGGGATCTCGAGCACACGGCAACCGTCGACGACGCCATGGTCAAGGAGACGGTGACCGCCGACGACATCGCCGAGGTGGTCGGAGCCTGGACCGGTATCCCCGCCGGCCGGCTGCTCGAGGGCGAGACCAAGAAGCTGCTGCGGATGGAGGAGGCGATCGCCGCGCGCCTCATCGGCCAGACCGCTGCGGTCCAGGCCGTCTCCGACGCGGTGCGCCGGGCCCGCGCCGGCATCTCCGACCCGGACCGGCCGTCCGGCTCGTTCCTGTTCCTCGGTCCCACCGGCGTCGGCAAGACCGAGTTGGCCAAGGCGCTCGCGGCGTTCCTGTTCGACGACGAGCGGGCCCTGACCCGCATCGACATGAGCGAGTACGGCGAGAAGCACTCCGTGGCCCGGCTGGTCGGAGCGCCTCCCGGCTACATCGGGTACGACCAGGGTGGCCAGCTCACTGAGGCGGTGCGCCGGCGGCCGTACAGCGTGGTGCTGTTCGATGAGGTGGAGAAGGCGCACCCGGACGTGTTCGACGTGCTGCTCCAGGTGCTCGACGACGGTCGGCTGACCGACGGGCAGGGCCGCACCGTCGACTTCCGCAACACGATCCTGGTGCTCACGTCGAACCTGGGGTCTGCCTATGTCAGCGACCAGCTCCTGACTCCCGACCAGCGGCACGACAAGGTCATGGAGGTCGTCCGGAAGGCGTTCAAGCCCGAGTTCGTGAACCGGCTCGATGACATCGTCATCTTCGACGCGCTGAGCACCGAGGACCTGACCCGCATCGTCGACCTCCAGATCGCCTTGCTGGCAGCACGTCTGGTGGACCGGCGCCTCACACTGACGGTCACCGACGCCGCCCGCGAGTGGCTGTCACTGACCGGCTTCGACCCGGTGTACGGCGCGCGGCCTCTTCGTCGGCTGGTGCAGAAGGCCATCGGCGACCGGCTCGCGAAGGCGATCTTGTCGGGCGAGGTGCACGACGGCGACGAGGTGACGATCGACCTCAAAGGCGACGAGCTCACGCTGTCGTAGCTCCCTTCGCCACGACCCTGCACTGGTGCCGATTGCGTACCGTGGGCTGAGCGTGGGCCGACCGCCGAGATCAGCACCAGTGCAGGGGAGTCGGTCGGGGCACAGCAAGAAGGGCCCCGGGCGAACCCGGGGCCCTTCTTGCGTGAGTGCTTAGTAGGTCGCGAAGGTGACCGTGGAGGCGCTGGTGACGGCGCTCGTGCTGGTGGCGTTGGCGAGCGTGCCATCGACGTCCTCACCGACGACGATCGTCACGGCCTGCGCGGCGTGGGCCGCGAGGTCGCAGGTGATCTCGGTGTCGGAGACGACCGCGATGTTGCCGCAGAGGGGCTCGGCGCCGCTGCCGTCGTTCACCCAGACGCCCGCAGCGGTGAAGCTGCTGAACCCGGAGCCGACGATGTCGATGGTGTCACCGTTGGTCGGGTCGACCACCTGCGGGCTGACCTTGATGGCGTCCTGGTAGGTGTACGCGGCGGCGAACGTCACGTTGGCGAAGCCGGGGGTCTTGACGACGACGGCCTGGGCAGCACCGGCCGACATGGCCGGGCTCACGAAGGTGAGTGAGGCGCCGCCGACGGCGACCTTCACGCTGGTTGCCGGGAGGCCACCGACGGTGACGACGGTCGACCCGGCGCGCCACGCGACGGTCGAGGTGGCGGTCACGGTCTGGCCGCCGTACGAGGGGCCGGACGCGTGGTCCAGGGTCCCGACGGTCGGCTGGGCCGCGAAGGTGTACGGCACCGCGACGTAGGAGTTGACGGTGTGCGTACCGGCCGCGATGACGACGGGCAGGCAGATCTTGGTGGCGCCGGCGGCGTGGGCCGGGAGCTTCACGGTGACCTTGGTCGCGCTGACCAGGCTGAACGTGAAGGCGTTACCGCCACCGGCGGCAGCGGTGGTGGCGTCGGTGCAGGCGGCGGTCGCGAGGATGACGCGCGGGATGCCGGCACCCTGGGTCTTGACGAGGGCGACGCCCGCGGCGTCCTTGAAGCCGGTGCCGGTCACCGTGACGACGGTGCCCGCGACGACGGTGCCCTCCGTCGGGGAGGCGGTGCCCGCGGCGGACGGGGCTGCGTTCGAGACGCCCTGCAGGGCGAACAGGGTGGTGCCGGCGAGGGCCGTGGTGAGGGCGACGCTCAGGCCCCGCCGTCCGGTACGAGAAAGAGACATCGAAATCCTCCGTGAAGATGATGCGGGGACCTCCTGGTCCCCTTGCAGCGAGTCCATCGGTCCACCGTCACGGCTGTGGAGCGATCTGGAGCAGAACCATCCGTCCTGACTAGCCCGCCTGGGTAGTGGCTACTGCAAGTGCGGGGCCGCGCGTCCGGCGATGAGCGGTAGGTCCAGGTAGGTCTTGATCCCCGGCCCGGCGGCACACACGTACGGGATCGCGCTGACGCAGTGGTTCGCGGTCGCGACGATGCCCGGGTTGCGGATCAGGCCGGCCTCGACCGATAGCGGCTGGTAGCCCTTGAACGTCACCAGGGCGGTCGGGTCGCCGGTGACCTCGACCTCGAACCGTTCCCCCGCGGGGCCGAACTGCCAGTCGGCGTCGAGGTGCTCCTCGCCCATGTACCAGTTGACGCGGGCCGTGATGACGGGCACGTCGCGCACGGTAGCGGTCCACGAGAACTGCTGTGCTGCAACGGTTCCCGGGGCGATGACACCCATCGGGGAGTCGATCGGCGCGGTCGCGACCGCCACCTCGTTGCTGGTCTGGACGCGCGGGTCGACGGCGAACCCGAGCTCGGTGGCGATCATGTCGATCGACTGCCGGAAGCCGCCGCCGAGGAAGCCCACCATCGGGCTGGCCAGCGCCTCCGCCGGCGTTGCGCCGAACAGCATGATGTCGCGGAGCACGTCGGGTGCGCCGTACGTGCGGATGTCGGAGAACTCCTCGGCGCGGACGTGGGTGATCTGCGCGGTGAGCCCCGAGACCATCAGCGGGAACCGCTCGGTGATGCCGCCGGGGTGGATGCCGGTGCCGTGCAGCGTCGACCCACCGGCCTGGCACGCCGCCTGCAGCGCGACGACCGCCTTGGCCTTCGGGTAGATCCAGCCGATCGGCGTCACGACGTTCGCGCCGCTCGCGAGCATCCCGGCGACGAGCGCCTCGTCGGGCATCAAGGGCGCATACAGGATGCAGTCGGCGCCGAGGGCGAGCAGCGCGTCGACGTCGTTCGTGGCCGCCACCCCCAGCGGCGGGATGCCGGCCAGCTCGCCGGCGTCCCGGCCGACCTTCGCGGAGCTGTGCACCCAGGTCCCGACGAGCTCGAGGTCGGGGTGCGCCGCGATCCCCGCGATCGCGGCCTGCCCGACGCCGCCGGTCGCCCACTGGATCACTCGCAGAGTCATGCCGCGGAACGTAGCGTGCGCAGGTATGGACCTCCTGGTGCTCGGTGGCACGCGCTTCGTCGGTCGGGCCGTGGTGCTCGATGCCCTCGCTCGCGGCTGGACCGTGACGGCTCTCAACCGCGGCCTCAGCGGCACGCTGCCCGCCGAGGTCGAGCAGCTGACCTGCGACCGCACCGACCGTGGTGCGCTGGCGGCAGCGCTGGCCGGTCGGAGCTTCGACCTGGCGGTCGACACCTGGTCCGTCGAACCGGTCGCGGTCCAGACCGCGGCCGCGCTGCTCGCCGGCCGGGTCGGCCGGTTCGGCTACGTCTCGAGCATCAGCGTGTACACCGACGGCCGACCCGACGGCGGGGACGAGTCCTGGCCCACGGTCGAGGGGTCACCCGGGGCGGCGGCCACCGACTACGCGGCCGACAAGCGTGGCGGCGAGCTGGCGGCGCTCGCGTCCTTCCCGGACGCGCTGCTGGCTCGCGCCGGCATGATCCTCGGGCCGTGGGAGAACGTCGGACGGCTGCCCTGGTGGCTCGACCGGATGTCCCGCGGCGGCCGGGTCGTGGCACCGGGCCGCCCGGATCGCCCGCTGCAGTACGTCGACGTCCGCGACCTGGCGGCCTGGGTCCTCGACGGCCTGGTCGGAGGTGTCGCCGGTGGTTACGACCTCACCTGCCCGTCGGGCTTCCTCACCACCCGGATGCTGCTCGAAGCAGTGCGGGACGCGACCGGTGGGAGCGCCGAGCTGGTCTGGGTCGACCAGGAGACCGTGCTGGCCGCCGGCGCCGAGCCGTGGGTGCAGCTGCCGTGCTGGGTCCCCGAGGGCGGGGAGTTCGCCGGTTTCATGGAGGGTGACACCTCCGCGGCGATCGCGACCGGGCTCCGGTCGCGGCCGGTGCTCGAGACGGCAGCGGACACCTGGGCGTGGATCCAGGCCGACGGGATGCCGCCGGAACGGCCTGGCCGACCGGCGCACGGACTGCCCGCAGATCTCGAAGCGGCGCTGCTCGGCTGACGCCGCACGACCCGTTTCGACCGAGCGGGCCTACGGTGATCCTATGAACGCGTCCTGGCCCCAGGTGCTGACAGGTCTGGTCTTCCTGCCCTTCGGCGTGATGAAGTGGACTGCTCACGACAGTGAGATCCGCAGCTTCCGGCACTACGGCCTGCCTTGGCCCGAGCTGACGGTCAACGCCGTCGGTGTGGTGGAGGTGGTCGGCGGACTCGCGCTGATCTTCGGGATCGCGACGCGGCTCGTGTGCCTTGCGCTGGCGGCGGACATGCTCGGCGCCTTCGTGGTCGCGGGGCTCGGGACCGGAGAGATCTGGCCGAGCCTGACCCTGGCACCGATGCTGCTCGGCGTGACCGTGTTCTTCGCGACGGCGGGCCACCGTTCTCGGCGGCCGCCTTGGCTGAGGAGCCGCACTCAGAACAGGCCGAGCTGAGCGAGCAGCTGACCCGCCGTCCGGACGATCGCCGCCACGTCCAGGAGCGCGGCGTCGAGTTCGGCGGCCTCGACACGCTCCCCGGGAAACGCCGGGTACTCCAGCTCGTTGCGGCGGCGACGCAGCGTTCCGAACCGGGCCAGCCCGGCGCCGAACTGGAACCGCATGGCCTGGTCGATCGCGTAGTGCCCGCCCTTGGACGTCGCCCGCAGCCCTTGGTGCGCCAGCAGTCCGGCACAGGCGTGCCGGGCCGCGTCGTAGCCCAGCACGTACGCGCTCTCGGGGTCGTCGGGGCCGATGCTCCGCGCCGTCTCGAGGGTGCGGGCTCCCTTCACCAGCCACGGCTCTCCGTCGGCCTGCGCTCCGAGCAGTCGCTCGAGCGAGCCGGCCTGGACCAGGGCCTCCACCTCGGCCTGGCCCTTGTTCCAGCGACCGATCACGGGACGACCATCACGACCGGGGCGGACTGGATCTGCTGCACCAGGGGATCCGCGGCGGCCGCCCAGCGGTCGGCGGACACGACGGTCGGGTTGACCGGGAACCGCAGCCGCCCCTCCGCCCGGTCGCCGGCGGCGTAGACCACCGACCTGTCGACCGGCCCGACGACGAGCACGTCGACGTCGTTCGGCGTGGGACCGGGCAGGCCGTGGAACCGGGCCGCCCAGGAGCCGAAGATGAGCACCCGCTCGGCCCCGGGCAGGTCGTGGAACTCCTCGGCGACCACCACCTCGGGTCCGTAGCTGGCCAGCACCAGGTCGGTCAGCGGCCCGACGAGTCGGTTCTCCGGGTTGGCCTGGACGAGCTTGTTCCGGCCCAGGTCACGGGACCGGAGCACGCCGGAGGACAGCAGTCGGTGGACCTCTCCGTGCAGGGTGGTCAACGGCACCTCGAGCTTCCGGGAGAGGTCGCTGATGCTGAACTCGTCGGACGGGTGGAGCAGGATCTCCGCGAGCAACCGAGCCTGGTGCTCCGAGCGCAGCACGCCGGCAAGGGCTGACGGAGAAGTACGCATAACCCGAAGATATCTTCGGTCTAAGCGAAGTGTCAAGTCGTCTGCGCGCACAAGGTGCGTACCTCGGCCGGCAGCCTTCGATAGGTTCGGACTCGTGACCGACCGCGATGATCTTCTTGCCCTCGTCCGCTCCCAGGCCATCGTGCACGGCAAGGTGACGTTGTCCTCGGGCCGGGAGGCCGACTACTACGTCGACCTGCGCCGCACGACGCTGTCGGCCAAGGCCGCCCCGCTGGTCGGGAAGGTGATGCTCGCGCTGACGAGCGACCTCGACTACGACGCGGTCGGCGGGCTCACGATGGGGGCTGACCCGATCGCCGCCGCGATGCTGCACGCCGCCGCCGCGCAGGGCCGCGAGCTGGACGCTTTCGTGGTCCGCAAGGAGGCCAAGGCGCACGGGATGCAGAAGCAGATCGAGGGCCCCGACATCGCCGGCCGCCGGGTGCTGGTCGTCGAGGACACCAGCACCACAGGCGGTTCACCGCTCGCCGCGCTGGCCGCCGTCCGGGCCGCGGGCGCGATCGCGGTGGGGGTCGCCACGATCGCCGACCGGGACACCGGCGCCGGCGCGAAGATCGAGGCCGAGGGCGTGCCGTACAGGTTCGCGTACTCCCTCGAGGATCTCGGGCTCGCCTAGGTGACACCTGCGCTGCTGGTCGGTGCCGCGGTCGCACTCCTCGGAGCGGCGATCTTGTTCGGGTACCAAAGGGTCAAGAAGCGGCGGGAGCTGTTCCGGCAGTTCGCCGCGAGCAACGGCTGGACCTGGACCCAGCGCGACACATCGCTGGTCAGCCGGTTCCAGGGGTCGCCGTTCGGGCAGGGCTCCAGCCGCCGGGCCGAGAACGTGCTGCAGGGCAGCTTCCGGAACCGGCCGATGGTCGCGTTCGACTACACCTACACGACCCAGAGCGGCAGCGGCGAGAACCAGTCCACCCAGACCCACCGGTTCGCGATCTGCGCCCTCGGCCTGCCGGCCGCGCTGCCGAAGCTCGAGGTTGTCCCGGAGAGCGTGTTCGGCCGGCTCGGGACGGCGCTCGGGATGCGGGACCTCGACCTCGAGAGCGAGGACTTCAACCGCCGCTTCCGGGTACGGGCGGTCGACGCCAAGCTCGCGTACGACGTGCTGCCGCCCCGGACGCTCGAGGTGCTACTCACCCGTCCGGCCCTGCACCTGCGCCTCGCGGGGAGGGATGCTGTGTGCTGGGAGTCCGGGCACCACAGCCCGGCCGACCTGCTGGCTCGGCTCGACACGCTGTCGACCGTGCTGGACGGTGTTCCTGCGTACGTCTGGACCGACCTGAGAGGCCCCACCCCGTGACCGCAGTCTGGATCGTCCTGGGCGTTGTCGTCGCGCTGGCACTGGCCGTGGTGGTCAGCTTCAACCGGTTCGTCCGCCAGCGGAACCTCGTACAGGAGTCCTGGCGCCAGGTCGACGTCGAGCTGAACCGCCGGTACGAGCTGGTTCCCAACCTGGTCTCGACCGTGAAGGGGTACGCCGCGCACGAGACGGCGGTCTTCGCCAGTGTCACCGAGGCCCGGAGCCAGGCGGTGTCGGCCAGCACCGTGCCGGCACAGGCCGAGGCGGAGACCGCCCTGGCCGGGTCGCTCAGAGGCCTGCTGGCCGTGGCGGAGGCCTACCCCGACCTCAAGGCGGCCGGCCCGTTCCAGTTGCTCCAGGGGCAGCTCGCCGAGACCGAGGACCGGATCGCGGCGGCGCGGCGCTTCTACAACGGCAACGTGCGCGCGCTGAACACCCGGGTCGAGGCGTTCCCGTCCTCCGTCGTCGCGGGCGCCTTCCACATCGGCAAGGCGGACTACTTCGAGCTGGCCGACCCGGCCGCCCGCGAGCCGGTGCAGGTCGACTTCAGCTAGCGCTTGCGCGGCGGTGCTTGCGGATCTCCAACACGATCGGGATCACCGAGATGACCACGATCAGCACCGCGAACACCTCGAGGTTCTTGCCGATCCAGGACACCTGGCCGAGGAAGTAGCCGAGCAGCGTCACGCCGGTGCCCCACACGACCGCGCCGACGACGTTCCAGAGCAGGAACGTGCGGGCGGGCACGTGCAGCACGCCGGCCAGCGGGTTCATGAACGTGCGGACGATCGGGACGAACCGGGCGATCAGGATCGCTTTGGCGGGCCCGTAGTGGCCCAGCACCTCCTCGGCCTTCTCGACGTACGCCTGCTTGAACATCCGACTGTCCGGGCGTTGGAACAGGGCCGGCCCCGCCCGCCGACCGATCACGAAACCGGTCTGCGCCCCCAGGATCGCCACGATGGTCATGAGCACGCACACCACCGCCACCGGCGGGGTGTCCACCCCCTTGATGCCGCCGGACGCGGCGAAGCCCGCCGCGAACAGCAGCGAGTCGCCGGGGAGGAAGAACCCCAGGAGCAGTCCCGTCTCGGCGAACACGATGAACAGCAGCAGCGGCAGCCCGAGGTCCTTCACGAGCTGCTGCCCGTCGAGGATGGCGGGCAGGGCGTCTGCGGTGGTCACCGCGCCAACCTACCGGCGCAGGCTGCGGATGCTCAGCGCCACATCGCGAAGGCGTCGAGGTAGGCCAGCGGCCGGTGCGCCGTCGCCCGGTTCGTCACGGTCAGCGTGCGGCTGGCGTACGAGCCCCAGGTGACGGTGAACAGCACCTGCCGGACCTTGCGGGTGCTGGCGTAGGTGTCGACGGTGCCGAGGCGCCGACCGCCGTAGAAGACGTCGATGACGCCGCAGGTCGGGCAGCGGGTGCCGATGACCTGGAACCGGTTGCCGGTCAGGGTGACGACCGCCTTGGCGCCGGCCGTCTTCAGCACGTTCACGCTGTGGAAGTACACATCGCTGTACCGCGCGGAGCTGGTACCGGCGCTGTACGTGGCCTTGGTCTGGTCGTACGGCACCACGGCGGCGGCACTGACGGTCGGCGCGGTGGCGTTGCCGTAGGCGTCCGAGGCGGTGACCTGGAAGCGGTAGCTGTTGCCGGGGGTGCTGGTGGTGGCAGCGACGCCGGCCGACGCGGCTGAGCCGAAGGTGCGCGTCACGCCGGTGGTGTGGGTGACCCAGGGCGTGGCGGTGGCGGCGCCGTTCGTGCGGTAGCTGACGTCGAAGACGGTCGAGGCCGGGTCACCCTTGCCGAACGTCACCGGGAAGCCGGCGAGGATGCTCGCCCCGGAGGTCGGGGAGCTGAAGACCGCGCCCGCGGTCAGGGCTTGCATCGTCCGCTGGACCGCAGGCCCGTATTTGCCTGACCGGTCCACGCTGGTGATGGTGTAGGTGTAGACCGAGCCGAGCGTGAGGCCGCTGTCGTTGTAGCGGTTGGCCGGCGCGGCGATGAACGCCAGCGGCTTGATGACCGCCCCGAGCGTGCGGGTCACGACCACGCCGGAGACGTCAGGGTCGGCCGGCAAGGTCCAGGCGATCGTCGCGGCGGTGCCGCGCAGCCCGAACGGGGTGGTGGCGGTGGCAGCGCCGGGCGCCACTCCGTCGAGCGAGCCGGTGGCGATCCCGATCTCGTCGTCAGCGGTCGTGGCGACCAGCGACGCCGGGGTGAGCCCGTCGATCGGGGCGGTCCAGATCTCGCCGCTGCCGACGTCCCCGTCGTTGCGGACGAAGTCCAGGGCGGTGTTGCTGATCCACGCCGGGTCGAGGTTGTTGAGGGTGCTGGTCAGGCTCGTGGGTGCGCCGACCGTGGCGGTGCCGTTCGCGACCGACAGCGTCGCGACCTGGATGTCGGCGACGCTCAGGGTGCCGTTGCCGTTCGGGTCCTTGTCCGTCGACCAGGCCAGGTGTGCGCCGTCCGGTGACACGGTGAGGTCGGCGGCGTACATCGGGGCGTTCGCGATCGGCTGTGCCGTGGCACTGCCGGTCAGACCGGTGACCGGCAGCGTCTTCGCCACGCCGGTGCTGGCGGTGCGGGCGATCAGCGTGGTGTCGTCGAGGAAGCTCGACAGGACCAGGTTGGTGGTGCCCGGCAGGGTGGTGGGGGCGCCGCCGGCCACCGGCGCCGACTGCAGGACCACGGAGAACGAGGTCGCGCTGAAGGCGAGGTGGGTCCAGACCGCGACGTCCCCCTTCGGGGAGAGCTTGGCGCCCACGGCGAACGACGACTGCGCGTCGGTCTGCACCGAGTCCTGCAGCACCCGGATCAGCCGGCCCGAGGCATCCCGGACGACGACCTTGCTGTGATCGGTGGTGCCGACGAACGCGTCCTCCACCGTGACGATCCGCGAGCCGTCCTGGGAGGCGCTCACCTCGTTGACGCTGTTGGTGGTCGACTCGCGCACGATGACGGTGGGGGTGCCGCCGACGGTCGGGCTGCTGACCACCCCGAAGTTGCCGTCGTTGTCGCTGTCCACCACCGTGAACAGCACCTGGCGGGACAGGGGGACGGCGTGCGCGGGGAGCACCGGCAGCGCGAGGACGGAGGCGCTGAGGGCGGTGGCGGCGAGGGTCCCGAGACGTCGGGCGGTGGTGAGCATCGGCACACCCTGTCAGAGGTCAGTCACGTTCCGCATGCATGTGGGGAGAGGTGAGCATCTTCTGGCATGCTCGGGAGGGTCGCCGCGCGCCCGTCACTGCCACCGTCACCCGAGGAGTCACCATGCCGATCGCCACCCCCGAGGCCTACGCCGACATGTTGGACCGGGCCAAGGCCGGCCGGTTCGCCTACCCGGCGATCAACGTGACGAGCTCGCAGACCCTCAACGCCGCGCTGCAGGGCTTCGCCGACGCGGGCAGCGACGGGATCCTGCAGGTCTCCACCGGCGGGGCGGAGTACCTGTCCGGCCAGCGCGTCAAGGACATGGTGACGGGCGCGGTGGCGCTCGCGGAGTACGCGCATGTCGTCGCCGCCAAGTACGGCATCACGGTCGCCCTGCACACCGATCACTGCCCGAAGGACAAGCTCGACGGGTACATGCGGCCGCTCATCGCGGTCAGCCAGGAGCGCGTCGACCGCGGCCTGGACCCGCTGTTCCAGTCGCACATGTGGGACGGCTCGGCGGTCGAGCTGAACGAGAACCTCAGCCTCGCGCAGGAACTGCTCGAGAAGTGCGCCAAGGCCCGGATCGTCATGGAGCTCGAGATCGGCGTTGTCGGCGGTGAGGAGGACGGCGTCGAGAACGCCATCAACGAGAAGCTCTACACCACCTCGGAGGACGCGCTGCTGACCGCGGCGGCCATCGGCGTCGGCGAGAAGGGCCGCTACCTGCTGGCCGCCACCTTCGGCAACGTCCACGGCGTGTACAAGCCGGGCAACGTCAAGCTCAAGCCCTCCATCCTCAAGGACATCCAGGACGCCGTCGGCGCCAAGACCGGCACCGACAAGCCGTTCGACCTGGTCTTCCACGGCGGCAGCGGCTCGCTGCTGGAGGAGATCCGCGAGACCCTCGACTACGGCGTCGTGAAGATGAACGTCGACACCGACACGCAGTACGCCTTCACCCGCCCGGTCGCGGACCACATGCTCAAGAACTACGACGGCGTCCTGAAGGTCGATGGCGAGGTCGGCTCCAAGAAGGTCTACGACCCGCGCGCGTGGGGCAAGAGCGCCGAGAACGCGATGGCCGCCCGGGTAGCGCACGCCTGCGAGGACCTCCGCTCGGCGGGTACCACCTCCGGCACATAACGGCTTCGGCTAGCCTGTCAACGCGCCACGCCGCAGGGTGAGGCGCCGATCACCGGTAGCGCCGAGGCCTGTCCCCGGGTGGTCGTCGCCGTTGAGCGCGGGACAGGTACGGGGGAACCAACGCAACAACGGACCTTTCGGTCCTTGGGGTGAAGCCTTCGCGAGAAGGCCGGGCAGCCCAGCCCGAACCCGACAGCTCACCCCGCAGGCGTCCGGGAAGGACCCTTGTCGTGTCGTTGCTGCCCCTGTTCCGCCGTGCCCGGCACGCCAAGCCGTCCAAGGCCGCCCCCGCCCTCGCCGTCGGCGGCATGACCGCGTCGTTCGGTGCCGCGCTGGCCGTACCGGCTGGTGCTGCGACGTCGGAGGACTTCGCCCGCCTGCGCGGTTGTGAGAGCGGCGGCAACTACCGGATCAACACCGGCAACGGCTACTACGGCGCGTACCAGTTCGACCAGCGCACCTGGCACGGGATGGGCTACAGCGGGCTGCCGTCGGACGCGGCGTCGGTGACCCAGGACCGGGCGGCTCGCGAGCTGCAGGCCGCCCGTGGCTGGCAGCCCTGGCCGGGCTGCGCCCGCAAGCTCGGCCTCGGTCGCGACGACACGGTCCATGCCTCCCGGACCCGTGCCGTCACGATCGCCAAGACGCTCCCCGGCCATGCCCCCGCCTTCAGCGGTCACGTGCTCACGACCCGCGACGTCAAGACGGCCCGCCCGGACGTCCGCACCTGGCAGGCCCGGATGAAGGCTCGCGGGTGGGACCTCACGGTCGACGGCCGCTACGGCCCGAAGAGTGCCCACGTCGCGGCCCGCTTCGCAGCCGAGAAGCAGATCCGTACCGCCCCGGGCACCGTGGACAAGGTCCTCTGGACCGCTGCGTGGGCGCTCCCCGTCTCGTAGCGCGTCTGTCGGAAATCCACAGGGTCCCGACCCTGTGGATTTCCGACAGACGGGTCGTAGGCCACACCTGACGCTGGGCAGGAACTTCGAGGCCGGCGGCGAACAAGGACGGGGACAACACCCCTGTCTGCCCTGTGGAGTACTCCCGCATGCTCACGCCCAGCCCCCGCTTGACCCTGCTCGCCGCCGCGGTGACCCTGATCCCCGGCGCCTTGCTCGCCGCCTCCTCCGCCCAGGCCCTTCCGCACGCCCCCGGTGCGGTGATCCCGGCGGCGCTGCCGAGCGTCGCGACGATCGGCGGCCTGACGGTCGAGAACTCCTTCGTCTCCCACGTCGGCTGGGTCAAGCCTGGTGAGGTCTACCCGTCGCGACTGGTGATCCACAACGCCAGCGGCCAGGACTCCGGCGCGGTCACCGTGACGATCCCCGAGACGCGTGGCATGCACTGGCGCTCGGCCTCCGCGAGCATCGGCACCGCGTCCCTGTCGGGCGGTGTCGTGCGCTGGAACCTGGGATCCGTACCGGCGACGGGGAACCGGTTCCTGATCCTGGAGGCGGCAGCGAGCACGCTGACCCAGGAGCCCACGGTGGTGTGGCGCAACATCTCCAGCCGCGCGACCGTCACCGTCGGGTCGGCCAGCCAGCAGGTGGCCAGCCACGGCCCGAAGGTGATCCCGGCGACCGGCGGCTTCGAGACCGCCCGGTACGGCGACCGGCCGTTCCCCGTCGTCCCCGTCGACTACGCCGACTTCACCCACACCGCGTCCGCGGCGAAGCTCGACAACGTCATCAACAGCCCGAAGAACCCGGCGTCGACCTTCAGCCTGTACCAGGAGATCAGCGTCGGGCAGCTGTTCCCGCACGCGACGATCCCGTCGGTGGCGCTGAAGGACAAGCCGTACTCCACGGACCCGGCCCCGCTGGCGTTCTCCACCCCGGACCCGCTGACCACAAACAGCTGCACGGGGACGACCCTGGTCAACCCGCTGACCGGGAACCCGACGCCGGCCTACTCCCAGCGGATCACCGACGGCTGGTACCAGCTGCCGGGTCAGCGGAGCTACTACGGCGCGGACGGCAACGGCTCGG
Source organism: Mycobacteriales bacterium (assembly GCA_046590985.1). Taxonomy (GTDB): domain Bacteria; phylum Actinomycetota; class Actinomycetes; order Mycobacteriales; family SCTD01; genus RYN-111. The sequence continues at coordinate 19,141 of JBKJVH010000208.1, forward strand.
CCATCGTCGGCTCGGTCGCGGGCGTCGGCGCGCTGCAGAGCATCGACTCCGGCTGCGGGCCGGCCGCGAAGACGGCCTACGACGCGGCGGTCGTCGCCGACCCGGACATCGACTACAACGACTACGACACCGACAAGGACGGCATCGTCGACTTCTTCGAGGTGATCTTCCAGGGCTGCGGCGGCAACGGCGGCAGCCAGCTCGGCCCGGCCGGTGGCTGCGCGGAGGCGCCGAACGACAACGTCTGGCCGCACTCCTCCTCGCTGGAGAACAGCTACGTCGACGCCAAGACCGGCCTCGCCGGCTACATCACCAAGGACCAGCTCAGGGACGTCGAGGGCCACCCCCTCTGGTACACCGACACGAGCTACTCCAAGAACACCACCAAGAACATGGGCGCGGCGCTGATCGAGTACGTCCGCGTCGGTCCGTACAACGTGAACCCCGAGACCGCGATCAGCTTCGCGTCCGTGATCTCCCACGAGTACGGCCACTCGCTCGGCCTGCCGGACTACTACTCCACGGGCAGCCGCGAGACCTACGGCGACTTCACCCTGATGGCGACCGACCACTCCCAGAACATGGACATCATCGCCAAGAAGGAGCTCGGCTGGGTCGTGCCCGACGTGCTCCCGAAGGGCGTCACGAAGGTCAAGGGCTGGCACGACACCAAGCTCGACACCGGCGTCATCCACTGGGTCACGAAGGCCGGCACGCCCTACACGCTTTCGGCGAAGAACGGCGACTACGGCATCCACAACGGGCAGGCCTACCAGGTCGCGCTGCCCGGTCGGCAGCTGCTCGACCCGAAGCTCATCACGGCGAACGGCGGCAAGCAGGTCTGGTACACCGGCTCCGGGAACGACTTCGGCTGCGCGCCGTCCGGTGGTCACAACCTGGACGTCGTGATCCCGGGGCTCGACAAGCTGCCCAAGGGCACCAAGGTCACGGCGTCCCTCAAGTCCCTGTTCGAGATCGAGTGGGACTTCGACTACGGCTTCGTGCTGACCGGCGTCCCGGATGCCAAGGGCAAGCCGACCTACACCTCGGTGCCCTCGGCGAACGGCTACACCACCCCGATGGCCACGAACTCCAACCAGAACGCCTGCCAGGCGAAGTACGGCAACGGCCTGACCGGCACCAGCGCCTCGGCCAAGGCGGGCACCGCCACCATCGACCGGGTCGCCGGCACCTACGCGGCGCCGTCGTTCGTCGACGACAGCTATGACATCAGCGCCCTCGCCGGCGTCCACGGCGGCGTGCTGCGCTTCAGCTACGCCACCGACCCGGGCCTGGCGAAGCTCGGCTGGATCATCGACGACCTCAAGGTGACCACCGGCTCGACGGTGCTCTACAGCACTGACTTCGAGAACGGCAAGGGCGGCCCGAACGACCCGGCCGTCTACCCGGGTGGCTGCAAGGAGGACCTGTCGGTCTCCGGCGGCGTCTGCACCGAGGGATGGAGCTACCTCACCGCCGGCACGCCGTCGGCGCAGGAGCACGCCTACCTGATGGAGATGCGCGACCGCTCCGGTTTCGACTTCAACGGTCGCGGCCAGGATGACCGGTCGGCGATCGCCTTCGAGCCGGGGGTGCTGCTGACCTACACCGACGAGGCCCACGGCTACGGCAACGTCGGGACCGACAACCCGCCGGCACAGAGCCCGCTGGACGCCAACCCGACGAAGAACAGCGACACCCCGGAGTTCAAGGACGCCACGTTCACGACCGGCCGGTCGCTGTTCTCGGACAGCAAGAAGACGCCGCACTACGACAACTACACCGAGCCGTCGACGGGTGCGAACAAGGGCGGCAGTGCGACGCAGCCGTGGACCTTCGCCTACGACTGCTTGAAGCTGAAGGTCGACGCGATGGACGGCGACACCGGCAACAGCGCCGCGGCGTACGACCTCGTCGGCGAGGTGACCTTCACGACCGCCGGTGGTTGCGCGGCGTTCAACTACGGCTTCGCGGCGCAAGGCGTCGTCGCCCCGGCGATCGGGGGCCCCGGGCTGCCGGCCAACCCGCCGACCACGGCTCTTCCGAGCGTGGGGAAGCCCGGCCTGGCGGCGACCGGTGGGCTCGGCGCCCCGCTGCTCGCGGTGCTCGTGCTGGTCGGCTCGGCCGTGCTGGTGCGCCGCTCCCGCGCCTAAGGGATGCTGGCTCCGTGCTGGAGCTGAAGGCGGTCTCGGTCGTACGCGGTGGCACCACCGTGCTCGACCGGGTCTCGGCGACCTTCGCGCAGGGACGCTGTACGGCCGTGGCCGGCCCGTCCGGTGCCGGGAAGTCCACGGTGCTCCGGCTGCTGGACCGGCTCGCCGACCCGACGTCCGGGCAGGTGCTGTTCCACGGCCGGCCGCTGGCGACGTACGACGTGCTGGAGCTCCGGCGGCGGGTGGGGCTGGTGCAGCAGGCTCCGGTGCTCCTCGGCGCGACTGTGCTGGCGGACCTGCGCGTCGGGCAGCCGTTGCTCACCCCGGCCGAGGCCTGCGGGCTGGTGACCCGCGCGGGGCTCGACGGGATGCCCCTGGACCGGGAGACCGCCTCCTTGTCCGGTGGCGAAGCCCAGCGGCTGTGCCTCGCGCGGGCGCTGGCGGTGGGACCTGAGGTGCTGCTTCTCGACGAGCCGACCTCGGCCCTGGACGCGGTGGCGGCGCAGGCCGTCGAGCGGGTGGTGCGGGCGCTGGTTGCGGACGGTCTGACCGCGATCCTGGTCAGCCACGACGTCGCGCAGGCCAGCCGGCTCGCGCAGGACGTGGTGGTGCTGAAGAAGGGACGGGTCGTGGAGACCGGTCCGGTCGGTGAGTCGGACTACTTCCGGGCGGGCGCCTCGTGAGCTCGATCCCCTCGTGGGCCGGCGTTGCCGCCTCGGTCGGGCTGGTCGCCCTGAGCGTCGGCGTCATCGTCCGCGAGCAGCTCGGGCTGGCCCGCGAGGTGGTCCTCGCCTCGGTCCGGGCGGCGGTCCAGCTCGTCGCGGTCGGCGCGCTGCTGGGGGTTCTGTTCACGCAGGCCGGGCTGCCCGGGGCGCTGTTGTGGGTGACCGCCATGGTCGCGGTCGGAGCGACGGTCGCGGGCGGCCGTGGGCGGGCGGTCCCGGGAGCCCGCTGGGTCGCCGCGGCGGCGATCGCGACGGGGGTCGTGTCGACCCTGGGGCTGCTGGTGCTGGCCCAGGTCATCGACACCGCGCCCCGCGTGATCGTGCCGGTCGGTGGGATGGTGGTGTCGGCGGCGACCCGGGGGACGTCCGTGGTACTGCTCCGGCTCGGTGAGGAGGCGGTCGCCTCGAAGGCGTTCATCGAGGCCCGGCTCGCGCTGGGACTGCCCGCGGAACAGGCTTTCGCGCCGCACCGTCGGCTGGCGCAGCGGACCGCACTGGTCACCGACATCGACGCGGTCAAGACCGTCGGGCTGATCTCGCTGCCCGGTGCGATGACCGGGCTGCTGCTCGCCGGCGTCGACCCGCTGACCGCGATCCGCTACCAGGTGGTCGTGATGTACATGATCCTGAGCGCGGTCGCGGTGGCCGGTGCGGTCGCGGCTCGGCTGGGTTCGCGGCGGCTGTTCGACCCCGCGCAGCGGCTGATCCCCGTGGGCGCTACCTGAGGACCGTGGCCCGCGGCCGGGGCGCCGGGACCCGCGGGCCGGCCAGCCAGCGGTCCAGCGCATCGATCGCGATCCCCTTGCTCCACAGGAAGCCCTGGCCGCCGCGACACCCGAGCGTGAGGAGGGTGTCCGCCTGGAGCTGGCACTCGATGCCCTCCGCGATCACGGTGGCGTCGAGCGCAAGGGACAGCTGCGTCATCGCTGCGACCAGCGCCTGTGCCCGCTCGCTGGTGTGCACCTCGGTGACGAAGCTGCGGTCCACCTTGATGGTGTCGACGGCCAGCCCGCCGAGCCGCGACAACGCCGAGAAGCCGGTGCCGAAGTCGTCGATGGCGACCTTGGCGCCGAGCTCCTTCACCATCGCCAGCAGCCCGGCGAACTGGTCGCCGGACAGGTCCGCGGACTCGGTGACCTCGACCGTGAGCTGGCGTGGCAGCAGCTGACCGTCGGTGAGCCCCTGCAGCAGCGTCTTGCGCAGCTCGGAGATCGACAGGTGACGCAGGGACACGTTGACGTTGAGCGTCAGGTCCGAAGCCTGGGGGCGCTGTGCGACGAGCTGCCCGAACTCGCGGCAGGCGAGCAGGATCACGGCCCGGTCCAGCGACCCGATGTGGCCGGTCTCCTCGGCCAGGTCGATGAACTCCGCCGGCAGCAGCAGCCCGCGCTCCGGGTGCTGCCAGCGGACCAGCGCTTCCACGGCGAGTGGCCGGCCGTCGGTGAGGGACACGATGGGCTGGTAGTGCACCCTCAGCTGGCCTTGCTCGATGGCGCTGCGCAGCCCGCCGGCGGTCGCCAGGCGGGTGCTCATCTCGGCGTGGATCTCGGGCGCGAACATCGCTGTACGGTCCCGGCCCAGGTCCTTCGCCCGGTACATCGCGGCGTCGGCGTCCCTGAGCAGCGCGGTCGGGTCGGCCTTCGGATCGGCCGTCGTGGTGATGCCGATGCTGACGGTCGGCAGCACCGTGCAGCCGTCCTGGAGGCTTACCGGCGAGGACACTGCGGCACTGAGCCGGTCCGCGAGCGCGAGCGCCTCCGCCTGCCCGGAGAGCCCCTGGCTGAGCACCACGAACTCATCGCCGCCGAAGCGCGCGACGGTGTCCTCGGGGCGTACGGCGGCAGCGAGTCGTTCGGCGATGGTCTTGAGGAGGTCGTCGCCGGCGTCGTGCCCGAGGCTGTCGTTGACCCACTTGAACCGGTCCACGTCAAGGAAGATCACGGCCGTCAGCCGGCCGGGGTTGCGCTCGAGGGTCGTCACGGCCCGGGCGAGCCGGTCCGCCAGCAGCACCCGGTTCGGCAGGCCTGTCAGGGCGTCGTGCAGACCGCGGTAGGTCAGCTCGTCCCTCTGCAGCATGCGGTCGGTGACGTCACGGATGGACGCGGAGATGATCGGTCCCTGGTCGGTCTCGAGCTGTGACAGCGAGATCTCGACGGGGAACTCGGTGCCGTCCCGGCGGCGGGCCAGCAGCTCCAGGTCACGCCCCATCGGCCGCACGTCAGGAGTCATCACGAAGCCCTCGCGGTGGCGCCGGTGGAAAGCGTGGTGGCGCTCCGGGATGAGCACCTCCAGCGCCAGCCCGATGAGCTCGTGCCGGGCATACCCGAACAGCGCCTCGGTCTGCAGGTTGACCCGGGTGATCAGGCCGGTGCTGTCGACGAACACCATGGCGTCCGGGGCCATCTCGACGATCTGCTCGAACCGCTTCTCGGCGGCCTTCCGGTCCTCGATGTCGGTGGCGGTGCCGCGGGTGCCGACGATCGCCCCCGCGTCGTCGAGGATCGCCTCGCCCTGGCAGTGCAGCCAGCGGTAGACCCCGTCGCTTCGGCGCAGGCGGTGGTCCATGGTGAACGGCTCGCCGGTGCTCACGGTGTGCCCGATCACCTCCTGGACCATCGCGAGCTCGTCGGGGTGGCACATGCCGAGGTAGATCTCGAGCGACATCGGCGCCCCGACCGGCAGCAGCATCAGGTGATAGAGCTCCTGCGACCACATCGCGTTCCCCGTCGCCAGGTCGACGTCGTACGAGCCCAGGCGAGCGATGTGCTGCGCCTGAGCGAGCTGGTGGAGGACGGCCGTCAGCTCCTCCGTACGGGCTGTGACGAGCTCCTCGAGCTCACCGCCCTGGCGGGCGAGCGCGTCGTGGGCCTGCGCCCGGTCGGCGGTCAGGGCTGCCAGCAGGTAGGAGGTGAAGGTGATGCACCCGTTGAACGCCTGTAGCGCAAGCATCGCCTCTGTGGTGGTGCTGTGCCGAAACAGCCCGTCCCCTTGCGAGGCCTCGAAGGTCGCGATGAGCGCAGCCAGGAAGGTCGCCGGCGCCGCCCCGCGGAGCTGGAAGCGCACCGACACGGCGGCAAGTACGGGGAAGACCAGGAACCGCAACCCGAGAGGGGACTCGAACCCGACCCAGGTCGCGAGGGCGGTCAGAGCGAGAAGTGCGGTGGCTTCCAGGACCCGCTGGGGCGTGGGCCGCGGTGACCGGCGTTGCTGGTGCAGGCACAGCAGGAAAGGGGTGACGATGAGTGCCCCGACCGCGTCGCCGGTCCACCAGGTCAGCCAGACCGTCGACGCCGCCGCCGTCGGCAACCCTGCCAGCAGCAGCGCGGACACGCCGACCGTGGCGCTCACGAGCATCGACAGCGCGCCGACGACCACCAGCGACGACGCGTCCCGCAGCCGAGCCATGGCCGGGTTGAAGCGGATCCGCTGGAGCACGGTCACGGCGACGAGCGGCGCCAGCACGTTGCCCACCGTGATCAGACTCGGGGTGAGCAGCCCCTCCCCGAGCGGTGCGTTCACGGCGAACGCGGCGACCGCCACGGCCGGCCACAGACGCCGCCCCCACAGCAGCATCGCCGCGATCGCGATGCCGGTCGGCGGCCAGAACGGCGTGACCTGGCTGTTGTACAGCGCCAGCACCAGCCCGAGGTGCGCGCCACCGTAGTAGGCGGCCGCGACGAGCAGCGGGCGGAGCCAGCGGCGGGTCAGAGGCACCTCCCCCCATCGGCTGAGCTGCGCGGTTCGTGACAGCCGTGGCAAGGGCTTCCTCGCGACCGGGGCATGATGGCGCCATGAGCCTTTCCGGCAAGGACCTTCTCGGCGGCCCGCCGCCCACCCTGCTCCCCGACGAGACCGCCCCCCGTACCCAGCTCGAAGCCGGTACGCCGGCGGCGGAGGTCGCGGCCGCGTTCCCCACGCACAGCGCGGCCTGGGCGGACCTGGCGTTCCAGGCCTACGACCGAGGTGCGGTCATCGAGTCCTACGCGTACGCCCGGGTCGGGTACCACCGCGGGCTCGACGCGCTCCGCCGCAACGGCTGGAAGGGCTTCGGCCCGGTGCCGTGGGCACACGCCCCGAACCAGGGCTTCCTGCGGGCGCTCTACGCTCTCGGCCGTGCGGCCGAGTCGATCCAGGAGGCCGACGAGGCATCCCGGATCCGGACGTTCCTCGACGAGTCCGACCCCGCTGCCCGCGCGGCTCTCGAGGCCTAGGCTTCCGCGGCTGGGGTCTTGGGCGTCGAGGGCTTGCGCCGCCCCAGCAGGGCTGCTCCAGGGATCCCTGCGATGGTGCGGCCGGTGTCGTCGATGAAGGACACGATCCGCTCGGTCGACCCGGCGATGAAGGCCACCCGCTCGTTGGTCTCCGATAGGGCGCGCAGCAACGGCTGGATCTCCTTGCGGATCTGGTTGAGCGTCTGCGGTACGGCGGTCACGATCGGGTCGTCGATCACCGCCGCCATGCGCGTCATCCCTGGGGCGAGCGCGCGCAGGGGCATCTCGAGGTCCTCGACGATCCCATCGATGCGGTTCACCAAGCGGTTCATCGTGATGACGGTGTCCTTGGCCCCGGCAGTTGCCTCGGCAAGGTTCTTCACCGCCGCACTCAGAGCCTGCACCGCGCCCGGCAAGGCGGCCAGTGCCTCCGTCTGCGCCTGGAGCACGCTGAGAACGCTGCTGACCACGCTGTCCATTCCTGGGATCTTCGCCACATGGGGAGACTACGGCTAGACTTCCTCCGCAAGAGGCCCTCCGCACTTGCGGCGGGCCTTGTTCTCTGTCCAGGGAGTACTCCTATGCCCGCACTCGTCCTCATCGGTGCCCAGTGGGGCGATGAAGGCAAGGGCAAGGCCACCGACCAGCTCGGCGGCAAGGTCGACTTCGTCGTGAAGTTCAACGGCGGCAACAACGCCGGTCACACGGTGGTCGTCGGCGACGAGACCTACGCCCTGCACCTGCTGCCCAGCGGCATCCTGTACCCTGGCTGCACGCCGG
>JBKJVH010000171.1:0-3071 GCA_046590985.1 Mycobacteriales bacterium
CTGCCACCACTGCCGCTGCTCAGGCTCGCTCCGTTTGGCCTCGCGGGCCACCACCAGACCCAGCATCACGATCATGACCGCGCCGGCCGCCAGGCTGAGGACCGCCAGCGCAGTCGAGGTCGGCCGGGTCGAGCGGTCCACCCGGGCTCGCTCCTGCGCCGTGGTGGTGGCGATGTGTGCATAGTTGGGCGGGTCGAACGCCACCCAGTTCGGCGCCGACGGCAGCTCGACGCTCAGTGCCGAGGCCCGGCGCTCGTAGGCGTCGACCGCGGCGTTGACGCCGGCAGCTCCGCCGGCGACCTCCAGCGAGTAGTACGGGAACTCGACCGCGCAGTCGGCGGGCGCGAGCTGTGCCGCGGTCTCGGCGGCGCTGGCCTCCCGGGGCGGCGCGGGCGGCCGGCAGCTGTAGCGTTCGGCCACGTCGGGGCTCACGATCACCCGGCCCCGGAGGTACAAGCCGTCAGGCAGCACCTCGTCGGGGAGCGTGGCGATACCCACCACAGTGAGATGCTCGATGCGCAACGGCGGGATCTCCGCGTCCAGCGGGGCCAGCACGTTCTCGCGAGTGCCCCAGAACGCGATCGGCAGCACGTCGCCGACCTCGATGCTCCGGGCTCGGGCCAGCTCGGCAGTCACCAGCGCCTCGCGGCGGCCGGTGGGAATCCGGCCTCGGGCCAGGGCCGGACGGTCCATCGTGGAGTGCCGCCCGTCAACCGAGCCGAGCACCTGCACCTCGGTAGCGAAGGCCCGCACCTCTACCGGCGTACGCGGTGCGCCCCCATCGAGCCCAGCGAGGAAGAGCTGGTCGCTGGTCACCGCCCGGACGCCGGGCAGACCCCGCACCACCGCGTCGATGTCGGCGGTGCTCAGCCCCGCATTGACCAGCAGATCGCCGACGTGGGCTCGGTCGAGGAACTGGGCGTATGCGCCGGCCGTTCGCTCCGCGGCGCCGAGGGCGACGAGCGAACCGGTCGCCCCGAAGGCCACGATCAGCGCCAGCGAGACGAGCGCGAGCCGGCCCCCGCGCCATCTACTCCGGACCAACCAGCCCGTGTCCGCCCGCAAGGCCATGGCGGGATCCTACGGACCGGCGCGCGCCGCCGGAGGGGTGCCAGCCTCCCTCTCCGGGTGTGCCAGCACGAGTGGACGGGTGTTCTCGTGCACTACGCGCGAGAGACTCAAGGCGTAGTAGCGACCACGCAGATCGCGCGCGAGCCGTCGATCCCGTCGACGCGCTGCTCGACGCCGACGCAGGCGTCGGCGCGAAGGATCACCCGGGTGACCCGGCCGTCGTTGGGACCTTCGCACGGGATGAGCGCGCTGATGCGCCCGCGCTCCACATCGATGCAGTCCCCGGCGGCCACTGCGGTGGGGCTTGACGGCGATGTCCCCGTGTCGCCGTTGCCGTCGCTGTTGTCAGCCGGTCCGCTGAGGGCGAAGGCCGCGAACACGAAGACGGCGAGAAGCACGAGTAGCATGAACCCGAGGGGCAGGAGTCGGAGCAGCACCGGCACGCTGCTGTCATGTGTCTTGATCGACTCGTCGGAGCGGTCAAGAGGCGACGGTCGAGCAGCGGCCAGTGGGGTCGCCCGGAACACTCCCAGCTCCTCGTCGTAGCGCCGTCGACGTGCTGCGTCAGACAGGACGTGCCACGCCTCGTTGAGACGCTGCATGTCCCGCGCAGTGTCCGCTTGCTCCTGCGGCGGCCGGTCGGTGTGCTTGTCCGGGTGAAGCAGGCTTGCGCGAGATCGGTACGCGTGGCGCAGCTCGACCGCCGAGGCGTTCGGGGCCACGCCCAACACGTCGTAGTGCGACATCACCGCAAACTTACGACGCCACAGGCGTTGCCCGCCGGTACTGCGGCCGACCTTGTGCACGATCCACAGCTCGCCCCACGAGATGTCCTGACGGACCACGAGCGCAGCGCCCGTGACCAGCAGGAGAACGGCCGCTGGGCGCATCCTCTCCTTGACTGTCGATGCATGCACATCACCGGGTGCCGTTGTTCGGCGGTGTGGACGCGTCCCGATTGGTACCGTCAGCCGATCGGTACCGTCAGAAGCTCGGCAGCCCGAGCGACCGACGCGTGCCCTCCAACGCCGGCTCAGGTCGGAATCCCGACATCCATGGCGTCGACCTACGTCACTCGCAAATCGAGTCGATCGCCGCACAGACCTGACCGTGCATGGGTTCGTATCGGTGGGCGGTCGGGTCCGGTCTATTCGCCGAAGTCTGCGCACTGCGCGGGATTCTCAAGCGTCGCGTCGATGTTGGCGCGGCAGTCCCAGCCCGAAGGGATGCTGGCAGGCGGTGAACCGATCACGAGCGCGATCTCCTGGCCTTTCACAAACGCGATGTCGGCCAGCGGGGCGTCGTCTGCGTTGCCGTTGACGTAAGCCTTGATCTGCGACGCCGGGCGGCAGTAGCCCCCGACACAGTCGTCGGTGAGGCGAACCCCCCACTCGGTAAACAGCATTCCGAGAGTGATCCTTTGATCCTTGGCCGCCTCCATGTGGATCAGCCCACTGGATGCGTGCGTGTGGAGTGGGGAGAAGAAGTCCTGGTCTTCCCGTCCGATGCTGGCGGCGACGGGTTCGGACTTGCCGTCTACGAAGACGTCGAGGTGCACGTGGTAGTGGACGGTCAGGAACTCGGTGTCGCTATGTGGCAGCCCGGCGGCCTCTACGCGCTCGGGAACATGGTCAGGGTCTGGCCACGGGGCGTCCCCGGTGTTGAGCGACGGCTGTGGCGCGGAGGACGCCAAGGAGGTCGAGGTCGGCGAAACCGACGTCGGCGGGGTCGCGGTCGTAGATCCGCCGCACGCGGTAACCAGCAGGGCCGCTGAAACTACAACCACCGACACAATCCGGGCCCCGCCGCGACGAGGGGCCGCACCGGGCCACCGATCACAATCGCTACCGGCCGTCACGGCACCCCCCCGCGTCCCTCGATCCGAGGGCACCCTATATGAGTCGCCAGCGATGTCTCGGAGAGCGTTGAGGCTGAGACAACAGGGCAAGCACCGAGGTCAGCCGAGCGGCTGCAGCTACCCGCCTTGGACGGGCACCGCG
>JBKJVH010000013.1:0-13948 GCA_046590985.1 Mycobacteriales bacterium
GTGTGCACGAAGCAGATCGCGGCGAACCACAGCGGCCACACCGGGAAGCCCTTCGGCGGCTCGGCCGGCTTCGGGGACCGCAGCGCCCGCGTCACCTTCCACGCCGTCGGCAGGTAGCCCACCACGACCAGGGAGGGCCACGGCAGCGCCTGCAGCGCAACGGCTGCCGCCACGGCGACGTAGAAGCCGAAGACCAGCCCGATCGTCAGCACGCGCGCCCGGTCCTCGCCGAGGATGACGGGGATGGTCCGGGTGCCGGTCGGCTCGTCGTACGGGATCTTGTCGATGTGCTTGCCCATCAGCACGGTCGTGCACAGCAGGCCGTACGGCACGGCGGCGACCCACACCTGCCAGGGGAGCTCCCCGACGGCCGAGAAGTAGGTGCCGGCGACCATCAGCGGCCCCCAGGTCACGAACACGTCCGGCTCAACCAGGCCGTGCTTCTTCAGCCGCAGCGGCGGCGCGGTGTAGGCGTACGACAGCGCGAAACCGCCTACGGCGAAGGCGATCACGGCCCAGCCGCGTTGGCTCGCGAGCACCACCATGATGACGAAGTCGGCGAGCACGCACCCCGCGATCGCGACCAGCAGCTGCCTGCGTGTGACCAGCCCGGACAGGATCGGGTGCGGGGCATAGAGCGCCCGCGGGTAGGCGTTGGTGTCGAGCCCGACATCGGTGTCGGCCAGGTCGTTCATGAGGTTGTTGGAGGTGTGTGCGAGCAGGATCCCCAGCAGCGCCAGGGCGAACATCCACGTCGAGAAGCCCGGCGCCCGAACCGCCAGCAGCCCCGCGACGAGCCCGGCGAACAGCGTCATGGGCAGCACCGCGGCACGGGTGACGACGACCCAGCGGGTCAGCCCGTCCAAGGAAGCGATCGGCACGTCCGGCGGTGGGTTGGTCGTGCGGAGCGCGTACAGGACCGCGCCGAACCGGCCGGCCTTCGCGGGGGCCAGCAGCCGGGTCTCGCTCACGGTCAGACGCTAGCGTCCAGGGCATGACCTCGCGACCCGCAGCAGGTGGCGGCCGCTGGGTCACCGTTTCCCCCGCCCGGCTCGAGCGCTGGATCGCCGGCTTCGCCGAGCGCCACGGGGCGACGGTCGCCGCTGTCGAACCGTCCCTGGTGACCTTGACCGGCGCCGACGGTTCCGTCGCGCAGATCGAGGTGCCCTTCCCACCGCTCGTCGGCGACCTGGTCGCGCACACGCTGCGTCCGCGGACCGTCGGCGTGCTGCTTGTCCGGCTCGGCGGTTACGCCGCGGGGGTGTTCGTGGACGGGAAGCTGGTCAGCTCCAAGGTCGGCTCGCGCCAGGTGCACGGCCGGTCCGCGGCGGGAGGCTGGAGCCAGCAGCGGTTCGCCCGCCGCCGCGAGGGCCAGGCGAGCGTGGCGCTCCAGACCGCCGCCGACGTGGCCGTCCGGATCCTGCTGGCCCAGCCCTTGGAGGCCGTCCTCGTCGGTGGCGAGCGCACTGCTGTGGACGCGGTGCTCGCCGACCGGCGGTTGGCGCCGCTGCTGCCGCTCGTGACCGGCCGGCTGCTCGACGTCCCCGACCCCAAGCTGACCGTGCTGCAGCAGGCACCGTGGTCGCAGGTGTGGATCCGGGTGCTCGACCCGTCATGATGGCGAGGTGGCGGCCCTGGAGTACGACAGCTCCCAGGGCCGGCGGGTGCTGGCCGCCGCCGTCCTGGGGTCAGCGATGGTGTTCGTCGACGGCACCGTGGTCAACGTGGCGCTGCCGCACATCGGAACAGGGCTGCACAGTGGGCTGTCCGGGCTGACCTGGACGATCAACGCCTACACCCTCACCCTGGCGGCGCTGATCCTGCTCGGCGGCTCGCTCGGTGACCGCTTCGGACGCAAGCGCGTCTTCGTGATCGGAGTGGTCTGGTTCGCGCTGTCGTCGCTGCTGTGCGGGCTCGCCCCCGACATCGGCACCCTGATCGCGGCCCGTGCGTTGCAGGGCGTTGGCGGGGCGCTCCTGACGCCCGGGAGCCTGGCCATCCTGCAGTCCTCGTTCCGCGCCGAAGACCGGGCGCGGGCGATCGGGGCCTGGTCCGGCCTGGCCGGGATCGCCGGCGCCGTCGGTCCGTTCCTCGGCGGCTGGCTGGTCGAGGTCGCCTCCTGGCGCTGGATCTTCCTCATCAACCTGCCCTTCGCGGTGGCTGTCCTCCTCACCGCCGTACGGCACGTGCCGGAGTCCGTCGACCCGAACGCCTCGCACCACCTGGACCTGGCCGGCGCCGTCCTCGGGGCGGTCGGACTGGGCGCCCTCACGCAGGGCCTGATCGCCTGGCAGGACAGGGGTCTGGGATCAACCTCGGTGCTCGCAGCCCTCGGCGTCGGCGTGGTGGCCCTCGCGGGCTTCGTGCTCCAGGAGCAGCGGGCCGCCGAGCCCATGCTGCCGCTGGGCATCTTCAGCTCACGGCTGTTCAGCGCCGCGAACGCCGTCACGTTCGCCGTGTACGGGGCCCTGGGCGGGGTGTTCTTCTGGCTGGTCCTCTGCTTGCAGGTGGTAGCCGGTTTCACACCGCTGGCAGCTGGGCTGTCCCTGCTGCCGGTGACCGTGCTCATGCTCCTGCTGTCCGCCCGGGCCGGTGCCCTCGCAACCCACACGGGCCCTCGCCTGCCGATGACGGCCGGTCCGCTGGCCTGCGCGGTGGGCGTGGCTGCGCTGACCCGCATCGGGCCGCACGCGACCTACCTCACCGATGTGCTGCCGGCCCTGACGCTGTTCGGGCTGGGGCTGTCGCTCACCGTGGCCCCGCTGACAGCAACCGTGCTGGCGGCGGCTGCGGACAACCACGCCGGCCTCGCCAGCGGCGTCAACAACGCCGTTGCCCGGGTGGCCGGGCTGCTGGCGGTCGCGGTGCTCCCGCTGGCCGCGGGCCTGAGCGGTGACGCCTTCCAGTCCGCGCACCTCCTGCAGCCGGCCTACCGGATCGCGATGTGGACCTGCGCCGGCCTGCTCGCGCTCGGCGGCGGGCTGGCCGCGGCGTTCGTGCGCACGTCGGCCACGACCGCCCCGGTGCTTCCCCGGAGCTGCTCGCTCAACGCTCCGCCGCTCAGCGACGTCGCCCGAGGGTGAGCCCGAGTGCCAGGGTGGGAACCCCTGCCTGGTGTTTCAGCTCAGCGCTGGCCGATCTGGCCGAGCTTGCCGGCCATCCCGCCGGCGGCCCGCAGGGCAGCGCCGGGCTCGAACGGCGCGGGCGCCGGAGCGAAGGAGGTGCGGGCCTCCTCCACCGCCCCGAGCAGCAGCTCGGCGGCGGTGATCGACGACGGCCACAGGTAGAGCGACATCGATCCAGGGATGGTGTTGATCTCGTTGACGTACAGCACCTCGTCGACGAGCAGGAAGTCGAGCCGCCCGAGGCCGCGGATGCCGGTGACCTCCAGCACCGCGCGGGCGAGCCGCTCGGCCTCCGCCGTGACCTCGGGGGCCACCTGGGCGGGCAGCTCGCGGGGCGCGGCGACCAGCCCGTCGGTCTGGAGGTACTTCTGGCCGTAGGAGTAGATGCCCTCCGCGGCCGCCGGCGCGAGCGGCTTCTCGAGCAGCGAGACCCGCACGGTGGGGTGCGTGGAGTAGGCCAGGTTCAGATCGATCGCGCCCTTGGAGAACGGCTCCAGAACGACACCCTGCCGCAGGTGGACCGAGCTCTTCGCCAGCGCCCGCGCGGTGTCGAGGTCTTCGACGACCTCGATCCCGATGGAGGAGCCCCCGAACCGCGGCTTCACGATGTACGGCCCTGCGAACGGCACCTCAGCGCCGAGCGTCACCCGGGGCAGCGTCGGGATCCCGCAGGCCTGGAGCACCGCCCCGAAGGCGAGCTTGTCCATGCCGAGGGTCGCGAGGACCGCCGGCCCACCTGTCAGCGGGATGCCGAGCTGGTCGAACAACGCGTTGAGGCCGCCGTTCTCCCCGGCCCCGCCGTGGCAGCAGTTCAAGGCAGCGTCGATCGCGAGCGGCTTCGCCCCGCCGAGGCCCTTCTTGGGAAGCTGGAAACCCGTGTCCAGCAGCACATCGAGCGTGGTGGAGCCGCGGGGTGCGCCGTCGAGGAAGTCCTTTGCCTCCGAGGACGGCGGGCACTGCACCCAGTCGCCGGTGCGCGTCCAGTAGAGCGGCACCACGTCGCGACCGGCGTCGCGCAGCACCCGCTCCGACAGCAGCCCGGTGAGGATGCTGATGTCGTGCTCGGGCGACGGGCCACCGAAGACGACGGCGAGCTGGTCAGGCACAGGAGGATCCCTTACGGATAGTGGTCGGGGAGGTCGTTCTCGTACAGTACGACGTCACCGGCGACCGACCGCTTCTCGATGAGCGCCACCGCCTCAGGGCGCGTCGCGACCTCGATCACCTCGGTCGCGCCGCCGGAGCCACCCAGGTGCAGGGCCCGCGCGTTGGTGCGGCCGACCACGACGAGGGTGGTGGCACCGGAGGCCACCACGGCATCCCCGAGCTCACGGTTCCGCTCGGCCTGGACAGCCCCGAGCTCGACCATCCCCGGCGTCACGACGTGCACCCGGCCGCCCGAACGCTCGGCGAGCACCGCCGCGCGACGCACCGCCTCAGCCGCCCCCGCCGGGTTGGAGTTGTAGGTGTCGTCGAGGATCCAGCTGCCGTTCGGCAACGCCGTCGGCTCGAGCCGGTGGGCGACCGTCGGCAGGTCCGACAGCCGCTTCACCAGCGGCCGCACGTCGTCGCCGAGGGCCACCGCCGCCCCGACCGCGCAGGCCGCGTTGGACGGGTGCACCGAGTCGGGCAACGTCACCGCACCGAGGTTCGCTCCCCGCACGATCAGCCGACCGTCGACGATCGCGACGTCCGCGCCGGCGTCGACGATCGAGCAGCGGATCACCTGCTTGCCCTGTGCTGCAAGGGAAGTGGCCAGCCCGGCGAGCAGGTCGTCGTCGTTGTTGACCACCACGACGCGCGCCTTCACGGTGATCTCGGTCTTGGCGCGCAGCACGCCCTCGCGCGTCTTCATGCGCTGCAGGTGCATCTCGCCGATCGCCGTCAGCACCGCGATGTCCGGCGGGAACACCTCACACAGGCCGGCGATCTCCCCGTCGCCGTAGGTGCCCATCTCGGCGATGAACACCTCCGTACCGGGCACGAGGTGCTCGTTGACGGCCCGCGACAGCCCCATCGCGTTGTTGAACGACGCCGGGGACGCGAGCACCGAGTGCCCACCTGACAGCAGGTGCGCCAGGTAGTTCTTGGTGGTCGTCTTGCCGTACGAACCGGTGATCGCGATGACGGTCGGCCGGACCTTGGCAACCCGGGTGCGGGCCTGCTCCAGGAAGGTCCGCGCCAGCCGCCGCTCCAGTGGCGCCACGATCAGCAGGGCAGCGTCGACCAGCACCGTGAGGAACAGCGAGGAGCAGGCGGCCAGCGCCGGCGACCAGACCGCGACAGCCACCAGCAGCACGGCGAGCACGATCGACAGCCGGCGCACCCGCGGGGTCCACGCCAGCTTCGAGGTCCGACCCTTGTACGGCAGCCCGACCGGCGTGAGCTGGGCCAGCACGGCGGCGGCGACGTAGCCCCACGGGCTCACCAGCACTCCGAGGGCGAACGCCCCGATCACCGGGAGCCAGAGCAGTGCGGACACCTTCGAGCGGAGCAGCCACAGCTGGTCGGTCCAGGTCACCGAGCCACCGAGGTAGTGCTCGCGCTGGGCGACCCGGAGCCACCGGGGCGTGCCGGCGACAGCTGCTGCGAGACACAGCAGCTGGATCAGCAGGTTCACAGCCGCTCCCGCAGCAGGGCGTACAGGGCGTCGTCGAGGAGGTGCCCGCTGGTGGGTGACACCGTGAGCGTGGCTTTGCGCAGCAGGTTGGCCGCCTCCCGTGCCATCGGCACGGGAGCGGCGGTGTCCTCGGCGCCCCACACCATCTCCACGGGAGCATCGATGCCCGGTAGCAGGCCCCGGTAGTCCTCGTTGACGAGACGGACCAGGGTGTCCCGCATCACGCCGGTGGCGTTCCGGTAGTCCGCGGAGCCGCGCTGACGACGCTGCTCCTCCATCTTCTCGTCCGACAGCAACCCGAGGGCGTGCGCCTTCTTGGCGAGCCGGAACGCGAGCGGCGCCTTCCCGCCGGCGGCCGCCTTCAGCAGCGGCACACCGGTGAGCACGACGCCCGACACCAGGTCGGGCCAGCCGGCCGCGAGCTGCACCGCAACCCGACCACCGAACGAGTGGCCCGCGACGGTCCAGCCGCCGCCTGCGAGCAGCGGCGCCAGCAGCTCGGCGTACTCGCGTGAGCCCCAGCCGACCGGCGGCGGCGGGGAGGCTCCGAAGCCGGGCAGGTCGACGGCGAGTGCCGCCACCCCGGTGAGCGCGGGCAGCCAGTCGGCGCGGGTGCGGCCCCAGCCGTGCAGGGCCAGCACGCGAGGTTCCGGTCCGGTCTTCTCGGCCAGCACAGCACCGTCGAGCAGGGCGGTCAGCGCCACCTCAGCCGCCGCGCTTCTTCGCGTTGTCCACGAGCGTCGCGTACACCTCGCTGAGCTGGTGCCCGGCGCTGGTCACGGCCAGCGGGAAGGTCGAGGTCTCGGTCAGGCCCGGCGTCACGGCCGCCTCGAGCACCTGCGGGATCCCGTCGGCGCCGACGATCATGTCGACGCGGGAAAGGTCCCGCAGCCCCAGCAGGGTGTGGACCTGCTCCGCGATGCGGCGCACTTCGGGCACGTCCAGCCGGGGGTCGTCGTCGTGCAGCGAGGTGTACCGGACGTTGGAGGAGGCGTCGTAGCGCGCCTGGTAGTCGTACGCCATCCCTTCGGGAAGCTCGATCAGCATCGGCGCGAGGGCGGCGGGTCCGGCGCCGAGGTCGAGCACCGGCACCGTCACCTCGAGCCCGTCGACGAAGGCCTCGAGCAGCACGTCCGAGGCGTAGGCGTACGCCTGCACGAGCGCGCCAGGCAGCTCCGCCTCAGTGCGGACGACCGAGACGCCGAGCGAGGAGCCGCCCGCGACCGGCTTCACGACCAGCGGCAGCCCGATGACGCTGTCGACCAGGTGGTAGAGGTTCTCCGGACCGACCTCGCGGAAGATCGTGCTCGGCAGCGTCACCCAGCGCGGCGTCGCGATGCCCGCCTCGACCATGCGCGTCTTGGCGATCGCCTTGTCGTACGCGGCGCGGCAGGCACCCGCCGTCGACCCGACGTAGGGCACCCCTGCGAGCTCGAGCAGCGCCTGCACCGTGCCGTTCTCCCCCGAGCCACCATGCAGCGCCACGAACGCCACGTCGGCGTCCCGAGCGCTCAGCAGCGCTACGAACCGCTCGTCGACGTCCCAGTGGTCGACCGTGAGCCCGGCCTTGACCAGCTGCTCCGCCAACCGCCGCCCGGACCGCACCGACACGTCGCGCTCATGCGACAAGCCACCCGAGATGACCGCTACCTGGTGCACCGCTGCTCCTGAAGACACCCGGCAAGGCTAGTTGGTCTGGCCCAGCCCGTACCGCGAGTATCTCGGCTCAGAGGGCGAACAACGCCCCGAGGGCCCTCAACTGGGTCCGGCTGGGCGCGCCGGCGACCTGGCTGCGGTAGTCGCCCGGTCCTGCCAGCCAGTACGCGAACACCTCCGCCCAGTCGCCCGCAGGCGTCCGGTAGTCGGTGCAGCCCGAGCAGCCAAACCAGTCCCGTGACGTGCTGAGCCCGCGCATCGTGAGATAGGTGCGATGCGTCACCAGGCTGCTGCGACTGAAGTCCAGCGCGTGCCCGATCTCGTGCGCGATGGAGTGCGACAGCACCAGGTCGCTCTCGGAGCTGCGGACGTAGATCTGGATCAGCCGCTGCTCCGGCACGGTGAGCCCCAAGTAGCCGTGCTTGTCCGGTAGGAACTGGATCCGGTACCCCAGCCGCTGGTACGGGTAGTGCAGCGAAGCCAACACCCGCGCCCCTCGCTGAGCCGGGGACTCGACGAGGCGGCGGACGGTCGGCGCCGGGACGCGCCGCACCACGGGCCTGCGGGCGACCGGTCGGACCGCGACGGGTCGCGCTGCGGCGGCCCGTAGGCGGGAGGCGGCCTTGAGGGGCGGAGCAGCGGCGACCGTGCGGACCACCTGGGAGACCGGCGAGTCCGTCGCGGCGGGAGCAGCCGCGGGTGACGCGGCGGCTCTCGGTGCGTGCACGGATGCCCCTTCGCATCCCGTCAGCGCCAGCGCGGCGGCGATCAGGATCAGGGAGGCGCGGGTCACGGGGCGAGGCGGGTGCACCCTTGTTGTCTCGGCGCCGATCGGGCTGATCCGAAGGAACTGGTCAGATCCGCCGACGACGCAGGTAGAGCGCCCCGCCGAGCAGCAGCACCGCGATGCCCGCCACGACGGGAGCGCCACCGGTGGCCGCGAGCGCCCCCGTACCGGCTACGGGTCGGGCGACGACCGGCGGGACCGTGCCAGGCTTCGCGACCGTCGGGGTGACCGCCGCCGAGCCCTTCGCGTACAGCAGCGGGCCGCTGACCTGGCGCATCACGAAGTTGGCCGAGCCCTTGCTGGGGCTGGTCACGAGTCCCGGGCACAGCTTCGTGCAGCCGTCGGAGTAGGCGACCAGCACCCGACCCTGCGTGTCGACGGTGATGTCGTTGAAGTCGAGCAGGTTGCGCTGGTCGCAGATGTTGGCGTCCTGCACGGTCTTGTTGGACGTGCCCTGCAGGGAGATGCAGCCGCGCTGCACCGGATCCTGCGGGGTGGTGTCGACCGTCGACCAGGTCTTGCCGTCGTCGATCGTGGTGGAGATGTAGAGGTGCCAGGCCCCGACGAACCCGTTGTGCTGGTCGTCACCGATCGCGGGGGTGCCGATGAAGGCCACCGCGGCGCGGCCCCTGTCGCCCGCGATCACCTCCGGGAACTGCACGTTGTGCAGCCCGAGCGGGGTGCTCAGGTCGACGGGCTTGGTCCAGGTCGTGCCGTGGTCGTGGGAGATCGAGACCTTCGCGGCACTGGTCGTCGCGTACGTCGTCTCGGTGGGGTTGTGGCCGTCCTCCCAGCCGAAGTAGACGGTGCCGGCCTTGTCGGTGTCGACCGACGGGTCGCTCTCCTCGGCGTTGTGGGCGTCGTTCGGCCAGTTCACCTTGCGGACGGTCCAGGTGCTGCCGTTGTCGGCGCTGACCGACAGCGCCGGGACCCCGCCGAAGAACTCCGAGTTGGTGAGGTTGCCGACCGTCGGGGTCCCCCCGCAGCCCTTGTTCGGCAGGTAGACGAAGCCGTCCGGCCCGACCCGGACGTGGCCGTGGATGGCCGAGCAGGCTCCGCCGGTGGGGTCGCCCGGGGAGTTCGCGGCGGTGTTGTACGCGGGCACGCCGGGCAGGAAGGTAGCGCCACCGTCGTCGCTGCGGGCGCACGCGCCGCTGTAGGAGTTCTGCGCGCAGTAGTAGACGGCGTGGCCGTACGACAGCGAGGTGATCGGCTTACCCTGGGTCCGGTAGGGGCCGCCGCCGAAGGTCTGGTGGTCCAGCAGTACGTCGGGGCCGCAGCCCTCCGAGGTGCTCCAGGTCGCGCCCGCGTCGTCGGAGTAGGACGACAGGCTGCAGGCCCCGACGAGCTGGGACACGAAGGTGCGGTTCGTCACCTGGTCGGTGAAGGTGATGGCGTCGAGCGAGGTCTGCGAGGTGGGCGCGGTGACGTCCTTCTTGGTGAGTTTGCCCGCCTTGTCCCAGGTCATCCTGATGTTCGACGTGCCGGCGCCGTAGATCGCTGCGTCGGCCTTGGTGTCGTAGCCGATGGAGGGCTCGCCCTCGTCCTTGCCGACCTCGTACGCCCGGTAGGTGGCCTTCGCGGGGCCCGCCGCGTGCGAGGACGCGGCGAACGGTGCTGCGACCGCGAAGGCTGTCGCAAAGAGCACGGGCAGGGCAACGCGGCGCATGGGTCTCCTCGAACGGCTGGGCTATCCCCTCACAGTTCGACGCGGGGCGTCGGCCACCTGCCTGCCGACCCGCAGCACCCTCGGGGGGCTGTCCGAAGTCGGACACCCCTTGGGGACTTTGCTGAGAGTGCCTGGAGGGCTACGTTTCCCGCAACGACGAACGTGGGGAATGTGGACATGGCTGACTTCGACATCAACAAGGTGCAGGGCAACGACCGGTTCATCGCCGGTGGTGGCGTGCTGCTTTTCATCCTGAGCTTCTTCCCCTGGTACAGCGTCAGCGGCTTCGGCGGCAGCAACAGCATCAGCCTGTGGAGCGCGTACGGGATCCTCAAGCTCGCCCTGCTGCTCGCGATCGCGGCAAGCGCCGTCGTCATCGCGCGCCTGATGGGAGCACTCGACAGCGTTCAGCTCCCGGCCGGCGTGAACCTCATCACCCTGGCAGCCTCGGGACTGGCGACCGTCATCTTCGTGCTCCGGTTGTTGGGCAGCTTCGACAGCGCCGGCAGCGGTGCGATCAAGATCAGCGCCCACCCGGGCTTCGGATGGTGGCTCGGCATCCTGGTCTCCGGCGCGATGACCTACTTCGCCTTCCTCAACTTCAAGACCTCCGGTGAGCAGCTGCCTACCAAGCCTGGCAGCGCGACACCGCCGGCCCCCCCGGTCTACCCGGCGCCACCGACCGCTCCCGTACGGCCGCAGTCACCGGCACCGCCCACCGAGGCCATCACGCCTCCGCCGCCGCCGCCGAACCAGCCGCCCGGCTACCCGCCGACCGCACCCTGAAGCAGCATTTCGTCGCCCAGGCCACCTGCAGCGCCTCGCCGCAGGTGGCCTTCGCGATTCTGGAGGACGGCAGCCGCTGGTCGGAGTGGGCGGGCTTCTTCGTACCCCGGTCGAGCTGGGCGGTGCCGGGTGATCCGCCGGGCGGGGTGGGTGCCGTCCGCAAGCTCGGGATCGGGCCGCTCGTCAGCCTGGAGCGAGTCGTCGAGCACGTCCCCGGGTCGCGGCTCGCCTATGTGGTGGCGTCGCCGTCGCCCTACCGGGACTACCGCGCCGAGGTCGACCTGACCCCGTTGGCCACGGGCGGCACGCAGATCGTCTGGCAGGGGAGCTTCACGCCGAACGTCCCCGGCACGGGAGCGTTGCTCCGGTGGTTCCTGCACCGGCTGGTCGCCGGGTTCGCCACCAACCTCGCGAAGGCCGCCGACCGGGCTGGGTAGGGTCGCCGGATGACGACCGGGCCGCTCATGGTGATCGGCGGCGCCGAGGACAAGACCGGGCCGCGGCAGGTCCTCGCCCGCTTCGCCAAGCTGGCCGGGGGCAGCGCCGGCAAGGTAGCCGTCATCGCGACCGCGTCCGCGCTCGGTGAGGAGATCAACGACGCCTATCGCGAGGCGTTCGCCAAGCTTGGGGTCAAGGACGTGGTCGTGCCCCGGCCGCGGACCCGCGCCGAGGCGGCCGACCCTGTGCTGGTCGCGCAGCTCGCGGACGTGACCGGCATCTTCCTCACCGGCGGCAACCAGTCCACGCTCGCCGGGGTCGTCACCGGGACCCCGTTCGGCACGGCGATCAAGGCCGCGCACGCACGCGGGGTCGTGGTCGGGGGCACCTCCGCCGGCGCCAGCGTCCAGAGCGAGCACATGGTCGCCTTCGGGCCGGCCGGGACGACACCCAAGATGCGGATGGCCCAGATGTCCGCCGGGCTGGGCCTGCTCCCCGGCTTGGTGATCGACCAGCACTTCGACCAGCGCAACCGCTACGGCCGGCTGCTGTCCCTCGTGTCGCACGCACCGCACCTGCTCGGGATGGGCGTCGATGAGGACACCGCCGCGATCGTCACGCACGGGCACCTGCTCGAGGTCCTCGGCCGCGGTTCGGTGACCCTGTTCGACGGTCGCGCGATGACCAGCAACGTCGACACCGCCGCCGGCACCGCACCACTGCTGGTGTCCGGCGTGGTGCTGCACTCCCTCCCGGCCGGCTCGCGGTTCGACCTCGCCGCACGCACCCTGCTGCCCGGCACCGGTGGCCGGCTCGACGACCTCCGCGAACCCCACCACCGCACCCGGGTGGAGCGCCTCATCGCCTCCGAAGGCGCCACCGGTCACGCCCCCACGCACTGAAGGAGAAGTCATGCCAGAACCGATGCCTGACCTGACGATCCTGTCGAGCCGCGTCTACCGCGGCCCCAACTACTGGTCGTACGCGCCTGCCGTGCACCTGCAGGTCGACCTCGGCGTGCTGGAGGAGTTCCCCACCGACACGCTGCCCGGGTTCACCGACGCGCTCCTGGCCCTGCTGCCCGGGGTCGGCGACCACTCCTGCTCCCGCCGCAAGGCCGGTGGCTTCGCGGAGCGGCTGCACGAGGGCACCTGGCTCGGGCACGTCGCCGAGCACGTCGCGCTGGAGCTGCAGCGGCTCACCGGCGCCGAGGTGTCCCGTGGCAAGACCCGCGGCACCGCTGGCCGCCCCGGCGTCTATGACGTCATCTACGCCTACACCGACGAGACCGTCGGCGTGGCTGCCGGGAAGCTCGCGGTCCGGCTGGTCAACCACCTCGTCGTCGCCGACCCCGAGCTGGACGTGACGGCCGAGATCGAGCGACTGCTCCTGCTCGCCCAGCGCGCGGCCTTTGGTCCCTCGACCCAGTCGCTCGTCGACGAGGCGATCGCCCGCGACATCCCCTGGATGCGCCTCAACAACGCGTCGCTCGTCCAGCTCGGTCAGGGGGTCCACGCCAAGCGGATCCGGGCCACCATGACGTCCGCGACGAGCTCCCTGGCCGTCGACATCGCGGGCGACAAGGAGATGACCCTGCAGCTGCTCGCCGCCGCCGGCCTCCCCGTCCCGCAGTCCAAGGCGGTACGCACCCTCGAGGGCGCCCTCGACGTCGCCCACCGCATCGGCTTCCCGGTCGTGCTGAAGCCCGCCGACGGCAACCACGGCCGCGGCGTCGGGCTGGACCTCCGCGACGACGTGGCCGTGGCGAAGGCCTATGACGTGGCGAGAGCGGAGTCCCGCCGCGGCTGGGTGATCGTGGAGTCCTACCTCGTGGGCAGCGACTACCGGTTCCTGGTGGTGGGCGGCCGGATGGTGGCCGTCGCCGAACGGGTGCCGGCGCACGTCATCGGCGACGGGGTGCGGACGATCGCCGAGCTCGTCGAGATCACCAACGCCGACCCGCGGCGCGGCGTCGGGCACGAGAAGGTCCTCACCCGGATCTCGCTGGACACAGCCGACGATCTCCTTACCGCGCAGGGGTTCTCGCGCACGTCGGTGCCCGACGCCGGCGTCACCGTGAAGCTCACGCTGACCGCGAACATGTCGACCGGTGGCATCTCGATCGACCGGACGCTGGAGGCACACCCCGACAACGTCGAGATCGCGGAGGAGGCCGCGCGCGTGGTCGGGCTCGACGTGGCCGGCATCGACTTCATGGCCGTGGACATCACCGACCCGGTGCGTGAGGTCGGCGGCGGGATCGTCGAGGTCAACGCCGCGCCTGGCTTCCGGATGCACACGCACCCGACGATCGGCGAACCGCAGTACGTCGCGAAACCGGTCATCGACCTGCTGTTCCCACCTGGCACTCCGTCGAGGATCCCGATCGTCGCCGTGACCGGGACCAACGGCAAGACCACGACGTCGCGGATGATCGCCCACATCTTCAAGGGGCTCGGACGCAAGGTCGGCATGACATCCACCGACGGAATCGTCATCGACGAGCGGCTCGTCATCCGGTCCGATGCGTCGGGTCCGCGGTCGGCGCGGATGGTCCTGCAGAACCCCCGGGTCGACTTCGCGGTCTTCGAGGTGGCTCGCGGTGGACTGCTGCGCGAGGGTCTCGGCTACGAACGCAACGACGTGGGTGTGGTGCTCAACGTCGCGGCCGACCACTTGGGGCTGCAGGGCATCGACACGGTCGAGCAGCTGGCAGACGTCAAGCGCGTCGTCGTGGAAGCGGTTCCCCGCGACGACCGCCTTGACGTTGGCCAGCTGCTCGACAGTGTCGATGCCGCGAAGACCGAGGTGGTCCGGCGCGACGTTGAGGACCACAGCCACGTCGTTGCGCTCATAGCCCAGCCCCT
>JBKJVH010000246.1:0-4912 GCA_046590985.1 Mycobacteriales bacterium
AGCACGTTGTTATCGAGGTCGCGGAGGCGGTCCGACAGGCTCACCCTTCAAGAGTGCCACGCGGCGTGGGCCACGACCGCTGGGTTGCGTTCCTCAACGGCTGCGAAGGGCGCTTCGTGACCGAGGAGAAGACCGATTACGAACGCCTGGGGAAATCGGCCTTGGCCTGGACACGTTTTTCGTCATACGATATCTGCGTGGCGAGTGAAGAGCAGATTCAGCAATGGGCCGACGAGGCCGAAGCGGGCTACGACGTGGACCACCTCACCCGTCGGGGACGCGGACGCCCAGGGCGTGGAGCTGAACCCATGCAGGTCGTGGCCGTCCGCCTGACCGCAGAAGAGCTCGACGCTCTCGACGAGGCGGCCGCCAAGAAGCAGCTGAGCAGGTCCGAGATGATTCGGATCGCGCTCGCACGTTTGTCTGCGTGAAGGTCTACAAGAGCGCGCTCAAGCACGGCGTCTCCCCGGAGGACGCGATCCAGGCCGCGGAGTGGCCACTGTGGATCGAGCCACTGGATGATGATTGCCCTCCATACCGCGAGTTGCGACTCGGCGTCGACACCGCACACGACTCCTCGAGACCGTTGCCCTCATCGCCAGTCCAGGCGATGAGATGGTCATTCACGCCGTGCCGGCAAGGAAGAAGTACCTCGACCTTCTGCCGTGATGGACCGCCGCGTTCCAACACGGTGTGAAGCGTCGCGACCCGATCCCCCCCCGGAACGCCGGTTCCTCAACGACTGCAAGCGGCGCTCCGTGGCACCCGAAGGGCTTGGGTTCGCCAGTGAAGGGCTCGGCTGCGTGTGCAGCCCTGCGAGCGGGAGCGGTCGAGGAGAATTCGCGCCGGTTCGCAAAATGGACGGTCCGGCAGTTCGCAGATCCCTTCGCCGCAGGGTGAATAGGTCGCAAATCATGAGGCCCGCGGCACGAGCGGCGGGTGTGGTGGTCATGCGAAGCCTCCTGGTGACTCGAACCCCGGCTGAGTGGTCGCGCTGCTCGGTCGTATCCGCCGGTAGTCCCTGCAACCTCGGCCGCTCAGCGTTCCCGAGGGCCGTTGGAGCCACGCCATCCGAGCGTTCACCGGCGCCGAGAGGCCCGCCGTCCACGTCAAGGCTTCGGCCTGACCCGTGCGCGGCGCACTGCCACCGCCGCAGCGAGAACCAGCAGACCGGCCAGGGGAGGCAACGCCGAGGCGCCGGTCGCGGGGAGCCGGCCGGGAGCCGTCATCGTCGGGGCGTCAGCAGGTGCCGCGCCGGCTCGGCGGCTGCGACTGAACTGCGCGACCTGCTGGAAGGTCGGCCGGTTCTGCCAGTCGATCGGGCGCACCCCGACGACCCCGCCTGAGACTGAGAGGATGTCGTCGCGGGTCTTGTCGTAGGTGAGCGTCGCCACGGACGACGCCTTCTGGGTGGCAAGAGCGGCCGCTACCGCCTTGTGCAGCGAGGCTCGCAGGGCGGCTCGGCAGACACCCAGCGGACCGCAGTAGCTGCGCGAGTAGCCACCGCGGACCGGTTGGCCCAACGTCGCGCGCAGGTCCTTGTTGAGATAGCCGTACCAGGAGATCCCGTTGAAGGCCGAGCCGATGTGCTCACGCGGGTGGTCGTCAAGCGGCTCGGGGAGCACATCCACAAAGCCGCCCAGCCCGTGCGTCATCGCATCCTTTGGAAGAGCGAAGCCGCACGCCTGCGCGCACGAGGCGCCCATGTCCACCGGGTCCCACCACGTGTCGAACAGCGCGATCGCCGCCTGGTCGGCGTAGGTGCCATTGCGGTCCCGGTCGACCCGGTGGGCCCCGGCAGCCACCCAGCGACGCATCAGGGCGACGGCAGCGGCGTCCTGGGGGTCGGCGGGGGTGCCGACCACCTGGAGCACGTAGGGCAGCACGTAGGCACCTCGGAGGTCTACCGTGCCGGCATCGATCATCGCGCCGACCAGGTCCGAGCGGGTGACCGGTCGACCGGTGGCCAGCAGGCGGTCGAGCCGGTCACTGAGGCTCAGGCTCCGGTAGACCGCGCCGTCGCCCCACTTCTGCGAGGCCGAGGAGAAGTCAGGGGCCAGCTTGTTGTTCCAGTTGGCCAGGTAACCCGTGGTCGGGTTCACCACGTGCGGGTGGGCGCCGAACGGCTCGAAGCCTCGCCAGTCGTAGCGCCTGTCTCCCCAGCGTGGCAGGTCAAAGTCGGTGCCCGGTGCGCGGACGGGCAGCTTGGCCGAGCTGTAGTAGGCAATGTCCCGGTCGTCGACGTAGTACCAGTTGAAGGTGTACTGGATCGCCGACACGGCCCGCTGAAAGCTCGCCGCGTCGTGCACGTAGCCGGGGTCGTTCAGCCGCCCGAAACCGAGGACCGAGTCGGCCTCGTGGCCGTACGTCGACCGCTGCATGACCACAGCCACCGGCCGACCCTTCACCGTCGTACGCAGTCGAACAATGCCGTGATCGGTACGCAGAACGAGGAAGGCGATGCGGGTCGGCGCGCCCGCGGCCGCGATGTTGGGAAGGCCGGTTTCGGTGTGCTGGTAGTTGACCATCGGGGTGCAGCGACCGCTGCCGTCGACGTACGCCGTGCTGTTGGCCGTCGCGGCACTGCCGTCGGCGTTGCACAGCGGCTGGATCACGGTGTCGGTGATGTCGGTGTACGGCGACGTCGCCGACCAGGCGTAGTCGATGCCGCGGCCGAGCGAGACGATGAAGTTGGTGCCGGCGAAGGACACCCCTCGAGCCGCGATGTGCGGACCGCGCAGGTCCTCCTCCATGAGCAGCTGCGGCGCGTAGTAGCCGGTTTGCGGTCCGAACACCGCCGTCGGGTGTCCGGTCGCGGAGTGCTTCGCGTCGACGATCAGCTCGTTGCTCATGCCGACCTGCTCGCCCTCGAGGGCCCGCTCGAGCCAGCCACGGATCTGGTCGGCTTGGCGGCGGGGATCGACGCCGAAGCGCGCGACCGCCGCAGCGCGCTTGGGGTCCGTGGTGCTGGCGTTGCCCTGGTTGCCGGCCGCGCCCTTCGGCGGCGCCGACAACGACCCGTCGGCGTTGACGATGGCGCCGGTGCCGAGCTGGGTGGCCGTGGGATGCAAGTCAGGCAGGGCGACCCCGGGCAGTCGCTCGTGCACACCCGAGGGGCCGCCGTACGGCGCACTGACCGGCGAGGTGACCGGCGACTCCGGGTCGTTCTTCTCCCGCAGGTCGTCGTAGATGCGCCTGCCGTCCTCGGTGCCGAACTTCTCCTGCAGCTGTTGCAACCAGATCGCGTTGGTGTACTGCCCGCCGCCGCCGGTGCCGAAGATGCCGCCGACCAGTGAGGCGATCGAGATGAGGTCGGCACGGCTCCACGGCGCCGGCGGCCGCTGAAGTGCGGCGTACTCCACCGGGCAGTGCTCGCCGAAGCCCAGCCCGAGGCTGCCAGGGATCGGCACCGACGCGGTCGTCGCTGGGCAGAGCGCCTTCTGCTCGGCGTTGATGCCGGCGATGAACGCGTCGCTCATGCCCGCGAGCCGCGTCACCTCTGGCGTGGCATCCGCCGGCGTCGTCGTCTGCGCCGCGATCTGCTCCGGCGTGTACGGCGCAACCGACAGCTGCGCGGCGTCCTGGGCGATGTCGCCGTCCGTCGGCCCGAGGAAGGACGCCATGGTCGCGGCGCCGGTGTGTCGGAGGACGTCGGTGAGGAACATCCGGGTCTCCATCACCGCGACGCCTGCGCCGTAGGCAACGTCGTCGTCGGTCACCCCGGTGATGTGCGGTACGCCGTCCTTGTCCCAGCGGATCGTTGTGCCCGGCCGCGGGGTCTCGGTGCGCACCACATCGGCGGGCACGACTCCCAGTGCGGCGCCCTTGAAGTAGCGACCGAGCTGGGCGCCGGTGAGGCTTCGCGGGTCCGGCCGGTTGAGGGCGTCGTACCGCTCCAGCTGGTCGGCGAAGTGCGCCGGGAAGGTGGCCGTCGCGGTCGTGAACGACCCCTTGGGGTCCTGCAGCCCGCGCAGGAACGTCTCCGGGCTCGCGGCGGCCTTGCCGGGCGCCAGCGCGACCAGGGTCGGCACGTCGACGTTGCCGCTGTTGCCGGGCGGCAGGATGTTGAGCACGGTCCCGTAGGGCTCGGTGCCCGGCGGATCCGGGGTAGCAGCCTGACCTGGCACGCCGGCGAGGGAACAGAGGACAGCGGCGGTGCCGAGCACCAGGATTCGAACGCGCATGACTGGTAGTTCTACGCCTCCGTCGGGCGCCGGGTTGCGCCGGGTTGTCCGCATCCGGCCCGTACGTCTGAATGACGAGATCATCGGGTGGTCGCCGGTTGAGCGAGCGCCAAGAGTTGTTTTGGCTTTGACGAAGGTCGTAACTGGGTGGATGGTCGGGCCACCAGAGCGCGACGGACGGGCCGAGTGCGTCGCTGACGTCGACCACGTGGTCGGGCATCAAGACGAACTCGTAGACGACGACGCGGCGTGAGCGTAGCTGTGGACGGCTCGGTGGTCCGCTAGCTGTCAGTGGATCATCGGATGGGCTCGGCTGAGCGGTCCAGCTGGCGACCGCGTCAGCGCTCGGAATGCTCGGGTTCTTCGGGGTCAGGCGCTTGGCGGTGAGACGCGACAGGGTCTGTGAGCGCCCGTTCCGCCTCGCCCTCCCAGCCACGGTCGGGAGTGGCCCCATGTGCAGGGGTGCGCACTGTCACTCCGTGAGACGGCATGCATGTCTGGCGCAGGTCGTTGTCACAGATGACACGAAGCAGCGATCAGGAAGAAGTGATGAGCACCATGCGCAACACCCCCCGTCTCACCGCCGACGCGCTCGAGCGCCTTGCAGCTCACCGGCGGGCCGTCCGGATGCGGCGGGAGCTGGAAGCCGTCCTTGCCGGTCTGCATGGCCAGGGCGTCCGCTCTGACGTTCTGGCGGCGATGAGTCGTTAGAGACCGAGTTGAGGGCG
>JBKJVH010000142.1:0-21041 GCA_046590985.1 Mycobacteriales bacterium
CCTTGCCGAGGCGGTCGTTCATCATCCGGCCGGTGAACTTCGGGAACCAGTAGTAGGTGCCGGCGAAGAAGGCGAACACCGCGGTGCCGAAGACCACGTAGTGGAAGTGCGCAACGACGAAGTAGGTGTCACTGACGTGGAAGTCGATCGGCGGGCTGGCGAGCAGCACCCCGGTCAGGCCGCCAAGCAGGAAGGTGATGAGGAAGCCGATGCAGAACAGCATCGGGGTCTCGAACGACAACTGCCCGCGCCACATCGTGCCGATCCAGTTGAAGAACTTCACGCCCGTCGGTACCGCGATGAGGAACGACAGGAAGCTGAAGAACGGCAGCAGCACCGCGCCGGTGGCGAACATGTGGTGCGCCCACACCGTCATCGACAGCGCACCGATGCCGATCGTGGCGAAGATCAGGCCCTTGTAGCCGAACATCGGCTTGCGGCTGAAGACCGGGATGACCTCGGACACCACGCCGAAGAACGGCAGCGCCACGATGTAGACCTCGGGGTGGCCGAAGAACCAGAACAGGTGCTGCCAGAGGATCGGTCCACCGGTCTGCACGTCGTAGATGTGGGCGCCGAGGTGCCGGTCGGCCTCGAGGGCGAAGAAGGCCGCGGTGACGACCGGGAAGGCCATCAGCACCAGGATGGAGGTGACGAGCATGTTCCAGGTGAAGATCGGCATCCGGAACATCGTCATCCCCGGCGCGCGCAGCGTCAGGATCGTGGTGATGAAGTTGACGGCGCCCAGGATCGTGCCGAGGCCGGAGGTGATCAGGCCGACGATCCAGAGGTCGCTGCCCAGGTTCGGGGAGTGGATGATGTCGTTGAGCGGCGCGTAGGCGAACCAGCCGAAGGAGGCGGCGCCGTCCGGGGTCAGGAAGCCGGCGACAACCGTGAGCCCACCGAACAGGTAGAGCCAGTACGAGAAGGCATTCAGACGCGGGAAGCTCATGTCCGGCGCGCCGATCTGCAACGGCATGATGAAGTTCGTGAACCCGAACGCCAACGGCGGCGCGACCAGGAACATCATGATCGCGCCGTGCATCGTGAACAGCGAGTTGTACTGCTGCGAGCTCACGATCTGCAGCCCCGGCCGCGCGAGCTCGGCGCGCATGATCTCCGCGAGGATGCCGGAGAACATGAAGAACCCGAAGCCGGTGCAGAGGTAGAGCAGCCCGATCACCTTGTGGTCGGTCGTCGTCAGGACCTTGACGACCTTGCTGCCGAAGCCCGGGGAGGGCCGCCGGTTCGCGACGGGGGGGGCCGCGTTCTCGATCAGCGTCATGTCAGTTGTCTCCGGTGGGGATCGCTGCGCTGAGGTCGTTCGCGGCGGCGTTCGGGTCGAGCTTCAAACCAGCGATGTAGGTCTTGTAGTCGTCGAACGAGACGACCTTGACCACGAAGTTCATGCGGTCGTGCTTCTCCCCGCACAGCTCCGCGCAGCGGCCGGTGTAGGTGCCGAGCTCGGTGGGCTTGATCTCGAACGCGTTGAGGCGGCCCGGGATCACGTCGCGCTTGAACAGGAAGTCCGGCACCCAGAAGGAGTGGATGACGTCCGGGGAGGTCTCGATGAACTTGATGCGCTTGTTGACCGGGAGCATCAGCACGGCCTCACGGCCCTTCGCGGGCTCGCCGGTGACCTGCACCTTGTCATCGACGTAGTTGAACTGCCAGTTCCACTGGAACCCGACCACCCCGATCGTGACGTCCGGGTTGGGGGTCAGCTTGTTGACCTTGTTCTCGGCGACCGCGGTGTAGAAGAACAAGACCGCGATGATCACGAACGGCACGACCGTGTAGAGCACCTCGATCGGGAGGTTGTAGCTGACCTGCGGCGGCAGCTCCTCGCTCCGCTTGCGGTCCCGGACGATCGTGATGCCGATCAGGATGAACATCCCGAGGCCGACCGCAGCGGCAGCGGCCACCGAGCCGGTCCAGATGTCGTACATGACCTTGCCCTGCTCGCTCTTGGGCTGGGGCCAGCCGATCCCGAAGGCGTTGTCGTACGCCTCCTTACCGGTGCAACCGCTGGTGAGCAGCAGCGTGGCACCGGCGACCATCGACAGCCGGAAGGTGGTTCTCAAGCCCTGGACCTCTCTTGGAACAAGCGGTGATGACAAGCGTGAGGGAGGCTATCGCAGAGCCGGCCGACGCTCCTGCTGAGGGTCGGCGTGTCCTACGGTCAGTCCGTGAGCACCGTCACCTCCCTCGACAGTGCCTCCGGGCTGCCGCTGCACCCGGCCGCCCGGGATGCCCTGTTCGCCGCGCTCGAGGACGGCTGGGCTGACCCCGCGCGGCTCTACGCCAGCGGCCGGCGGGCCCGGCAGCTCCTCGACGGTGCCCGGGGTTCTCTTGGTGCGGCTCTCGACGCCCGTCCCGATGAGCTGACCTTCACCAGCAGCGGCAGCACCGCGCTGTACGAGGGGGTCCGCGGCCTCGCGGCGGGGCGCGCGCGGGTGGGCCGGCACGTGGTGCACAGCGCGGTCGAGCACTCCGCGGTGCTGCACGCCGTTGCCGGGTTGGACGCTTCCGCCGTTCCCGTCCAGCGGTCGGGGGCGGTACTGGCTGCGGAGTTCGCCGCGCTGGTGCGGCCTGACACGGCCCTGGCGTGCCTGATCGCGGCCTCCCACGAAGTCGGCACCGTGCAGCCGGTGACCTCGGTCGCTGAGCTGCTGGGGGACGTCCCGCTGCTGGTGGACGCCGCTCAGGTGGTCGGCCGGGCGCCGGTGCCCGCCGGCTGGTCCGCCCTGGCCTGCAGCGCCCGTAAGTGGGGCGGTCCCGGCGGCGTCGGAGTGCTGGCGGTCCGCACCGGCGTCCGCTTCGCCCCTGGCTGGCCCGAGGACGAGCACCAGGGCGGCCGCTGGGCGGGTCCGGTGCCGCTGCCGCTCGTGCTGGCCGCCGCGGTGGCGCTGGAGGCGGTGGCGGCCGCGCGCGTTTCCGAGGACTCCCGGCTGCGGGCGCTGGTAGACCGGATCAGGGCGTCGGTCGCGCTGATCCCCGACGTCGAGGTGGTCGGCGACCCGGTCGCCCGGCTCCCGCACCTCGTCACGTTCTCCTGCCTCTACGTGCACGGCGAGTCCCTCGTACGCGCCCTCGACGCGCACGGGTTCGAGGTGTCCAGCGGTTCCTCGTGCACCTCCTCGACGCTGGAGCCGTCGCACGTGCTGGTCGCCATGGGGGTGCTCACCCACGGCAACGTGCGGGTGTCACTGTCGCGGGACACGACCGCTGCCGACGTGGACCGGTTCCTGGCGGTGCTGCCCGGAGTCGTGGCCCGGCTGCGCGCCGAGGCGGGGGTATGACCCTCGACTGCCTGGGCCGGCGCTGCCCGATCCCGGTGATCGAGCTCGCCAAGGCGCTGCCGTTGGTCGAGGTCGGTGCGGTCATCGAGGTGCTGTCGGACGATCCCGCCTCGGCGTCGGACATCCCGGCCTGGTGCCGGCTTCGGGGTCAGTCGTTCGAGGGCGTCGACGGGTGGTCCTACCAGGTCCGCCGCCTCCGCTGACGGGCGACTCACCCCCCTCCCCGGGTGATCCACGGAACCGGAGCAACGCGATTCGACCGATTTTCGATTGCTCCGGTTCCGTGGATCACTGAGCGCGCGGGCGTTCGAGACGACATCCACAGGTCGAGGGAGCATCCACAACCTGGCGACGCGGCCACTCCGAGCCTGGTCGAGGCGATGGGATCGGGGCATGGACCTTGCCTCGCTGAACGCGCTCGCCCTGCCGCTCGCTGCTGCCTGCTCCGGAGTGGTGTCTGCGGCTGAGCTCCGTCAGGTCGGCGCCGACCGCCACGCCGTGACGCGGGCCTGCGAGGACGCCTGGCAACGTCCGCTCACCGGCATCTACGTCGTGGACGGTCGAGCGATGACGGACCGGGTGCGGGCCCACATCGCGGTCAAGCACGCGGGACTCGGAGCCGTCGTGACCGGGCTGCTGGCGTGTCGCTGGCATGGCCTGAGGTGGGTTCCCGACAGCGCCGCCGTCCACGTCCTGGTCGAACCGGACCGGCGCCGGCAGAGCTCGGACCAGTGGGTGCTGGTGCGCCGGTTCCAGGATCTCGACGAGCTCGAGACCGTGGCCGCGCACGGTCTGCGGGTCGCCCCGGTGGCGCAAGCTGTGGTGGACGGTGCGCGGGAGCTGCGCAGCCTGCGCGACGTACGCGGCCTTGTGCTCGGCGCCGTGGCGGACAAGCGCTGCACGACGGACGAGCTGCGCGAGATCCTCGACCGAGGTGCGGTCGCAGGGACGGCTCTGGCGCGCCGCGCGTGCCTGGATGCCGACCGCGGGGCGGCCTCACCCCCCGAGGCGGAGCTCGTCGACCGGCTGCTGCGGACCGGCGTGCCGTTCTACTGCAACGTCGAGGTCTGGGTGGGTGAGCAGTTCTTGGGCATCGCTGACGTCTGGCTGGTCGGCACGGGGGTGGGTGGCGAGCTCGACAGCAAGGAGTGTCACGGAGACGAGGAGCCACTGGATCGAACGCTGCTCAGGGACAAGCGGTTCGTCAGGGCCGGGGTGGACCTGGGCCACATCTCGCCGACGCGGTTTCGAGCGAATCCGGACGGCTTCTGCGCAACGCTCCTTGCTGAGGCCGCCCGCCGTGCGGCAGCGGGGCTGCGCGAACCGGAGGGCTTGCGCCTGGTGCCGCGGGGGCCGCTTCTG
This sequence comes from Mycobacteriales bacterium, assembly GCA_046590985.1. Classification (GTDB taxonomy): domain Bacteria; phylum Actinomycetota; class Actinomycetes; order Mycobacteriales; family SCTD01; genus RYN-111. The sequence continues at coordinate 4,665 of JBKJVH010000142.1, forward strand.
CAGGGGAGCGCGCGCGGGAAGCGGCCGTACCGGCCGTCCGGAACCTCCCGACCATGATCCACAGAACCGGAGCAACCCGAATCGCGCCGCCGAGGGTTGCTCCGCTTCCGTGGATCACCCGGCGCGCGGCGGCGGCGGCGGAGGGCGCTACGGGTGCTGCTCGACCTCACGGGCGGCCTCGTCGCCGAAGGCCTTCGCGAAGCGCGCGAGGAATTCCTGGGACGTGAAGGTGTACTCCTGCGTGCCGACCGTCTCGACCACGTAGGTCGCGAGCAGCGCCCCGATCTGGGCCGAGCGCTCCAGGCCCAGGCCCCGGGCGCGGCCGGTGAGGAAGCCGGCGCGGAACGCATCGCCGGTGCCGGTCGGGTCGACGACCTGGTCGGCCTCCACGATCCCGACGCTCACGTCCGGCTCGCCCTTGCGGGTGATGACCGACCCCTTCGCGCCGTGGGTGGTGATGCGCACCGCGACCAGGTCCAGGATGTCGGCGTCCGACAGGCCCGTCTTGTCCGCGACCAGACCCGCTTCGTACTCGTTGGTGAACAGGTAGGCGGCGCCGTCGAGGAGCGCCGTGATCGCGTCACCGTCCAGGAACGTGAGGGTCTGCGACGGGTCGGCGGCGAACGGGACGCCACGCTCGCGGCACTCCGCGGTGTGCCGGAGCATCGCGCCCGGGTCGTTGGGGCTGACCAGCACCAGGTCGGCGGTGACGTCCTCGAGCGAGATGTCGGCGGCCTCGGCCATCGCGCCGGGGTAGAAGCTGCCGATCTGGTTCTGTGCCTGGTCGGTCGTGACGGTGAAGCGCGGGCTGTTGCGTGTCGCCGAGACCCGCACGCCGCTGACGTCGACCTGGTGGTCGGCCAGCCACTCGACGTAGGAGCCGGCGTCGGCACCGACGCAGCCGATGAGCAGCGGCGCCTGGCCGAGCATGCCCATCCCGAACGCGATGTTGGCGCCGGTGCCGCCGCGGCGGACCTCCAGACCATCGGCGAGGAAGACCACGCTGAGGTTGTCGAGCTGGTCGGGCAGCAGCTGATCGCTGAACAGCCCGGCGAAGGTCATGAGGTGGTCGGTCGCGATGGACCCGGTGACGGCGATGCGCATCCGGACACACTAGTGATTCACCCGTGTGGGCGACGTCACCGCGGCTGCGCTTACTACCCGCGGGTAGCCGTTGGGTACCCACCGGTAACTGCCTACCGTCGAAGACATGGCCCTTTACACGCCCGTCCCGTCCGAGACCGAGGCGACCACGTTCGCCGAGATGGTGAACGACTCCCGTGAGGTCGCGGGTGTTCTCGGACGGTCCGTGATCGACCTCACCGTGAGCATCACGCGCAGCGTCGCGCGGGTGCCGCTCCAGAAGGTCCCGCTGGACCGGCTGCCCTTCTCGTTCGGCGCGATGCCGGTCGAGATCACCGAGGACCTGCTCGTGACCGTCGAGGGACTCGAGGACTACTAAGCCGGAACCGGCGGCCCGCCTGCTGCGTCCCACCACCATGGCGACGCGGATGCAGGTCCTGGCCCCTCTCGGCATGTTCGCGGCGGTGGCAGCGGTTGTTGCTGCCGTCGCGCTGATCAACCCCGGTACGGGCGGGCACTCCCCCCGACCCCTCAAGCTCGCGGGTGGCGGGAGCCAGGACGCGGTCGCGCCGTCCGCGGCCTTGGGCACTGCTGCCGGTACGTCGTCGTCGAGCGACTACCGGCTCACCGGCACGCTGCCGACCGGCACCCCCGCCGACGCGGCCGCCTGGGACCTCACCGCCGGGAAGGCCTCGGGTGATCGGCTCACCAAGCTCCGCGCCGCGCTGCCCACGCCGTCCCTTCAGCTGTCCACGGCGGCCGGCCAGAGCTGGTCGTGGTCGCCGTGCGCCCAGGACACCGTCTCCTCCAGCGACGGCGTGACCTCCAGCTGCGCCGTCACGATCCCCGACGGCGGGGTGGTCGTGGGCGGTACCGGTTCGGGCGGCACGTCGGCTCCGGACGCCGGGTCAGGATCGCCGCCGAGCCCCGGCCCGTCCGTTCCCGAGGCCACCGTCACGCGCGCGGCGGCACCGGTGTTCGCCGCGTTGGGCCTGTCCGTGGACGACGCGACGATCGACACCACCCCGTACGGCGGGACCGCGATCCTCGACCCCAAGGTCGACGGACTGGAGACCGTCGGCTTCGCGACCCAGGTCACCGTCGATGCTCGGGGTCAGCTGCAGTACGCCAGCGGCTGGCTCGGCACCGCGACCAGGGGCGACAGCTACCCGCTCCTCAGCGCCCAGCAGGCCTTCGACGCCCTTCCCCTGCTCCCGCGCCCGATGATGCTGTGCCCGGTCGGCCCCGATGGCCAGGGCTGCCAGGCCCCGCCGCCGCAGGAGATCACCGGCGCGCACCTCGGCCTCCTGGGCCAACCGCTCCAGACCGGCGGCCAGGTCCTCGTACCGGCGTGGCTGTTCGAGGTGACGGGCTCGCCCGTACCGCTGGCGCAGGTCGCCGTGCAGCACCAGTTCCTCGCGCCGCCGGCCGTGGACCTGCCCGCCTCCACCGACCCGGCTGCCGAGCCCCCTGCGCCGGTGCCCTCCCCGCACCGGGCCACCGAGCCGCTGGCCTTCACCAAGGCCAGCCGCGGGAAGCTCCCGAACGAGGTGGTCGTGGAGTACGGCGACTCCGGCTCCTGCCCGCACACCGGCGTCACGCACGCGGTGAAGGAGAGCGCCGACTCGGTGGTCGTCATCCTGGAGGCGGACGCCATGAAGCCCGGGATCGCCTGCACCGAGGACTACCACCCGGTGCTCGTCACGCTCACCCTGCAGGCGCCGCTGGCCGACCGGACGGTGATCGACGTCACCTCCGGCAACCCCGTCCCGCTGAGCTAAGCCCGCCAGCGCCGGCCAGGGTCGCGAGACGGTTGGGCCCAGGGCGCCGACGTGGGGCGGATCGCGACTGTCGAGGTGGGCTGAGCGGGCCGCGCCGCTCCGGAGTGCGCCCGCACACCAAGAACGCCGCCCCCGACAGGGACGGCGCTGCTGGACGTACAGGTCCTAGTGGAAGGACTCACCGCAGGCGCAGGAACCGCCGGCGTTGGGGTTGTCGATCGTGAAGCCCTGCTTCTCGATGGTGTCGACGAAGTCGATCGTCGCGCCCATGAGGTAGGGGACGCTCATGCGGTCGGTGACGACCTTGACGCCGACGCCGTACTCCTGGGTGACGTCGCCGTCGAGGGAGCGCTCGTCGAAGAACAGCTGGTAGCGCAAGCCGCTGCAGCCACCGGGCTGCACCGCGACGCGGAGCGCGAGGTCGTCGCGACCCTCCTGCGCGAGCAGCGAAGCGACCTTCTCGGCGGCCGGGTCGGTCAGGATGACGCCGGTGGCGGTCTCAGCGGTGGTCTCGGTCATCAGGCGCCTCTCAACACAGGTACGGGGGTCCATCGGGTCCAACGCCATCGGGCGCGGGCCTGTTCCATTGTCACACGCCCCACTCCGCGGCGACACCTTTCGTGACGGTGACCAGCGCGTCCTGAGCGTGCTCGAGCGCCGCCGGCAGTCCCACCTCCGCCACCAGGCTGTACGCCGCCTCGACGCCGTGCGCTGCCATCTCGCGCCGGCCGACCTCGACGCGACCCGCCACCACGACGCACGGCACCCCCTGGCTCTGAGCCAGCGCAGCGACCCCGCTGACGACCTTGCCGCGCAACGAGGACGCGTCGAAGGACCCCTCACCGGTGACCACCAGGTCAACGCCGGCCACCGCCTCGGCGAGCCCGACGGCGTCCGCGACGACCGCCAGCCCCGAGCGACGGGTGCCTCCGAGCGCCAGCAGCGCGAAACCCAGGCCACCGGCCGCGCCGGCGCCGGGGCGGTCGCGGGCGTGGACGCCCAGGTGGGCTTCGAGCAGGTCCGCCCAGTGCGCCAGCGCCGCCTCCAAGGCGACCACCTGCGAGGGCGTGGCTCCCTTCTGCGGGCCGAAGACGTGCGTCGCCCCGAACGCGCCGAGCAACGGGTTGTCCACGTCGGTCGCGGCCACCAGCGTCACGGGCACCGCCTCCCCGGACAACGCCACGGCTCCCAGCAACGCCAACCCACCGGGAGGCAGCCGTGCCCCGGAGGCATCGGCCCGCGCGATCCCCAGGGCCGCCAGCAGCCCGGCACCGCCGTCGTTCGTGGCGCTCCCGCCGAGCCCGACCACGACCGTCGTCGCCCCGCGCTCGACGGCCGCGCGGACGAGCTGGCCCACGCCGTAGGTCGTGGTCACCGTCGGGTCGCGGGCGTCGGTCAGGTGCAGCCCTGCTGCCTGGGCGCTCTCGACGTACCCGGTGGTGCCGTGCAGGCGAAACCATGCCTGGACCGGCCCGGCCAACGGTCCTTCGACGATCACCGAGCACCGCTCCCCCGGCATCACGTCGAGGAACCCGGGGCCACCGTCCGACAGCGGCAGCAGCACCAGCGCGTCCGCCGGCCGGGCGGCCCGCCACCCCTCCGCCATCGCCTCGGCGGCCGCACCTGCCGTCAGCGTCCCGCCGAACGAGTCCGGAGCCAGCAGCACACGCATGCCCGGCATCATGGCGGAGGAGGAAGCAACGCACCCGACAACGGGTTATCGTCTGTGCGACGACAAGAGGGAGCGCACCGTGACCGAGCTCATGCCGGGCGTCGAGCACAGCCCGTTGGCCCTGCTCATGCTGGGCCGCCAGTCCGACCCGACCAGTGAGCGCGGCGTCGACTGCCCCGGAGACCTGCCGCCGGCGAGCGACCCGTCGCTGGTCGAACGGGCCCGCGAGGCCAAGAAGGCCCTCGGCAAGGACCTGTTCGTGCTGGGGCACCACTACCAGCGCGACGAGGTCATCGCTTTCGCCGACGTCACCGGTGACAGCTTCCGGCTCGCGCAGCAGGCCGCCGCGCGGCCCGAGGCCCCGTACATCGTCTTCGCCGGTGTGCACTTCATGGCGGAGTCGGCCGACATCCTGACCGCCGAGAGCCAGGCCGTGATCCTCCCCGATCTGGCCGCGGGCTGCTCGATGGCCGACATGGCCAGCTTCGAGCAGATCGAGGACTGCTGGGACGCGCTCGCCGAGGCGGGCGTCGCCGACCGGACCGTCCCGGTGAGCTACATGAACTCGACGGCCGCGATCAAGGGCTTCACCGGCCGGCACGGCGGCACGATCTGCACCTCCTCCAACGCCAGGCGAGCGCTCGACTGGGCCTTCGCCAAGGGCGACAAGGTGCTGTTCACCCCCGACCAGCACCTCGGTCGCAACACGGCCGTCCGGGACCTCGGGCTGTCCTTGGACGACTGCAAGGTCTTCAACCCGCGCAAGCCGCTGGGCGGGCTGACCGTCGAGGAGATCCGCCAGGCCAAGATGCTGCTCTGGAAGGGGCACTGCTCGGTCCACGGCCGCTTCACGGTGGAGAGCGTCAACGACGTCCGCGAGCGCGTCCCCGGCGTCACCGTGCTGGTGCACCCCGAGTGCCAGTACGAGGTCGTCGAGGCCGCCGACCTGGTCGGCTCGACCGAGGTCATCATCAAGACCTTGGAAGCCGCCCCGGCCGGCTCGGCGTGGGCCATCGGTACCGAGCTCAACCTGGTACGCCGGCTTGCTCAGCAGCACCCCGACAAGACCGTGGTGTTCCTCGACAAGACGGTGTGCTTCTGCTCCACCATGAACCGGATCGACCTGCCGCACCTGGTGTGGTCGTTCGAGGAGCTCGTCGCCGGGCGCGTGCCGAACCGGATCACCGTCGACCCGGAGACCGCCCGGCACGCCCGCGTCGCGCTGGACCAGATGCTCGCCCTGCCATGATGGAGCCGTGAGCACCGAGGGCAAGGGCCGACCGACACCCAAGCGCAGCGACGCCCAGAAGCGCCGTGGCGGTCCGGTGACGCCGCCGCCCACCAACCGGCGCGAGGCCGCGAAGCAGCTGCGCGAGAAGAACGCCGAGAACCGCACCCGCATCAAGCACGGCACCCGGGCCGGCGACGACAGCGCGATGCTGCCCCGCGACCGGGGCCCGATCCGTCGGCTCGTGCGCGACACCGTCGACGCCCGCCGGAGCCCGGCCTTCCTGCTGCTGCCGGTCGCGGCGTTGCTGGTCATCGCCCAGGTGCTGGCCGACCCGGTGCTCGTGGCGGTGGCGGTGGGTTTCTGGCTCGCGACCCTGATCGCGGTCGTCCTCGATCTCACGTACACCTCCGTACGCCTTCGCACGCTGCTGCGGGCGCAGTTCCCGGACGAGCGGAAGATCGGCGGGCACCTGTTCTACGGCGGGCTGCGCACCACGGTGTTCCGCCGGATGCGGATGCCGCGCCCCCAGGTCTCCCCCGGCAGGTTCCGCAAGTAGGTTGGCTCCATGGAGTTTCGACGCCTCGGGCGCAGTGGACTGAAAGTCAGCGAGATCAGCTACGGCAACTGGATCACGCACGGCTCACAGGTGGAGGCCGACGCCGCGCACGCCTGCGTGAAGGAGGCGCTCGAGGTCGGCATCACGACCTTCGACACCGCCGACGTGTACGCCGGCACGAAGGCCGAGGTCGTCCTCGGCGAAGCGCTCAAGGGCGTCAAGCGCGAGTCGTACGAGCTGTTCACGAAGGTCTACTGGCCCACCGGGGCCGGGATCAACGAGCGCGGCCTGTCGCGCAAGCACATCTTCGAGTCCTGCAACGCCTCGCTGGGGCGGCTGCAGACCGACCACATCGACCTCTACCAGGCGCACCGCTTCGACTACGAGACGCCGCTCGAGGAGACCCTCAAGGCGTTCGACGACCTGATCCGTGCCGGCAAGGTGATGTACATCGGGGTGTCGGAGTGGAAGGCGTCGGAGATCGCCTACGCGTTCACCATCGCTGAGGAGATGGGGCTGGACAAGATCATCTCCAACCAGCCGCAGTACTCCGCTCTGTGGCGCGTCATCGAGAGCGAGGTCGTCCCGGTCTGCGCCGACGGTGGCGTCTCGCAGATCGTCTGGTCACCGATCGCGCAGGGCGTGCTCACCGGCAAGTACAAGCCGGGCGCCGAGCTGCCCGCAGGCTCCCGTGCCACCGACGAGACCGGCGGCGCGAACATGATCAAGCACTGGCTCCGCGACGAGGTCCTCACCAAGGTGCAGGAGCTCGAGCCGCTGGCCAAGGACGCCGGCCTGTCGATGGCTCAGCTCGCGGTCGGCTGGGTGCTCTGCAATCCCAACGTGGCCTCGGCGATCATCGGGGCCTCTCGGCCGGAGCAGGTTCGCGACAACGCCGCGGCGAAGGCGCTGCCCGACGACCTCAAGCAGGCTGTGGACGATGTCCTCGCCGGCGTGGCGGAGCTGGACCCGGGCAAGACGCTGTCGCCGCCGTCCCGCCCCTAGGCGGGGTCCAGCGACATCGGGCCGTACGCCTTGCGGTCGCCCTCGAACAGCGACACCGCATGCACACCGGCCTCCCGCAGGTCCCGCCACACCTCGCCGACCCAGGTCTCGGCGTCGGCCTGCGTCGGGAACGGCGGCTGCTCCGGGCCGTCCACGGTCGCGCCATCAGGTCCCTCGTACGTCCACGTCCAGGTCATGGCTGAGAAGGTAGACGGGTGCGCATCAGGATGCTCGGCAGCGGGGCCGCGGACGGCTGGCCCAACCCGTGGTGCACCTGTGCCTCGTGCACCGCTGCCCTCGCCCAGGGCGTGGTACGCGGGAACACCGCCGTCCTGCTCGATGACACCGTGCTGCTCGACGCCGGCCCGGACGGGTTCCGGGCCGCCGCGCGGGCCGGCGTCTCGCTGTCGGGTGTCTCGCTGGCGCTGGTCACGCACCGGCACGCCGACCACCACTACCCGCAGGGCTGGATCTGGCGGGCCTGGGCCGTCCAGCCCGGTCCGATGACGCTGGTCGCGCCGCCGCTGGTGCTGGCCGAGGCTGGGTATGAGCCGTCGATCGCGGTGAGCCCCGGCGACGGGATCTCCTTGCACGGCTATGACATCCGGGTGCTGGCGGCCGAGCACCCCGACGATGCGGTGCTGTTCGACGTGACCGGCCCGGACGGCGGCCGACTGCTGTACGCCTGCGACACCGGGGCGCTTCCCGCGGCGACCGTCGAGGCCTGCCGGGACCGGGCGTTCGACGTGGTGCTGCTCGAGCTCGCGGGCACACCGATGCCGTCACACCTGACCCTTTCCACCTGGCCTGCCCAGGTCTCGCGCCTTCGGGACGTGCGGGCGATCGTGGACAGCACGCGGGTGGTCGCGGTGCACCTCGGGCACGGCAACCCCGCGCCTGATGTCCTGGACTCCGAGCTTGCCTCGCTGGGTGCCCGGGCGGCCCGGGACGGGGACGTGTACGACACCTGCGGGGGGCACCGGGTGCTGGTGCTCGGAGGGCAGAGCTCGGGCAAGTCTGCCTATGCAGAAGAGCTTCTGGGGGCGTCCGCGACGTACGTGGCGACGGCACCGGCGCGCGTCGATGCTGACTGGGCGCGGCGGGTGGCGGTGCACGTGGCCCGCCGGCCGGCGACCTGGACGACGGTGGAAACGGCCGACGTCGCCGGCGAGCTTCTTCGTGCCACCGGTCCGCTGCTCATCGACGACCTGGGGCTCTGGTTGACGCAGGTTCTCGACGGCCACTGGGAGTCGGGCGACGCCCGGGAGGTGTTCGACGCGGCGCTTGCTTCGCTGTTGGACGCCTGGCGGGCCACCCGCGTCCACACCGTGCTGGTCGCCCCCGAGGTCGGCTCCGGGGTGGTTCCCGCCACCGCCTCCGGACGACTGTTCGCCGACCTGCTGGGCCGGGCCAGCACCGCACTGGCAAGCGCCTCCGACGAGGTCGTCCAGGTCGTCGCCGGCCAGCCTCGGAGGCTGCGATGAGCCGCCTCGACGACGAGCTCCGCCGGGTCTTCGGTGACCCGCCGGAGTTCCCGCGCGCGGTGATGCGTGTGCAGGTCGGCGACGGCCAGGGCCTGGTCGCCGGCCGGGACGAGGCCGACCGGTTCGTCGACGCGGGTGCGGACCTGGTGGTGCTCGACGCCATCCCGGCCGGGCCGGCGGCACTGGCCGCCATCGCGGTCTACGTCGGGCTCGAGCCCGTCGGCGTCGTCGGCACCGAGGCCTTCACGGGCTGGAAGGAGCAGGTGGTGGCCGTCCGCGACCTGCTGCGCCTCGCGCGTCCGTTGGCCGGCGACCCGGAGGCCCTGGTCGCGGTCCTGGATGACCCGGCGTTCGGTCGCGTCGTCGGGCTGCTGGACCGGCTGGCCGCTCGGCGCACCGCGGTGATCCTGGGCGGGTCGACCACGACCGCGGCCGCGGCCCTCGTTGCCTCCCACCTGCAACCGGGTGCGGAGAGCTGGTGGCTCGCCGGGTCCACCCCCCTCGACGCCGCCGGGGTGTCCGCGCTCGCGGGGGTCGGGCTGACCCCGCTGCTCGACCTCGGCCTCGGCGACGGAAGCGCCGACGTGGCCGTGGCTGTGGTGCGTACCGGCCTGGAGCAGCTCGGTGCCTGAAGCACTGCGGCTGGCCCTCACGACCCTGAGCGTCGCCCGGGTCCGCGCGCCCGAGGTCACCCGCCGCACCGCCGGCCTGGCGATGGAGCTCGCCCCGCTGGTCGGGCTGCTGCTGGCGCTGGTGGCCGCTGCCGTGATGTTCGCCAGCAGGCTGCTCCAGGACGAGCAGGTGTCCACGACGCTGCCCGCCGTCCTCGCCGTCGGCACGATGGCGCTGCTCACCCGTGGGCTGCACCTGGACGGCCTCGCCGACGTCGCGGACGGGCTCGGCTCCTCCCGCGACCCGGCCGGCTCGCGGGAGGTCATGAAGGCCTCCGACATCGGTCCGTTCGGGGTCGTCACGGTTGTGCTGGTGCTGCTCGTGCAGATCGCCGCGCTCGAGGGGTGCGTGCTCGCAGGACGCGGGACCGCCTCGCTGCTGCTCGCCGTCGCAACCGGCCGGCTCGCCATCACCGCTTCCTGCGTCTCGGTGCCCGCAGCCTCGCCCGACGGCCTCGGCGCCATGGTCGCGCAGACCGTCCGGCGCTTCGTCACCTCGGCCTGGTTCGTGGCGCTCGCGGGCGGGTTCGCGCTCTACGCCACCGTCGACCCGGACACCAGCGGGCCCGCAGTGGTGCGGGTGATCCGGACCGTCCTGGCCGTGGCGCTGGCCCTCGGCGGCTGCCGGCTGCTCCGCGCGCACGCCGTCCGTCGCTTCGGCGGCCTCAACGGTGACGTCCTCGGCGCGCTGTCCGAGATCGCGACGGCCGTGGCACTCGTCGTCCTGAGCGTCGGCGGCCACCACACCTGAGCCGACGCCGCCCAGACCGCTCAGACCAGGTCGAGGTCCAGGGCCTCCACGATGACCTTCGCCACCACGCCGACCGGCACCACGTCGGTGTCGACGACCTGGTCGGCGACCTCGTCGAAGAAGGGGTTGCGCTCCGCCGCGAGCCGTCGCAGCGCGGCCAACGGGTCGTTGCCCAGGCGCGCCCGACCAGCCCCCGTACCGACCCGACGCGACAGCACGGCCGGTGAGGCTCGCAGCCACACCGCGTGCGCGGGTGCGCCCATGATCCGGGCCCGGTCGAGCTCGGACAGCACCACGCCGCCCGGGATCCCCACGATCACCGGACCGGGCAGCGCCAGCATCACGGTCAGCACCCGGGACTCCGCCACCCGCAGCGCCTCGTCGCCCTGCTCAGCGAGGATCTGCACGGCCCCGGCGCCGGCGGTCCGGTCGAGGAGGACGTCGTTGTCCAGGTAGGGCCAGCCGAGCCGCGCAGCCAGCGCGGCACCGACGGAGGTCTTGCCGGCGCCCATCATCCCGAGGAGCAGGACCTTGTCCTTCACCGGACGCGGCTCGGGACGAAGGGGGGTTTCACGACCTTCATCGTGCTGGTACGACCGCGAACGTCGACGGTGACCTCGTCGCCCGCAGCGGTGCCCTTCTCGAGCAGCGCGAGCCCGATGCCGAGGCGCCGGGTCGGCGAGAACGTCCCGGACGTCACCTCGCCGATCTCGCGGCCGTCCTTCAGGACGGTCATGTGACTGCGCGGGATGCCCCGGTCCTGGGACTCCAGGCCCCACAGGGATCGGGCGGCGCCGGCGGCCTTCTCGGTCACCAGGGCGTCCCGTCCCCAGAACGCCGGCTTGTTCCAGCCGACGGCCCAGCCGGACTTGGCCTGGACCGGCGTGATGGACAGCGACAGGTCCTGGCCGTGCAGCGGGTAGCCCATCTCGGTGCGCAGCGTGTCGCGCGCCCCGAGGCCGCACGGCAGCACGCCCAGCTCCGAACCCGCCGCGAACAGCGCGTCCCAGAGTCCCGGGGCGTCGTCCCAGCGCGGCAGCAGCTCGAAGCCGAGCTCGCCGGTGTACCCGGTCCGGCACAGGATCACGTCGTCGACCGTGGTGAAGCTCATGTAGTCAAGATCGGTGGGTAGCCCCGCCTTCTGGAGCAGCTGGGCGGAGAAAGGGCCCTGGACCGCGATCACGCCCCGCGAGGTGTGCAGGTCGAGGACCTCCAGCCCGGCCGGCGCCTCCGCCGCGAGCAGCGCCATCACCGTCGCGGTGTTGGCCGCGTTCGGGATCAGGAAGACCGACTCCTCGGAGTGGACATAGGCGATGAGATCGTCCACCACGCCACCGCTGGAGTCGCAGCAGAGCGTGTACTGCGCCTGCCCCGGTCCGATCCGCCGCAGGTCGTTGCTGAGGCGCGCGTTGACGAACTCCAGCGCGCCCGGGCCGGTGACGGAGCCCTTGCCGAGGTGGCTGACGTCGAAGATCCCGACGCCGTCGCGCACGGCCGCGTGCTCTTTCAGGACCCCGCCGGAGGGGTACTCGATCGGCATCTCCCAGCCACCGAAGTCGGCCAGCTTCGCGCCCAGCGCGACGTGCCGGGAATGCAGCGGGCTGTGCTTCAGTGCGGTCACAAGAGGCGACCTTACTGACTGCAGCGCGTGAGGGCGTTCGCGAGGGCCTCAAGATCGTCCGGTGTCGTCCAGGCAGCGGTCGACACCCGCAGCACCGGGACGGTCAGGTCGTCCGCTCTCCACACCGGTACGGCACTGAGCACGAAGCCCTCCTCGATCAGCGCCTGGCGGGTACCGAACGGGTCGGCGCTCTGGTGCACGAGGGTCGTGATGCCGGTCGGCTCGTCGACCGGCTCGATCACGCGCCAACCGCCTGCGCCGTCGAGGAGCACCCGGGCCGCACCGGCGGCGGCCTGCAGGACGGGCAGCAGTGCCGGCGACCAGGTCCGCGCGGCCAGCGCCAGGCCGACCCGACCGGCGACGTGTGGCTCGGTGCTGTCGAAGCGGCGGAGGTCGGTGAAGTTGGCCGGCCCGAGCGTCGGTGGGTCGGCCAGCCGGCGCTGCCACACCGGGTCGATCGCGGCGAACCCGACTCCGCGCGGGCCGCACAGCCACTTGCGGCTGGTGCCGACGTAGGCCGCCGCTCCGGCCGGCACGAGCGTCTGGCCGGCGGACTGCGCCACGTCGAGGATCACCGGCACGCCGGCGGCGAGCAGCCCCGCGACGGGCTGGGCGATGCCTCGCTGGCTGGGAACCTGCGGGAACGTCAGCAGGTCCAGCCCCCGGGGGACGCCCTGGAGGTGGCCGAGGTCGTCGACCTCGAGCGGCACCAGCTCCCAGCCCCGTAGGGCAGCGCGCGAGCGGAGCACGCGGGCGTTGCCGCCGTACTCGCTGGGGACCGTGCCGATGCGGGAACCGGGTGGCAGCGGCCAGGCATCGAGGAGCGTCGCGAACGCGGTCCCGCCGCCGTCGCTGAACACGACGTCGCCACCGCCGAGCCCGACCAGGGACCCGAGCGCCTCCCGACCCAGCGCGACAGCGGGGTCGTTGGCGACCTCCGCGACATATCCGCCCGCCTCAGCCTCCAGCCGCAGGTGTTGCACCTGTGCGTCCAGGACCGCGGTGGAGATACGGCCGCAGGCGGCGGCGTCCAGGTGGACCCGGTCGGTCGGGACCCGGTCGGCTACCCAGGCGCTGAGGCTCACCGGTGTATACAACCCCATCGCGGGTAGGGTCGCCCCTCGTGACCCCTGTCTCCGTCTCCACCTCGTCCGCTGCCACCGTCAAGACCGATGCCCTGGTCATCGGGGTCGTGCAGGGCCCCAGGGGCCTCGCTCTGGCGCCCGGTTCCGAGGCCGTCGCGGCTGCCTTCGGCAAGGGCCTGCTGCCTGCGCTGGTCGGGCTCGGCGCCACCGGCAAGGCCGAGGAGGTCACCCGACTCGCGTCCTTGGGGGCGACCAAGGCCGGCGTCGTCGTCGCGGTGGGCCTGGGCAAGCCGGCCAAGGGCGTCGAGGGCGAGGTGCTGCGGCGCGCGACCGGCGCGGCGATCAGGGCGCTCGCCGGGACGGGCTCCGTCGCGCTCGCGCTGCCGACCGAGGACGTCGCGTCGCTGCGCGCTGTCACCGAGGGCGCCCTGCTCGGCGCGTACGGCTTCCACGGCTACCGGACGACGTCGCTGGTCGACCACAAGGCGCCGGTCGCCGCCGTCACCGTCGTCACCGGGCTCAAGGACGCCAAGGCGGTCGTGGCCCGCGCCGCCGTGATCGCCGGTGCGGTCAGCCTCGCCCGTGACCTGGTGAACCGGCCGCCGTCGGACCTGACCCCGGTCGCCCTCGCAGCCGTCGCCGTCGAGCAGGCCAAGCGCGTGGGCCTCGACGTCGAGGTGCTCGATGAGAAGGCCCTCAAGAAGGGCGCGTACGGCGGCATCATGGGCGTCGGCCAGGGCTCGGCCAACCCGCCGCGGCTGGTGCACCTGACCTACAAGGGGGGCGGCGGGACCAAGGTTGCGCTCGTCGGCAAGGGCATCACCTTCGACTCGGGCGGTATCTCCATCAAGCCGGCCGCCGGCATGGAGGAAATGAAGTCCGACATGGGGGGCGCCGCGGCCGTGATCGCCGCGATGGCCGCGATCGCCGAGCTGAAGCTCCCGATCGACGTCGAAGCCTGGGTACCGATGGCCGAGAACATGCCGTCCGGCACCGCGATCCGGCCGTCGGACGTGCTCACGATGCGCGGCGGCAAGAAGATCGAGGTCAACAACACCGACGCCGAGGGCCGGCTCATCCTGGCCGACGCGATCGCCCGCGCCTGCGAGGACTCCCCCGCCTACCTGATCGACGTGGCGACCCTCACCGGGGCGCAGCTGGTGGCTCTCGGTTCGCGCACCTCCGGCGTCATGTCCAACGACGACGGGCTCCGCACCCACGTCGTGGCGGCCGCCACCACCGCCGGCGAGGCGATGTGGGGGATGCCCCTGCCCGCCGACCTCCGCAAGGGCCTGGACTCCGACATCGCCGACATGGTCAACACCGGTCCGCGCGAGGGCGGCATGCTCACGGCGGGGCTGTTCCTGCAGGAGTTCGTGACCGAGGGCGTGAAGTGGTCCCACTGGGACATCGCCGGCCCGGCGTACAACAGCGGCGCCCCCTACGGCTACACGCCGTCAGGTGGTACGGGCGCGGCCGTCCGTACCTTCGTGCAGCTGCTGGACGAGCTCTCCCAGGCCTGAGCCCTACTGAGACCGCGTCTCGCCTGCCGCCTTGCGGGCCGCGGTCCACTCCCGCATCCGAGTCGGGTAGCCGGTGGCCGCCACGTCGTACACCGGCATCCCCAGCTTGCGCCCCAGGTCGAACGCCGCCTTGGGCGAGCCGATCCGTCGGCGCGTCCACTCTCCGTCGGCCGCAACCAGCACCAAGGTCGTCGCGGTCGTGTTGGTGGCCGGCTCCACAAACCCCTCCACCCCGGTACGGCTCGCCGCAAAGGCCTCCAGGTGGACGCTCTCGTCGCCCTCGGCCGTACGCAGCGTGCCGGGGCGAGCCTTGCGGGTGAACAGGCCCACTTTCGGGACCTCCAGAGGGGAAGGGGATGGGGGTGGTCGCGGGTGGGAAGTCGTGAGTGGAAGGATGCCATGTCATGGCCGTGAACAAGGAGCACAAGCAGTGACAAGCCCAGCAGTCGTCGACCTCGTGATCTTGGGCGGGGGCAGTGGCGGTTACGCCGCAGCGCTGCGTGCCTCCGAGCTCGGCATGACCGTCGTGATGGTCGAGCAGGACAAGGTCGGTGGCACCTGCCTGCACAAGGGCTGCATCCCCACCAAGGCCCTGCTGCACTCGGCCGAGACCGTCGACGTCATCAAGGAGGCGTCGCAGTTCGGCGTCACCGCGACGTTCGGGTCCGTCGACATCGCGGCCGTCAACGCCTACAAGGGCAAGGTCGTCGAGGGCTTGTTCAAGGGCCTCACCGGGCTGGTGAAGTCCCGCAACATCGAGGTCGTCCAGGGCACCGGGAAGCTGGTCTCCCCCACCGCCGTCGAGGTCGACGGCCGCCGGATCGAAGCCGGCCACGTGCTGCTGGCGACGGGTTCGGTGCCGCGCTCGCTGCCCGGCCTGGAGCTCGACGGCACCCGCGTCATCACCTCGGACGACGCTCTCAACATGGACCGGATCCCGGCCAGCGTCGTCATCCTGGGCGCCGGCGCGATCGGCTGCGAGTTCGCGAGCGTCTGGAGCTCCTTCGGGGCCGAGGTCACGATCGTCGAGGCGCTCCCCCACCTGGTGCCGCTGGAGGAGGAGTCCTCCTCCAAGCTGCTCGAGCGGGCGTTCCGCAAGCGCGGCATCAAGCAGGAGCTCGGCGCCCGGTTCGCCAAGGTCGAGCACACCGCCACGGGCGTGCTGGTCCATCTCGAGGGCGGCAAGACGGTCGAGGCCGAGCTGCTGCTGGTCGCGATCGGCCGCGGACCGGTCTCCGCCGGCCTCGGGTACGAGCAGGTGGGCGTCGAGGTCGAGCGCGGTTTCGTCAAGGTCGACGCCTACTGCCAGACCTCCGTACCGACCATCAGTGCAGTCGGTGACCTCATCCCGACGCTGCAGCTGGCGCACGTCGGTTTCGCCGAGGGCATCCTGGTCGCCGAGCGGCTCGCGGGCCTGCCCGTCACCCCGGTCGACTACGACGGCGTCCCGCGGGTCACCTACAGCCACCCCGAGGTCGCCTCGGTCGGCATCACCTCCAAGCAGGCGGTCGACCGCGGCTACGACATCATCGAGGCGACGTACGACCTGGCCGGCAACGGCAAGGCCCGCATCCTCGGCACCGCCGGCGCCGTGAAGGTCATCGCCCAGAAGGACGGCCCGGTGCTGGGCGTTCACATGGTGGGCGACCGCGTCGGTGAGCTCATCGCCGAGGCCCAGCTCATCACGAACTGGGAGGCGCTCCCCTCCGAGGTCGCCCAGCTGATCCACCCCCACCCGACCATGTCCGAAGCGGTCGGTGAGGCGCACCTGGCGCTGGCCGGCAAGCCCCTCCACTCCCACAGCTAGGAGCTCGCGCACCCATGGCCGTCTCTGTCACCATGCCTCGTCTCGGCGAGAGCGTCACCGAAGGCACCGTCACCCGCTGGTTGAAGAAGGAGGGTGAGCGGGTCGAG
>JBKJVH010000014.1:0-12831 GCA_046590985.1 Mycobacteriales bacterium
GAGCGCGTCGGATCAGGTGGTGTCGGCGATGACGCAGGTGTCGGATGTGTCGCGGCAGTACGCGGTCGGCTCGCGGCAGTCCGCAGCTGCCGCCGCCCAGCTCAACGAGCTCGCCGCCGGGCTGCGCTCGAGCATCGCCCAGTTCAAGACCAGCTGAGCGATGGCTACAGGACACCGCCCGATCCGCCGACGTTCCTGACATGCCGGCATGGGGTGATGATCCGGAGCTGATCGCGACCTTCCGGGCGGAGGTCGAGGAGCGGCTCGCCTCGCTGCAGGCCGGGCTGCTGCAGCTCGAGACCCACCAGAGCCCGCGGCAGGTCGTGACCCTGCTGTTCCGGGACGCCCACACCGTCAAGGGCTCGGCGCGGATGCTTGGCCTCGAGGGCGTCCTGCACGTCGCGCACAACATGGAGGACCTGCTCGGTGCGCTGCGCGACGGCCGGTTCGCGGTGCGCAAGGACCATGTGGACCTGCTGCTGGCTGCGTGTGACGGGATCCAGCGCGCGCTGCCCGGCGACGACGCACTCGATGACACCGCCCTGGCCCCGCTGGTGGCCGCGCTGGTGTCCGCGGTCGCCGGTGCGGAGCCGGTCGAGGTGCCCGTACTCGCGCAGGTGGCGATCCCGGAGCAGCCGGCGGCCCCCGACGCCGAGACCTCCCGGCAGGCCTCGGACTCCGTGCGGGTGGCTGCCTCCAAGGTGTATGACCTGCTGGACGCTGTCGGGGAGGCCGACCTCGGCGCGCGTCGGGTCGAGCAGACCACCGGCACCCTCCTGGCGCTCGCCGCCGAGCAGGCTCGCTGGGCCGGGGTGCTGCGCCAGGCCACCCACCGCCATGCCGGGGACCTGCCTCCTGAGGTCGCGCTCGCGTTGCACCGGCTCGTCGGCGCGGGGGATGAGCTGGCCGGCACCGTGCGCGGTCTCCGTGAGCTGGTCGAGGGCCATCGCGGGGGGATGGCCCTCGTCCGGGACGGCGCCATGGGCTTGGCGATGGTGCCTGTGCGCCGGGTCTTCGCGGCGCTGCCGCGTATCGCCCGGGACGTCGCGAAGGCGACCGGCAAGGACGTCTCGCTGGTCCTGACCGGTGAGGACGTGGAGCTCGACAAGCAGGTGCTCGACGGCGTCGCCGACGCCCTGAAGCACCTCGTCATCAACGCCGTCGACCACGGCTGCGAGGCACCAGCCGATCGCGCCGCCGTCGGCAAGCCGGCCCAGGCCGTCGTCACCGTCAGTGCCCGCAGCGTCGGTGGCACCGTGGTGCTCGAGGTGGCCGACGATGGTGCCGGCGTCGACGAGGACGCCGTCCGGGACAAGGCCGTGCGCCTCGGGCTGCTCCCCGCGGACACCGCCGCCACCGGTCCCGCGCTGCTCGGGGTGCTGTTCACGCCGGCCTTCAGCACCAGCGACACCGTGACCGAGACCTCCGGTCGCGGCGTGGGGCTCGACGTCGTTCGCGACGCCGTCGAGGAGCTCGGCGGCTCTGTCGAGGTGCGGTCCGACCGCGGTGCGGGTACGGCGTTCGTCCTCACCCTCCCCATCACGCTCGGGGTGCTGCGGTGCCTGGTCGCCCGGGTCGGCGAGGAGCGCTACGCCGTCCCGGTGCCTGGGGTGGTGGAGTCGTTGTCCTTGCGCGACGCCGAGGTGCACACCCTGGCCGGTGCACCGGTCGTGCTGCGGCACGGCATCTCCATCCCGCTGCTCGACCTCGGCGCCGCCCTGGGGCTGACCCGCTCGTCCGGTGAGGCGCCCCGTGCGGCTCTTGTGGTTCGGCACGCCAGCGGTCCTGGCGGCCAGATCGCCTGGGCTGTCGACCGCCTCGAGGGGGAGTCGGAGCTCGTCGTGAAGGACCTCGGCGCCTTCCTCGGCCGGGTGCCGTTCGTGGCCGGCGCCACCATCGACGGCGACGGCTCGGTGGTCTGCCTGCTCGACCTGCGCGAGCTTGCCGACCGGGCGGTGGGCGGTGGCGGCTTCATGGCGCCTGCTTCGGCGCCGGCGCAGCGCAAAGCCGCGTCCGCACCCGGGGTGAAGAAGGCTCGGGTGCTGGTGGTCGAGGACTCCGTCGGGGTCCGCGAGCTCGAGCGGGTCATCCTGGAAGGCGCCGGCTACCTCGTGGAGACTGCGGTCGACGGGCTGGACGGGGCGTCCCGGCTCGGTGCCGACCCCGCGGACCTGGTGCTGTCGGATGTCGAGATGCCCGGCATGGACGGCTTCGACCTGACGCGAACGATCCGGCGTACCAAGGGCTGGGAGAACGTACCGGTGATCATCATGACCTCGCGGGGCGAGGAGCATGCCCGCCAGGCCGGGATGGACGCCGGCTGCTCCGCGTACCTTCTGAAGAACGAGTTCGACCAGGAAGAGCTCGTCTCGACGGTGCGAAGGCTGGTGGGTCGGTAAGTGGCCAAGATCGTGATCGCGGACGACAGCCCGACCCTGCGGCGGATCGTGACGTCGGTGCTGACCAAGGAGGGCCACGAGGTGGTGGCCGCTGAGGACGGCATCGGCGCCGTGCAGGCGGTTCTGCGCGAGCAGCCCGACGCCGTCGTGCTCGACGTGCAGATGCCGCGGGTCTCCGGCTTCATCGCCGCCCGGCTCATCAAGGACGACTGGCAGACCGCGGACATCCCGGTGGTGATGCTGACCTCGCTCGACGCGGCGTCGGACCGCTACTGGGCCGGGCAGGCCGGTGTCGACCGCTACCTGACGAAGGACTTCGAGGCGCCTGAGCTCGCCGGCACGATCGAGGAGGTGCTGCTCGCGGCGAAGGCCTCCCGCGGCGGCCGCCCGCGGTTGACCCCGGACACCCTCGAGGTGTCCGAGGAGGACGTGCTCTCCCGGGTCTGCGACCTGCTCGACCGCAAGCTGTTCGAGTCGTCCGTTGCGCAGTCGGTGATGGCGATCGCGGCGACAGCCAACGGGCTGGAGGCCTCCGTCGCCGCCCTGCTGGGGGTGCTGCAGCGGTTCGTCGGGTACGACCTCGCGGCCGTCATGCTCGGCGCCGAGTCGGCTGCCTATGTGGCGGTCGGTCAGCCGACCTCCCGGCCGCACTACGACACCTTCCTCGCGTCCGCGCTGGACGGGCTGTCCTCCTCCGGCGGTTCTGCGTTGGACGCGTCGGCGCTGGACGTCCGCGTCGCGAACGCCGGCGGGGTGCTCGTCGAGGACCCGGACGAGCTGACCGGACCGTCGGAGATGGCGACGTTCCTGTCGATGCCCCTGCGCGGGCACGGCGGGGTCGTCGTCGGGGTGCTCGCGCTGTCGTCGGCGGTGAAGCAGGCCTTCGGCGAGACCGCGCTGTCGACGTTGAAGCTCATCGAGGGGCCGGCGGCGATCGTCATCGACAACGCCCGGCTGGCGTCCGCCCACTAGGAGCGTTTGTCCGAAATCCACAGGGTCCTGGCCCTGTGGATTTCCGACAGTCGGGGGGTGTCCACAGGGGACGGAGCTGTCCACAGTTTCGCGCGGACCCCTCGCTTCAGGGTGAACGCGTCGTCACCGTTGCTGGATGACCTCACCCGAACCGCTTCGCTCGCTCACGTGGCGCGAGCTGGCGGAGCAGCAGGACTCCGTGCTTGCGCGCACTCAGGCGTTGGCTCTCGGGCTCGGCGAGGAGGGCTGGAACTGGCGCCTCACGACGGAGCGCTGGCGACCGGTGATCCCCGGCGTCGCGATCACGCACTCGGGCGAGCCGACCCCGAGCCAGTTGGCGTGGGCCGCGGTACTGCACGCAGGGAGGGGGGCGGCTCTGTCGGGGGACGCCGGGCTGGTACGCCTGGGCTTTCGCTTCAACGAGCTGAACGTCCTCGATGTCGCGGTTCCCTGGCCGCGGGAGGTCCGGGGCGGTCGCCTGCTCGGGGGTTCCTACCTGCGCCCGCACACGGTCCGCCATCTGGGCCTGTGGGTGCACCCGGTGCGGGAACCCTCCGTAGTCCGGGTCGAGCCGGCGCTGCTGCATGCGGTGGCCTGGGCCGGTACGGACAAGGCCGCGGAGTGGCGGGTCGCGGCCGCCGTACAGCAGCGGCTCGTGCAGGTGGCGGATGTCAGGACCGCCCTCACCGCGATGCCGAAGCTCCCGCGCCGCTCGCTGCTGCTCACGGTCCTCGATGATGTGGAGCTCGGGGCGCACGCGGGCAGCGAACTTCAGTTCCTGAGGTTCTGCCGTGAGCATGGCTTGCCGCTGCCGGACGAGCTCCAGGTACGCGTTCGTGCTGGTGGCACGAAGTATGTCGACGCCAGGTACCGCCGACAACGGGTGTCCGTCGAGCTCGACGGGGCGCACCACATGAGGGTCGAGCAGTGGGACGCGGACACGCTCCGTGGCCTCCACCTGGCCGTCGCGCACCACGGAACGGGCGAAACCCTCGTACGGCTCACGATGGGCAATCTGAGGCATGAGGGGTCGGAGGTGGCCGGCCTACTCGGTCAGCTCCTGCTCTGACCCCCGCCCGTTTGTCGGAAATCCACAGGGCCATGCCCCTGTGGATTTCCGACAAACGGTTAGGTGAGGGTCCAGTCCTGGCCGGTCGGGGTGTCCTTGACCGCCACGCCCAGCGCGGCCAGCTGGTCCCGCAACGCGTCCGAGGCCGCGAAGTCCTTCGCCGCCCGGGCCTCGGCGCGGGCCGAGAGCAACTCCGCGCCCCCGGCCGGTAGCGCTGCCGGCGCCCGCCCGACCTCACGCGCCAGGTCAAGCCCCAGGAGCCGGTCCGCCCACGCGAACGTCTCGAACTTGCACCCCGCCGGCATGTCGGCCTTCTCGAACGTACGCAGCACCTGCAGTGCGCGGGGGGTGTCCAGGTCGTCGCTGAACGCCTCGAGGACGTCCTCCTGCACCTGAGCGCACATCGGCTTGGAGGGTTCCTCCGCCCAGGCCGCGATGGCTGTCCGCCACCTGCTGAGGAGCCGGTCCGCTGCGGAGATCGCGTCCCAGGACAGGTTGGCCTGCTGGCGGTAGCGGGTGCCGAGGAACGCCAGCCGGAGCGCCAGCGGGTCGAAGCCGCGGTCCACGACGTCGGACACCAGCACCACGTTGCCCGTGGACTTGGCCATCTTGCGGCCCTCGAACAGCAGGTGCTCGCCGTGCACCCAGTGCCGGACGACCTCGCGACCGGCGAAGCAGTCCGACTGGGCGCGCTCGTCCTCGTGATGCGGGAAGCGGAGGTCGATGCCGCCGGTGTGCACGTCGATCGTGGTGCCCAGCAGGTCGAGAGACATCGCGGAGCACTCGATGTGCCAGCCGGGGAAGCCGCGCCCCCATGGGGAGTCCCACGTCATGGCCCGCCCGGCGCCGGCCAGCTTCCACAGCGCCCAGTCGGCGTGGAAGCGCTTGCCCTTGGCGAGCTCCTCGGCGTCGGCCCGGTGGCCGGCCCGCAGCTCCGACAGCTTGTTGCCGGAGATCGCTCCATACGTCGCGAACGACGCGGCGGAAAAGTACACCGTCCCGTCGTCGCCGACGTAGGCGTTGCCCTTCTCGACGAGCCCGGCGATCAGCGCCAGCATCAGGTCGATGCACTCCGACGCCCGCGGGTAGGAGTCGGCCGGGTGGATCCCCAACAGCGACAGGTCGCGGTGGAACGCCTCCTCGTAGAAGCGCGCGATCGCAAACGGATCCTTGTTCTCCAGCCGGGCCTGGACAATGACCTTGTCCTCGCCGATGTCGCTGTCGTCCTGCAGGTGCCCGACGTCGGTGATGTTCTGCACCAGCCGGACCTGCAGGCCGAGCAGCGACGCAGTCCGGCTGATCAGGTCGGTGAGCAGGAACGTCCTGAGGTTGCCGACGTGCGCGTACCGGTACACGGTCGGCCCGCAGGCGTAGACGCTCAACACCCCCGGGGTGGAGGGGACGATCGTCTCGACCGAGCGGGTCCGGGTGTCCATGAGGCGCAGCACGACCATCGACCCTAGTTCAGCCGGGCGCGAGCGACCCGGGCATCTCGTCGTGAGTCCGCGGCGAGAGCCGGGTCGTGCCCTTCCACCACGGCTGCGTAGTCCTCCAGCTCGGCGGCACCCCCGAGGTGGTCGCCGAGCTGGACCAGCAGCTCGCCACGCTCGCGGCGCAGGGCCAGCGGGTGCCGGGGCAGCAGCAGCGACAGCTCGGTGGCCCACAGCCGCGTACGGGCGGTCTCCAGGGACCGCGCCTGCCGGGTCGTGAGGGCCCGGATGTTCGTGAGCACCCGGAGCAGGAGGTCCGGGCCGGGCAGAACCGGGTCGGCCTCGACATCCACGACCGCGCCGCCGTTGAAGGGGTCGACGACCACGTGCTCGTCCAGCGGGTCCCCGATGCACACCAGCACCTGCCCGGGCATCCCCAGCGGTACGGCCAAGATCTCCAGCCGCGCGGCCACCTCGCACCAGACGACCGACAGCAGGATCGGCAGCCCCCGGCCCCGGCGCAGCACCTCGTGCAGCAGCGAGGAGCGGAGGTCGGCGTAGTCGGCGGCACTGCCCTGGAACCCGGCCTGTACGCCCAGCGCTCGCCGGAGCCCCTCCGCCGCCCCGTGGCGGAGCACGAGCGGCTGGGCGGCCTGGGCCAGCGCGTCGAGCACCTCCAGCGAGGCGTCCAGGTCGAGGTCCGGTTCGGTCTCGCAACCCACGAGCAGGCAGGCCAACCCGACGTCCACGGGCTCGGTACGGACCAGCTCGGCGAACCGGGCCCGGGAGGCAGAGGTCATCGACGCGCCGGCGGCGGCGGGATCTTCTTGGCGGCGACGACGGTGGCCGGGTCGATCTCCACGACCTCCCCGTCGCGCTTCTGGACCCGAACGACGGTGTCCCAGGACAGCAGCTCGCCGAGGACGTCGGCGTACCCGCCTTCGGGGAGGGTGCGGCGCAGCGAGATGCGGACCCCGGCGTCGCCCGGGCCCACGTTGATGACGAACCTCACCCCGGCTCGACCGTGCGACTCCACGGCTGGGAGACTACGGTGGCCATCCCATGCCCATAGCGAAGGACAGCCTGCAGTGACCTACGTGATCGCCGAGCCTTGTGTCGACGTCAAGGACAAGGCGTGCATCGAGGAGTGTCCTGTCGACTGCATCTACGAGGGCAAGCGCTCGCTCTACATCCACCCGGATGAGTGCGTCGACTGCGGCGCGTGCGAGCCGGTCTGCCCCGTCGAGGCCATCTACTACGAGGACGACACCCCCTCGCAGTGGAAGGACTACTACCGGGCCAACGTCGACTTCTTCACCGAGACGACCACCATCGGCTCGCCAGGTGGTGCCTCGAAGGTCGGCCCCGTCGACCTCGACCACCCTGTCGTCATGGCCTTCCCGTTGGGGAAGAACCTCGAGGGCGTCTGACGGTGCAGGGCTGGGCCGCTCGCGCGGCGCTGCCGGAGTTCCCCTGGGACCGGCTGGCACCTTACGGCGCCACCGCCCGTGCGCACCCGGGCGGCATCGTCGACCTGTCGATCGGTACGCCGGTCGACCCGACCCCGGCGGTCGTCCAGGAGGCCCTGAGGGCCGCCGCCGACGCCCCCGGATACCCGCTGACGATCGGCACGCCCGCCCTCCGGCAGGCGCTGGTGTCCTGGTCGCAACAGCGACTCGGGGCGACCGTGACCGAGGCCAACGTCGTCCCGAGCATCGGCAGCAAGGAGCTCGTGGCGCTGCTGCCGTCCTTGCTCGGCCTCAACGGCCGCAAGATCCTCATCCCTGCGCTGGCCTACCCCACGTACGACGCGGGGGCGCGCCTTGCAGGGTGCGAGCCCCTTCCGACGGTGGACCCGACGCAGCACGACCCGGCCGGCGTCGCGCTGGTGTGGGTCAACAGCCCCAGCAACCCGACCGGTGAGGTGCTGAGCGCCGACCGGCTCAAGGCTGTCGTGGACTGGGCGCGGCAGAACCGGATCCTGGTGGCTTCCGACGAGTGCTACCTCGAGCTCGGCTGGGAGGCGGAGCCGCTCAGCGTGCTGCACCCGTCGATCTCGGGTGGGAGCGCCGACGGCTTGCTGGCGCTGCACTCGCTGAGCAAGCGCTCGAACCTGGCGGGGTACCGGGCGGGCTTCGCGGTCGGGGACGCCACCGCCGTCGGGCTGATCGTGGAGGCCCGCAAGCACCTGGGGCTGCTGGCGCCGGCGCCGGTCCAGGCGGCCACGGTCGCGGCCCTCGGTGACGACCGGCACGTCCTCGAGCAGAAGGAGCGCTACCGCGCGCGCCGCGCGATGCTGCGGGCCGCCGTCGAGAACGCCGGCTTCACCGTCGAGCACTCCGAGGCAGGGCTCTACCTGTGGTGCACCCGCGGCGAGGACTGCTGGGAGACGGTCAGATCCCTTGCGCAGCAAGGCATCCTGGCCGCCCCAGGGGCTTTCTACGGCAAGGCCGGAAGCGTGCACGTCCGGATGGCGCTCACAGCGACCGACGAGCGGATCACCGCAGCTAGCGAGCGGCTCGCCACATCGGCGTGATGACCGGACAGCCCGGCGGGACGCGCAGGGCGGGGCGGTCCGCGAACCCCTGCCGCCGGTAGAACGGCAGGTTCCGCGGGTTGGAGCTCTCCAGGAACGCCGGCCAGCCGAACGCGTCGCAGACGGCGAGGGCGGGCGCCAGCGCGGCCGCCCCGCGGCCCTGTCCCTGCGAGGCCGGTGCCGCGCCGAGGTAGCCCAGGTAGGCCGCCGGCTCGGGTGGGTGTTGGCTCTCGACCAGCGCTGACATCCGCAGCAGCCGGATCGCCCGGAAGCGGGCGACGGGCAGCACCTCCGGGAGCAGCCGGAGGGTCTCCGGGATCGTGAGGCGCCACTGGCCAGGCGGGTGCCACCACGCGACGGCCTCGAGGTCGTCGCTGACCGTGAACTGCTCCGGGTGCCGGCCGGCAGCGCTGCCGGTGATGGCCGCGACACCCGCTCCGGCGCGTTCGCCCAGGAGCCAGCGCCAGATCGGGTCGTGCTCGAACGCTGCCCCCAGGGTGCGCGCGATGGCGGGGGCGTCGGCGGTCGTGGCCTGCCTCGCGCCGGTCACAGCCGGAGCGCCAGCAGGGCGTTCTCGACGACCTCGGTCAGGGCCGGGTGGATCCAGTACTGCCCCGTCGCCATCTCCTTGACGCCGAGCCCGAAGCTCATGGCCTGGATCAGTGGCTGGATCAGCGAGGCGGCCTGCTCGCCGAGGATGTGCGCTCCGAGGAGCATCCCGGTCGTCGGGTCGGCGATGAGCTTGCACAGGCTGCTCCCGTCCACCATCGCCCACCCGTAAGCAGTGCTGCCGTACGGCTGAACCGCTGTCACGTAAGGGTTCCCGGTGGCCTGGACCTGTTCCTCGGTGAGCCCGACGGAGGCCAGTTGCGGGTGGGTGAAGACCGCCGACGGCACGAACCGGTGGTCGGACGCCCGGAGCTCGGACGGGTGCGCGAGGTTGTGCGCCACCACCCGCGCCTCGTGGTTCGCGACGTGCTTGAGCTGGTGGTCCGAGGACACGTCACCGAGTGCCCAGATTCCCTCGACGTTGGTGCGCTGGTAGGCATCGACCCGGACCCGGCCGTCCGGGTGCTGGGCGACCCCCGCCGCGGTGAGGTTCAGGCGGTCGCTGTTGGGGGTGCGTCCGGTGGCGACCAGCAGGAGGTCCCCGACGACCTCGGAGCCGTCGCTGAGCTCGACGGTGATCTCGTCCTGACCGCTGATCGACACCACGCCAACCCCGGTCTTCAGGTGCCACTTCTCGCGTACCAGCTCCGTGAGGCGCCCGGTCACGGCGTGGTCCTGACCGCGCAGCAGCCCCGACCTGGCCAGCACGGTGGTGTGCACCCCGAAGGAGGAGAAGACATGGGCGAACTCCGCGGCGATGTAGCCGCCGCCCAGGATGATGATCCGCTCCGGGAGCGCGTCCAGCCGCATCACGGTGTCGGAGGTGTGGAACGGCACGTCCACCACCGTGTCGGGCACGACCGGTCGCGAACCGGTGGCGATCACGACCCGGTCCGCGGTCAGGGTCTCGCCGGTGGACAACGACAGGGTCCGAGCATCCACAAACGAGGCGTGTGCCTCATACAGGGTGACGTTCGGCGTACCGGTGGCGCGGTACTCGCGACCGCTGGCGGAGATGCCGTCGATGCGGCCGAAGATCCGGTCGCGGATCGCCGGCCAGTCGGGTTTCAACGTCGCGCTGGTCAGCCCGAGCCGGGCGGCGTGCGCGGCGTTGTCGGCAAGGTCGGCCGGGTAGACGTACATCTTGGTGGGGATGCAGCCGACGTTGAGGCAGGTGCCGCCGTAGGTGCCCTCCTCGACGACGGCGATGGTCCAGTCGTCCAGGTGCGCCGTCACCAGGGAGTTGCCGGAGCCGGAGCCGATGATGACCAGGTCGTAGTGGGGCATCGGGTGACGGTAGCGGCATCAGTAGGCTCGGACGTATGACTGCCAGCCCGATCAGCCCTGTCCTCGACGAGCTCTGGGAGCGGCGCGCCGACCTCAGCCCTGAGGACCGCGACGCCCGCGCGCTCGTCGTCGCGGCCGTCGACCTCCTCGACACCGGGGTCGCCCGGATCGCCCAGGTGGTGGACGACGAGGTGGTTGTCGACGAGCGCGCCAAGCGGGCCATCCTGCTGAGCTTCAAGGTGCTGCCGATGGTCGAGTCCGCCGCGCCCTACGTGCACGACCGGATCCCGCTCAAGACCACGTTCGACGGCGTGCGGGTGGTCGCCGGGGCGCTGGCGCGCTGGGGCTCCTACTTCGAGCCGGGCGTGGTGCTGATGCCGTCCTACACCAACATCGGCGGCTACGTCGGCGCCGGCTCGATGGTCGACACCTGGGCCACCGTCGGGTCCTGCGCGCAGATCGGCAGGAACGTGCACCTGTCCGGTGGGGTGGGCATCGGCGGCGTCCTCGAGCCGCCGCAGGCCGCGCCGGTCGTCATCGAGGACGACGCCTTCATCGGCAGCCGCTCGATGGTCGTGGAGGGTGCCCGGGTCCGGGCCGGTGCGAAGCTCGGCGCCGGCGTCATCCTCACCAGCAGCACGCGGGTGTTCGAGGCAGAGACCGGCAAGGAGCTCGACCGCGGGATCGCCCCCGCCCGCGCCGTCTGCGTCGGGTCGACGCGGGTGAAGTCCTTCGCGGGCGGCGAGTTCGGGCTGCCGTGCATGCTCGTCCTGCGCTACCTCGAGGAGGGCCAGGTGCACGACAAGCTGGCTCTCAACGAGATCCTCCGCGAACACGGCGTAGCCCCCTGATGCTCGATCTGGCAGGCGATCCCGTCGCCCTGACCGCCGCGTTGGTCGACATCGAGAGCGTCAGCGGCGACGAGGCGCACCTGGCCGACCTGGTCCACGAGGCTCTGCAGCTGCCGCACCTCACCGTCGAGCGGGTCGGCAACAACGTGCTGGCCTGGACCGACTTGGGTCGCCCGCAACGGGTGCTGCTCGCGGGTCACCTCGACACCGTGCCGATCGCCGACAACGTGCCGTCCCGTCGTGAGGGCGACCTGCTCTTCGGCTGCGGTACCAGCGACATGAAGAGCGGCGACGCAGTCCTGTTGCACCTGGCCGCCACCCTCGCGGAACCGGCCTATGACCTCACCTACGTCCTGTACGACAACGAGGAGGTCGAGGCGCACCGCAACGGCCTGGGCCACCTTGTCCGGGACCACCGGGACTGGCTCGACGCCGACCTCGCGATCCTCATGGAGCCCACCAACGGCCAGGTCGAGGCCGGCTGCCAGGGCACCCTGCGCGTCGAGATCGCGCTCTCCGGTCGGCGGGCGCACAGCGCGCGCAGCTGGCTCGGCGACAACGCCATCCATGCTGCGGCGCCGGTGCTCGCGATCCTCAAGGCCTACCAGGCAAGGGATGTGGACATCGACGGCTGCGTCTACCGCGAGGGCCTGCAGGCGGTCGGCATCGCCGGTGGGCACGCCGGCAACGTCATCCCGGACGCGTGCGTCGTGACGGTCAACTTCCGCTTCGCGCCCGATCGCTCCGAGGAGCAGGCGTACGCACATGTCGTTGAGGTCTTCGCCGGCTTTGACGCGCGGCTGACCGACTCCTCCGGCGGTGCGCTTCCCGGTCTGACCCAGCCGGCGGCGAAGCACTTCGTGGAGGCCGTCGGGGAGAAGCCGGTCGCGAAGTACGGCTGGACCGACGTCGCCCGCTTCTCAGCGCTCGGGATCCCGGCGTTGAACTACGGGCCGGGTGATCCGAATCTTGCGCACACCCGCGAGGAGCACTGCGACGTCCGCCAGATCACCACGGCGGCGGCGTTGCTGAGGGGCTACCTGACCTGACGCATCCGGCTTCGGTCGCTGTGGTGACCCCTGTTCGCCATGGACGCCCGCTACGTTCTGCGCCATGGAGGACAGCAGGCGCGAGCACGAGCAGGAGTCCGTCGAGGCCAACGCGGAGGCGCAGGGGAGCCACGGCCGCCCCGAGCGCCAGGAAGGGCCGGTACGGCGCCGCGGCCGTCTGGTCCGGCCCAGCACCACCGACCAGCGGCTGCTGGACCACCGCGGCCCGTCGGACTGGGTGCACACCGACCCGTGGCGGGTGCTGCGGATCCAGTCGGAGTTCGTCGAGGGCTTCGGGATGCTGGCCGAGCTGCCCAAGGCCATCACGGTGTTCGGCTCCGCCCGTACCAAGCCCGACGATCCCTTCTACCAGCAGGCCGAGCTGCTCGGCCGGAAGCTGAGCGAGGCCGGGTACGCCGTCATCACGGGCGGAGGGCCAGGCATCATGGAGGCCGCGAACAAGGGCTGCCACGACGCGGGCGGCACCTCGGTGGGCTTGGGCATCGAGCTGCCGTTCGAACAGTCGATGAACGAGTGGGTCGACCTCGGCATGGTGTTCCGATACTTCTTCGCGCGGAAGACCTGCTTCCTGAAGTACTCCATCGGCTACGTCGGCTTCCCCGGGGGCT
>JBKJVH010000050.1:0-7982 GCA_046590985.1 Mycobacteriales bacterium
TTCGGCAGTTGCGCGAACAGGTCCGGAAACGTGAACCTCCGGGGCGCTGCACCTGGATGTGGCAGTGGTGCACGTTGCCCCAGACCGGCACCTGGTCGGGCTGGTTCGGGTTGGGCACGATCTCCCAGGACAGGACGGTCGCCTCCGATCGGCCGCGCTCGGGGCTGAAGCCCACGCAGGACAGCTCCTTGTCACCGGTGTCGCCCTGCTTCTCCCGCTGCGGCTCGAAGCCGAGCCCCGGCAGCGAGCCGAAGTAGTTGGGGTCGGTCGCAAGCAGCGAGTGGAAGTGCAGGCGCTCATGGGCGACCTCGAGGACCTCGGTCGGGTTGTTGGTGCGCGTGGCCATGTCGTTGGCTCCTTGGCTCGTGTGTGGGTCGGCCAAGCAGGAGTCCGGTTGGGGAGTGGGGATACCTCGTGAAGGCGAGGTATCTGGGGGGACGGAGGCGGCTCTGCTCACGGTCAGGGCGGCGTGCCGCTGGCATCAGGAGAGGAGGTGCGCGATGGTGATCGGTGCCACGATTGAGATCGACCGATGGGATGTCGTGTCCGAGACCCTCACTGACCTGGTCGGCCGTGCGGCCGGCGGAGACGCTGCTGCCTGGGACCTCCTGGTCGGCCGTTACGAGAACCTGCTCTGGTCGGTGGCGCGCGCGCACCGACTCGACACCGCCGATGCCGCTGACGTGGTGCAGACCACCTGGCTGCGGCTGCTGGAGAACCTCGGCCGCATCCAGGAGCCGGAGCGGATCTCCGGCTGGCTCATCACGACGTCCCGCCGCGAGTGCCTTCGATTGCTCCGCCGCGCCGGTCGGGAGATCCTGGACGACCTGGTCGTGGACCTCGTCGACGAGGTCACCCCGCCGGTCGAGACCGCGCTGCTCCAGCAGGAGCGCGATGCCGTGCTGTGGCGCTGCTTCGGTCAGCTGCCCGAGCGCTGCCAGCGGCTGCTCCGGGTGCTCATGGCCGCCGAACCCCCTGCCTACACGGAGGTGTCGGAGGCCCTCGGACTGCCCGTCGGCGCCATCGGACCCACCCGCATGCGTTGCCTCAACAAGCTCCGCGCCCTCGCCGGAGACTCTTTGGAACGGAGCACCTCATGAACGACGACGACACGCTGCTGCTCGAGCGCCTCGGAGCGATCGCGATGGAGGCTGATCCGGTGCCCGAGCTGGTGAGCCGGCTCGGCCGTGCTGCCTTCAGCCTGCGTCAGCTCGACGCCGAGCTGGCCGAGCTGGTGGGCGACTCCGACGTGGCCCTGCCGGGGGTGCGCAGCAGCGGCAGCGCCCTGCGGCTGCTGACCTTCGAGACCGAGGCGGTCGGGGTCGAGGTGCAGCTGTCTGGAACGTCGCTGCTCGGGCAGGTCTCTGCACCGGCCTCGGCTGTCCGGCTGGAGACCGCGTCGCTGGAGGTGAACGCAGTGTCGCCGGACGAGTTCGGGAACTTCCGCTTCGAGGCGATTGCTTCTGGTTCGGTCCGGCTGGTCGTGCGGTTGGTGTCGGGGAACTCCGTGGTGACGAGCTGGTTCAGGGTCTAGCGGCGGCCGCCTCAGCCGCCGCCGTACGCGTCGAAGGCAC
Source organism: Mycobacteriales bacterium (assembly GCA_046590985.1). GTDB lineage: Bacteria > Actinomycetota > Actinomycetes > Mycobacteriales > SCTD01 > RYN-111. The sequence goes on from JBKJVH010000050.1 coordinate 1,575, forward strand.
ACCACGTCGCCAGGTGCAGGGGGTCGTCGGTGTCGAGGACCCGCCGTGCGGTCCACAGTGCCCGAGCCAGGGTGCTGCCCTCGGCAAGCGCGCGGTGCAGTTCGACCATCAGCGGCAGGGAGGGCTCGTCGGGTACGAGGACGTCACTGGCGATCACGGCAGTGCATCCGCGCGCGAGCAGCGCCGAGACGAAGCCGAGCGCCTCGTCGCCCGGCAGCAGCACCTGGGCACCCGACTCGCAGGCGGCAAGGACGACGCGCGCAGGGGTGCCGGCTCGGCGACTCAGCTCGTGCACGGTGAGTGGTCCGTCGGTGAGCAGCAGCGAGGAGAAGGCAGGGTTGTCGGCGCGCAGCTGACCGTGGCAGGCAAGGTGCGCGAGATCGGCTCCGTGCAGGGCCGCCACGGCGTCCGCGCAGGAGCTGTCAGGGCGCAGAACCGCACCTGGGTGGATCTCGGCGAGAGCGGTCAGCTCGGTGCCTGCACCAGGTAGGTCCGGCCCCCCGATCAGGGCCACGTGACCAGGGCGCTCGAGTGGACGGAGGGTGCGCAGCCAGACTGCCGCGGACGGTGTGACGGTGACCGGACCGTCGTGCAAGGGGGCCCACGGCATCCGTTGGAGGTCACCGACAGGAACGACGACGACAGGGGCGCCCGGTGGCAGGCCAAGAGGTGCGATGAAGCGAGTGCGCACGTGCTCGATCGCTGCGAGCGTGCTCCGTTGGGCCATACCGCGGGCGTGACCTCCAGGTCGGCTCAGTCGGCGGAGGGCGAACTGCAGCTGGTCCAGCACAGCCGACAGACCTGCGTCGGCTCCCAGCTCGACTGTTCTCGAGCGAGTTCCCTCGAGGACGACGGCGAACACGTGTCCGTCGAGGATCCCGTACTCCACGAGGACAGCGCTCCCGAGCTTCGCTTGCACCTGAGCGACGTCCATGAGCTCTTCGGAGTCACGTGAGCTCGGTGTCGAGCTGGCACCCCAGGAGAGTCGCCGCACCGCTGCCTCTGCGTCCCGGATTCGCGACGGCAAGGATGACGGCGTTGCGACCCCCGCGGCTCGTGAAGCAGCCAGCTCGGCGTGCAGCGCTCGCAGGCCGGACAGCTCGGTCTCGAGGCTGTCGTCAGGTGGCGCCTCCAACGGGGCCAAGGCGGCTGATCGGGTGCGCTCCAGCCAGCTCAGCAGGAGTACGGGGTCGACACCGGTGTCCGACCGAAGCGTGCGAAGCCCGAGCTCGCCGAGCTCGCGGCCGTGATCTGAGGCCCGCGCGCGCAGCTCCATGGAGGGCAACGCCAGCCGGTGTGACGACAGGTCCGCGAGCCCGAGGTGACAGATGTCCAGCACTGTTGTCGGATCACGGTCGAGGTCGGCGGCCCGCGCCGCGGCCAGCGTCCCGCGCAGTCGAACGAGCACCGGAAGGTCCAGAGCAAGCCGAGCCGCGGTGGTCAGGGCAGCAGTCGCGCGTTCCTGCCGGCCGTGGGTGGCTCCGAAGGTGCCGAGGAGCAAGAAGGCCTCGACGGCGTCGGCCCGCAGGCCGCACTCCTCCAGCTCCTCTGCGGCGGCCTGCAGCGCTTCCAGGTCGCCGGGGTGCAGGTCGTCGGCACGACCTCTCAGCCCCACGGTGAGCACCATGGCCAGCGCCGCCCAGCCTCGCCGACCCTGAGCCCGGGCAAGCGCACCGCCTCGCTCGGCTGCGGCGGTCGCAACTGCGACCTCCCCGGACAGGGCTGCCAGAGCTGCCAGGTGCAGCTGCGCTTCGGCGGCCATCAGCGAGACCTCGTCCTCCGGTAGCGCCTCGATCGCCCGGGCTGCGGCCGCGCGGGCCTCCGGTACGAGGCGCAGTGCCGCCAGCGCCTGGATGGTCTCCAGCCAGTGCTCACCCAAAGGCAGTCCGGCTTCTTCATAGCGTCGTCGAGCGTTCTCGAACTGCAGCAAGCCGTCGGCCAGCTTGCCTCCGGCCGCAGAGACCCGGGCGCGGGTCTCGGCCAGGAACGCCCCGGCGATCGGGCCAGCTGCGGCAGCGAGTGCGTCCGAGTCGTTGAGCAGCTCGCTCGCTGCTTCGTAGTGCCCGCGCTCCGACTCGAGATGTGCCAGGTTGTTGGTGGCCTTTGCCCGTAGGAGTGCGTCAGGCTCAGCAGACAGCACGACGCGATATCCACGTTCGGCCGCGGCCAGCTCGCCGGCGTTGTGCTGGAGCACCGCCTGCTGAAACGTCACCTGAGAGCTCATCTCGCCGGGCAGCAGCAGCTGTGCCCGGTCGATGTCGACCTGAGCGGCCTGGAGCTGTCCCATCTCGTGAAGGACGGCAACCCGACTCAGCAGCACTTCCCCACGTCGAGAGGTCAGCCCCTCCCGCTCGGCGAGGAGCTCCGCTTCGTCGAGCAGCTGTAGCGCCGACGCGTTGCGTTGCGACCAGCGCTCCGCCAGCGCCAACGCACGCAGAGTGACTACGAGCGGCTCCGCCAGGCCGCTCTGCCGCGCGCGCTCAACAGCTGCCCTCGCTGCCGGCGCCTGACCGACCGGATTCGCGGCGACCGACTCGAAGACCGCCTCGGCGTCGCGGACGAGATCCGTGGCAGAGTCAGGCATTGAGGGCACCAAGCGTTCGCCCTGGGCCGGCAGTGGTGGGATTCATGACGCACCGGGGGATCGATGATGTACGACGACGACGGACAGCGACAGCAGGGCAAGAGTAGTGATGGCTGTCCTGAGCAGGAGGCCACCGTCTCGCGGCAGCGTGATGCGTTGCGGCGAGGTCGGAGGGGCGACCGGTTTCAGCACCGGATGACGGCCAGACTGCAGAAGCGTCGCGAGGAGGGTGGCGCTGAGGTCGAGCAGTTCGACGTGGTGCGCGACGGGAGCCCCGGCGGCACCGCGATCCTCCGAGGTAGCTTGCTCATCCGAGCCTCGTTGGCGACCGATGACGCCGACCTGTTTGCCGAGCTGACAGCCGAGGTCGGTCCGCCCACGGCACACCTTGACGAGCGGCTGCTCGTTCTCACCGGCAAGCTCCCGGCGCAGCGCCTCGTCGACCTCTCTCGCAAGGTGCGGGCCAGAGGTCATGAGGCCTCTGTCGACCACATCGTGCCCCTCGGGGTCATCGTCAAGGGAGAAGGCGGTCCGGCGATCGCCCTTGTCGGTGCGCCACGGGCCGATCCGGCCCGAGACCCCCAGGGAATCGGCGTGGCACTGATCGACACCGGCGCAGCCGGGAAGGGTCGCGAGCACGTGTGGCAAGCAGGCTTGGACAACCAGCGCAACGAAGACCCCCTGGATGCCTTCCCCTCGCCCGGCGGCGACGGTCTGCTCGACGCCGCAGCCGGGCACGGTGCGTTTGCCACGGGTCTCGTGCAGCAGGTGAACCCGGGCGGTCAGCCGTCGATCTACCGTGCGATCGACAGTGACGGCATCGGGAGTGAGGTCCGCGTGGCCGAAGCGCTGCTCCAGGCGGTCCGAGAGGACGGTGCCGAAGTCGTCAACCTCTCGCTCGGCGCGCAAACGCTCGATGACCAGCCCCTCCTCGCCTTGCAGGTCGCGTTCGAGCTCCTCAGCGAGGCCGGACGCGACGACGCGCTCCTGGTCGCCGCGGCAGGGAACTATGGGGACACCCGACCCTGCTGGCCGGCGGCCTTCCGGAGGGTCGTCGCGGTGGCGGGTCTCACCGCCGAGATGCAACCCACCGGCTGGTCCAGCCGCGGGCACTGGGTGGACGTTTCCACAGTGGGAGAGGGACTGGTCTCGACGTACGTGCGCGGCGAGGAATCACCCGATCTCAGCCCCGGAACCGGTACGGATGTGTGGCCGCTGACCGACGACCGGCCGTGGGCTGTCTGGACCGGCACCTCGTTCGCAGCCCCGCAGGTGGCGGGTGAGGTCGCCCGCCGGCTGGCGGCGGCCCGCGCGAGCGGCGACACCTCAGCGACGCCGCGCTCGGTCTTCACCGCGCTGCTCTCCGAGGGCACGCGCGTGCCGGACTTCGGCGTGGCTGTGAAGATCCTGCCCGGAACCTCCGTCCCGGACTAACCCGGACTAACCCCAATACCGTTCAGTTAGGCTTACAACGGTGTAGTTTGTTGGTATGCCTCGTGCTGGGTGGAAGAAGCCGGTTTCGGATCGTCGCTTGTCGGACTTGGTGTCGGTCGGCGTGCTGACGCGGGTGTTCCCGCCTGATCTGGTCGATGAGGTGATCGCTGAGGTCGGTCGCACTGAGCAGCGCAACAGGTCGTTGCCGGCGCGGGTGATGGCGTACTTCGCGATCGGGATGGCGATGCATTCCGAGGGCTCGTATGAGGATGTCCTGAGTCAGCTGAGTGACGGGTTGGCCTGGTCCTCGGGCTGGGCTGAGCACTACACGTTGCCGTCGAAGTCGGCGATCTTCCAGGCCCGGCAGCGGTTGGGGCCGGAGCCGATGAAGGTGCTGTTCGAGCGGGTCGCGGTGCCGCTGGGCCTGCCGGCGACCGCGGAGTCGGCTGGGACGCCGGGGACGTGGCTGGCAGGTCGTCGGCTGGTCGCGATCGACGGGTTGTGCCTCGATGTCGCTGACACGGTCGAGAACGACGCCTTCTTCGGCCGCCCTGGGGTGAACAAGGGCGAGCAGTCTGCCTTCCCGCAGGCCCGGGTGGTCGCGTTGGCGGAGTGTGGGACGCACGCCATGTTCGCCGCGGAGGTCGGGAAGTACCGCGACTCTGAGACCACCCTTGCGGAACGGCTGCTGCCAAAGTTGCTGCCTGGGATGCTGCTGCTGGCCGATCGTGGGTTCTTCTCCTTTGCCCTGTGGCGCAAGGCGTCAGCCACCGGGACGGACCTGATGTGGAGGGTGAGCACTGGAGCCAATGGTCCGTCGCCCCAGCATGTTCAGGACCTACCTGACGGGTCGTGGCTGGGCCACCTGCGTAAGTCCAAGGACCGCAAGAGCGAACCGATGCTGGCCCGCGTCGTGGACTACACGCTCGACGACGGCCGGACCAACCCCGAGACCTACCGGCTGCTCACGACCGTGCTTGACCCTGACGAGGTCTCAGCCACCGATCTCGCTGCCGCCTACCACCAGCGGTGGGAAGTCGAGAGCACCTTCGACGAGCTCAAGACCCACCAGCGCGGACCCCGACTCGTCCTGCGGTCGAAGTCCCCGGACCTGGTCCAGCAAGAAATCTGGGGCCACCTGTGCTGCCACTACGCCATCCGGACCCTGATGGCCGACGCCGCCCATCACAGCGGACATGACCCTGACCGGATGAGCTTCGTCGCCGCGCTCCGGATCTCCCGCCAATCGGTAGGCCACCGGAGCGCTTTTCCCCCCTGACGACAACGCTGCCACCGAGGGTATGTGGCTGCACGCCATCGATCGGCTCGTGCGCCGAATCAACCCCAAGCGTCGGCTCCGCGCTGCGCCGCGGGTCATCAAACGCAAGTACGTGAAGTGGCACGTCAAACGCGCCCACCACAACGCATGGCCACAACCTCAGCACCTACCCGCCTACCGGGTCGGAACTAACTAAACGGTATTGGGGCTAGTCCGGGCTAGTCCGCCAGCGAGGAAGGTGCGATCGTCACCGGGAACGGCAGCAACGCGTCGTACGTCTCGCCACCCACCACGTGGGCGACCTCGACGTACGCGCCATCGCGGAGCTCCAGGACGGTGACCGAGGGCTCGTCCGCATCGACCAGCCAGTAGGACATCACGCCGGCGGCCTGGAGCCGGTCGCGTTTCAGGAGCTGGTCCACCCGCCGGGTGCTCGGAGACAGGACCTCGACGGCGAGCAAGGGTGCCCCGGGGAGCTCCGTGTCGGTGAACTGCGAGCGGGGCGCCACGAGCAGGTCCGGCTGCACCTCGGTGTCGTCAGACAACGCGACCGCGAAGGGCGCGAAGATCACCTGCAGGCTCGGCGGGCACGCCTGGCGCAGCAGCAGATACAGGTTGCCTGCAGCCGTCTGATGCCCGTGGCGGGGCGCGGGGCTCACGAGCAGCACTCCGTCGATGAGCTCGTAGCGGTGGCCGTCGTCGTCCGGTAGGGCTTCAAGGTCGGCCCTGGTCAGCGGCCTGCCGAACGGCAGTGTGATCATGGCCGTCATGGTGCCTCCTGATCGCGGTCATGGCCACAGCGTCGGGGACGGCAGCGGGCCGTGGGGCCTTCGTACCCGATCTGTGGACAGCCGAAGGGCGGCCCTCCCCTGTGGGGAAGACCGCCCTTCGGAACGTGCAAGGAGGACTAGAAGTCCATGTCTCCCATGCCGCCGCCGCCACCGGGCATGCCGGCAGAGGCCTTCTCCGGCTTGTCGGCGATGACGCACTCGGTGGTCAGGAAGAGCGCCGCGATGGAGGCGGCGTTCTGCAGCGCGGAGCGGGTGACCTTGGCGGGATCGATGATCCCCTCCTTGATCATGTCGACGTACTCGCCGGTGGCCGCGTTCAG
>JBKJVH010000082.1:0-6302 GCA_046590985.1 Mycobacteriales bacterium
TGCTGCACCCCTATCAGATGGTCAAGGACCTCCGCACCGGCGTGGAGACCTCCAACACCTCGGGCGTGCTGGACGGCGAGATCGACGAGCTCGTCGAGGCCACGATCCGCTGGCGACGGACCTCCGCCGACGAGGAGTAGCCGGGGGTCCGGGAACTCATCTCCACCGCCTACGTAACGGGAGGGCTGAGCGCCGTGCTGCTCACCCTGCTGGTCGTGCTGACCCACTGAGCAGGGCGGCTGCGTAGCACCGGCCGGCGCTCAGCCCTCCCGTTACGTAGGCGGTGGAGGTGAGTTCCCGGACCCCCCGCTACTCCTCGTCGGCGGAGGTCCGTCGCCAGCGGATCGTGGCCTCGACGAGTTCGTCGATCTCGCCGTCCAGCACGCCCGAGGTGTTGGAGGTCTCCACGCCGGTGCGGAGGTCCTTGACCATCTGATAGGGGTGCAGCACGTAGTTGCGGATCTGCGAGCCCATCGCGTTCGCCGCCTTGCCGCCCCGGATGGCGTCCATGGCGGCCAGCTCCTCGAGCCGCTTGACCTCCAGCAGCTTGGTCTGCAGGACGACCATGGCGGCGGCGCGGTTCTGGATCTGGGAGCGCTCGTTCTGGCAGGAGACCACGATGTTGGTCGGCAGGTGCGTGATCCGGACCGCGGAGTCGGTGGTGTTGACGCCCTGACCACCGGGCCCGGAGGAGCGGAAGACGTCGACCCGCAGGTCCTTCTCGTCGATCTCCACGAAGTCGGTGGTCTCCACGACCGGGGTGACGTCGAGCGCGGCGAAGCTGGTCTGCCGGCGGGCCTGGTTGTCGAAGGGGCTGATCCGGACCAGCCGGTGGACGCCGTGCTCGCCGGCGAGCGTGCCGTAGGCATAGGGCACCTTGACCTGGAAGACGACGCTCTTGACGCCGGCCTCCTCGGCCTCCTGCCACTCGAAGACGTCCAGCTCATACCCGTGGCGCTCGGCCCAGCGGTAGTACATCCGCCAGAGCATCAGCGCCCAGTCCTGGGCCTCCGTGCCGCCCTGGCCGGGGCTGATCTGCACGAGGGCGAAACGCTCGTCGTACTCACCGGACAGCAGGGTGCGGACCTCGAAGCTGCCGATCTCCTTGCTGAGCGCCGCGAGCTCACCGTCGGCCTCGAGCACGACGGACTCATCCGCCTCCTCGGCAGCCATCTCGTACAGGACGGCGAGGTCGTCAAGGCGCGAACGGTAGGTCTCGAGACGCTTGATGTCGGCCTGCACGACCGACATCCGGCCGGTGATCTTCTGGGCCTTCTCCTGGTCGTCCCACAGGCCGGGCATGCCGGCCTGCTCCTCAAGGTCAACAAGCTCCTCGCGGAGCTTCGGGAGGTCCAGGACCGTCTCGATGCTGGTGAGGGTGGCGTCGAGGGCCTTGAGGTCAGCGGAACGGTCGGCAGCCATGATGGGGAAGCCTAGTTCGCCACCGGAGAACGGGCGTGGGCGACCGCGTGCACCTGGACCTTGCCCACCCCGAGCCAACCGCCGAACGGCAACGTGATCGTGCGGTAGCCATCCACCACCGCCTCGTCGTTGCCCTCGACCCGCGAGACCAGCCGCAGCCCGGGCAGGTCATGGCCCGCGTCGCCCTGGTAGCTCGAGACGACGTCGCTGACCAGTGCGGAGTCCAGCGGCAGGTGGGTCGCGAGCGCGTTGTCGACGGAGCCGATCCTGGCCACGTCCGGCTGCTGCGCCGCCGCCAGCGCCGCCCCGTCGGCGGCGCTCGAGACCCCGCGCTTGGCCAGGATCACGGCGCTGACGTCCACGACGACGGCCACCAGCAGCAGCAGCACGACCGAGAGCCCGATCGTGAGGAACAAGATGGTGCCCTCGTCGTCACGGGCCCGCGCGCGCCTCATCAACGCACCTTGAAGCGGTCGACGTACTCGGTGTGGGTGGCCGTGACGGGGATGGTGCCGCCGGCACCGCGACCGAAGACCGAGCCGAGCAGCGGCAGCCGTACGCGGTAGGAGATGGTGACCCGGACCCGCGAGCCCGGCGTCAGGCAGGGGCCGCCGAGGCACTCGAACACCGGCGGCGCGGCGTCAGTGACGCCCTGGTCCTTCAAGGCCAGCATGGCGGCGGCCGCCCCGCGCGCCTCCGCCTGGTCGACCGACGGCGCGCGGGTGTAGGCGCGGCCCGCCTGACGGGCGGCCTCGGTCGTGCCGAACGCGGCGCGCTGGACCAGGAAGACGGAGATCAGGACGTACACGAGCGGGATCATGAGGAGCACGCTCAGGTAGGTGAACTCGACGAGCGCATTGCCCTCGTCGTTGTCCCAGCGCCGCGTCACCGGGCCTCCTCGAGCGCGTGCCCGTGCACCGTGATCGACAGCGGGCCGGCGGGCAGGAACACCACCGGCAGCGGTCCTGTGCAGCGGATGTCGACCACGGGTGCGCCGTCGAGGTCGCCCCCGAGCACCGGCCGGCAATCCATGGACGTCGCGATCCGGCGGCCGAGCGCCTGCGCGATGGCGTCCTTGGCCCGCAGCGCGCCGTCCTCGGGGGTCCGGTCGGCGGCGGCACCGTAGCGCGCCCCCTCCGCCGCGGAGGAGATCAGCACGTTGCGCACGTGCAGCACGACCCCGACCTGGAAGACGATCAAGAACAAGATCACGAGCAGGATGCTGACCAGCACGAAGTCGACGACAGCCGCGCCGTCGTCATCGCGCGACCTGGTCACTAGGGGGACTTCACCGAGTTCAGCGCGTTGTTCAGGATCGACTTGAGCTGGTCGTTCGCGACGCCCCAGATCAGGGTCACCAGGCCGGCGGTCATGATCGTGATGAGCACCCAGCCCGGCACGTCCCCGCGGTCGGACTGCGCCGCCAGGGCACGAGCCTGGAGGCGTACGGCGATCTTGGACGGGGACACGGTGGCTACCTGCTTCCGACGAGGGCTGGACTGCGCGTACCCAGTGTGGGGCCAAACGTGAGCGGCAAACGGGTGAATTCCCTCGTGAACCGCACGAAAGCGCTCACCCCGCCACCAGCTTGAGCCCGTAGAAGCCCGGGAAGAGCGCGAACAGCACCGTCACGGGCAGCACGAGGAAAACCACCGGGACCATCATCCCGATCTCGCGGCGACCAGCGGACTCCAGCAAGTTGCGCTTGCCGGCCTCCCGGACGTCGACGGCCTGGGCACGCAGCACCTCCGCCAGCGGGGTGCCCCGCTCGACCGCGATCGCCACGCCGTCGACGAACCGCGAGAGCGGCGCGAGGGAGGTACGGCGGGCGATGCCCTCGAGCGCGACCACCAACGAAGCGCCGGCGCGGGCGTCGGACAGCGCGCGGCCGAGCTCGCGACTGAGCTCGCCGGCGGAGATCCGGGTGACCCGCTCCAGCGCGCCGACCGGACCCTCCCCCGCGGTGACGGCAAGGGCGAGCAGCTCCGCGATGGTGGGGAACTCCTCGAGCATCCGCTCCTCGCGCCGCTGCACCTGCCGGGTCAGGAACCGGTCCCGGCCGAGCACGCCGAACACCGTGAAGAGCCCGGCGGAGGCGAGCAGCGCGACCGGGTTGGTGCCGGTGCCCGAGATCACCGACAGCAGCGCGAGCCCGAACGCGGCCGCCAGCCCGAAACCACCCCACAGCACCTGCTCGGCCCGGAACTGCTCGACGGTCATGTCCGCGCCGACCTGCTCGAGGCGCCGGCGGACGCTCGTCAGGCCGCCGACCCAGCGCTCGACGGCCTTGATGAGGTCACCGAGGAGTGGCCCGAGGAGGCGCTCGAACGTCGGGAAGGGCGTCAGGGCTGGCCGGGTGTGCAGCAGCCGCGACGGCCGCGGCGTGTCCCGTAGGTACGGCCCGAGCCGGGCATCCAACCTCGGCTTCCGCGTGAGGGGCGTACCGGTCATGGCGAGGAACAGCCCCGTACCGGCGACGGCGCCGAGCCCGAGACCCGTCAGCGCAGCGCTCATCGGAGCACCCGTCGCTCCGTCGGGAGCTTCGCGATCCGCATCATGACCCGGTAGGCCAGGAAGCTCACGCCGCCACCGATGAGCAGCACCACCGCACCCGCGGGCTGGTTGTACGCCGCTACCGCGCTCGGCTGGGTCGACAGGAGCAGGAGCAGCACCCAGGGCGCACCGAGCGCGAGCCGGGCGGCGTTGACGGTCCAGCCCTGCCGGGTCTCGAGCTCAGCCCGGGTGCGGGCGTCCTCGCGCAGGAAAGTCGACAACGTCCGGAGCAGCCGGCCCAGGTCGGTGCCACCGACCTCGCGGGCCATCCGGAGTGCCTCCACGACCCGGTCACCGACCGGGTCGGACAGGTTGGCCTTGAGCCGGTCGAGGGACTCCGCGAACCTGCCGGTCGCGCGGTAGTTCTCCCCGAAGCGCCTGAAAGCCGACCGCAGCTGCTCAGGCCCGCGGACGCCGAGCTGGGTCAGCGCCTCGGGCAGGCTCAGCCCGGCGCGTACCCCGCTGGCGAGGTTGTCGACGGCCTCGGGCCAGACCTCGCGGAGCTCGATGCTGCGCTGCGCGCGCCGGCGGCGTACGAGGGTGAGCGGCAGCAGGGCGGCGAAGCCCCCGAACGCCAGCCCGATCACGAGCACCCGACTGGTCCCCAGCACCAGCACAAAAACCACAAGCCCCAAGGCGATCGAGGCCCCGAGCAGCTGGCTCGGACTGACGCCCTCGATGCCGGCCTGCACGAGCAGCTCCCGACTGCGGTCCTGCCAGGTCTCGCCCTGCTTGGGGGTCGGAGGGACCGTCATCGCCCGGTAGACCATGAAGCAGCCCAGCCCGAACAGCAGCCCGAGGAGCGCGCCCACTAGGCGTCCTGCGCCAGCAGCCGGGGCAGGTCGAGCCCCGACCACTCGAAGCGCTCCCGGTGCGGCGGGTAGCCGTCCGCTCGGGTCAGTCGGCCGTTCCGCGTCACAAACAGGTCCGCGATCTCCACGACGTCACCCTCGACCCGGCCCGGTACGGCAACGATCTCGCGGACCCGCCGGTGCCCGGAGCCGTCCTTGGCGGTGTGCACAACGATGTCGACGCAGCTCGCGACGGTCGGTACGACGAAGTTGTGGCCGACGTTCTCGCCCGCCAGCAGCGGCAACGTGCACATCTTCACGATCGCCTCGCGGGCGGAGTTGGCGTGGATGCTGCACATCCCAGGCAGACCTGAATTGAGCGCAATAAGGAGATCAAGACATTCCTCTTGACGCACCTCGCCCACGATGATCCGGTCGGGGCGCATCCGCAGCGCTTCCTTTACCAGGCGGCGTAACTGGATCTCTCCGGTTCCCTCGAGGTTGGGCTGCCGGGTCTGCATCGACACCACGTCAGGGAGGCCTATTTTGAGCTCGAAGACCTCCTCACAGGTGATGACCCGCTCGCAGCCCGGGATGGCGCCGGCGAGGCAGTTCAGCAGCGTGGTCTTGCCGGCCTGGGTGCCGCCGGCGACGATGATGTTGAGGCCGGCAATGATGGCGGCCTCGAGGAACCGCGCGGCCTGCGGGGTGATGGTCTGGAGCGCGACGAGCTCGTCCATCGTGTTGGCGGTCAGCACGAACTTGCGGATGTTGACCGACCAGTGTCGGCGCGTGATGTCGGGAATGACCACGTGCAGGCGGGAGCCGTCGGGCAGCATCGCGTCCACGAAGGGAGTGGAGAGATCCACCCGCCGACCGGTGGTCTTGAGCATCTTCTCGACCAGGTCCCGGACCTGGCCCTCGTTCAGGATCGTCGTGGTGAGCTCGCTACGGCCCCGCTTGGCGACGAAGACACGACCGGGCTCGTTGATCCAGATTTCCTCGACCGCGGGGTCGTCGAGGTGCCGTTGCAGCGGGCCGAAACCGGCGACGGCGTCGTACACCGCCCTGGCTGCGGCCTTGACGTCCGGCAACGGCGTGAGCGTGGAGGTCAGCGACCGCTCGTCGTAGTCCGCGACGACCTCGTCCACCAGCCGCCGGACGGCCAACCGGTCGGTGAACGGGTCGATGCCCCGGCGCCGAACGAGCTCCCGGACCTCGAGCTCCACTGCATCGACTCCGGTCACCCGACAAGGCTAGAGGCTGTCGCCGCTCCTCGCGCCGGAGGTTGTGGATATCGCGTTGGGAGCAACTTCGTGGTAAAGCCCTCAGTCCCATCTCCTTGGCCACCGACACGGAGTTCGAACGCTGCGGACACGGCGACGCGACGGGCGTCAACAGCCTGTGACGAGAGCCGGAACGTTGTCGACGGTGGTCCGGACTTCGATCAGCGCGATCGAAGCTGGCCAGTCGACAACGTTCCGGCTCTCGTCACAGGCTGTTGACGCCCGTCGCGTCGCCGTGTCCGCAGCGTTC
>JBKJVH010000079.1:0-6524 GCA_046590985.1 Mycobacteriales bacterium
AACCAGGGCTTCCTGCGGGCGCTCTACGCCCTCGGCCGGGCAGCCGGCGCCATCGACGAGACCGACGAGGCCGCCCGGATCAGCACGTTCCTGGACGAGTCGGACCCGACCGCCCGCGCGGCCCTGGAGGCCTGAGCCCCTACGTCCTCACCTCCTCACCCTCGGCGGAGCGCAGGCTTGAGGACGTCAGGGGGTGGGGGTGGGCTTCGCCGTCGGGGGTCGCCCCCGGCGGCCGAGCAACGCCGCCCCGGGGATGCCGGCGATGGTCCGGCCGGTGTCGTCGATGAACGACATGATCCGCTCGGTCGAGCCCGCGATGAACGCCACGCGGTCGTTCGTGTCCGCCAGCGTCTTGAGCACGGGCAGCAGGCCCTGCTGGAGCTGCGTCATCACCTCGGGCATCGAACCGATGATCGGGTCGTCCAGGACCGCCGCGATCCGGGTCATCCCGGGGGCGAGCGCCTTGAGCGGCTCTTCCAGCTCGGTGACGATCCCGTCGATCCGTTTGATCATCCGGTTCACCATGACCACGGTGTCCTTCGCGCCTGCGGTGACCTCGGCGAGGTTCTTCACCGCTGCGCTCAAGGACTGCACGGCTCCGGGTAAGGCGGCAAGGGCCTCGGTCTGCGCCTGAAGCACGCTGAGAATGCCACCGACCACGCTGTCGACTCCTGGGATCTTCGCCACATCCCGGAGAGTACGGCTAGACTTCCTTCGCAAGAGGCCCTCCGCACTTGCGGCGGGTCTTTTCTTCTGCCCGATGTCTTGTCACCAGTGTCGTGTCACCAAGGAGCACAGCTATGCCCGCACTCGTCCTCATCGGCGCCCAGTGGGGCGACGAGGGCAAGGGCAAGGCCACCGACCAGCTCGGTGGCAAGGTCGACCTCGTCGTGAAGTTCAACGGCGGCAACAACGCCGGACACACCGTGGTCATCGGCGACGAGACCTACGCCTTGCACCTGCTGCCGAGCGGCATCCTGTCCGCCGGCTGCACCCCGGTCATCGCCAACGGGGTCGTCATCGACCTCGGCGTGCTGTTCCAGGAGATCGACGGCCTCGAGGCCCGTGGCATCTCGTGCGCCCGCCTGGTGGTGAGCGCCGACGCGCACGTCATCGCCTCGTACAACCGGGTCCTGGACAAGGTCACCGAGCGCTTCCTGGGGTCCCGCAAGATCGGGACGACGGGGCGCGGCATCGGGCCGACCTACGCCGACAAGATGAACCGGGTCGGCATCCGCGTGCAGGACCTGTTCGACGAGAAGATCCTGCGCGCCAAGGTCGAGGGCGCGCTGGAGCTGAAGAACCAGCTGCTCGTCAAGGTCTACAACCGCAAGGCCGTCACGGTCGACGCGGTCGTGGAGGACCTGCTGTCGTACGTCGACCGGCTCCGGCCGATGGTCGCCGACACCGGGCTGCTGCTGTCCCAGGCGCTCGACCGCGGCGAGACCGTGCTGCTCGAGGGTGGCCAGGCGAGCCTGCTGGACGTCGACCACGGCACCTACCCGTTCGTCACGTCCTCCAGTGCCACCGCCGGCGGCGCCTGCACCGGGTCGGGCATCCCGCCGATGCGGATCGACAAGGTCATCGCGGTCATCAAGGCCTACACGACCCGCGTCGGCGAGGGCCCGTTCCCCACCGAGCTGCTCGACGCGGACGGGGAGAAGCTCCGCGCCGACGGGCACGAGTACGGCACGACCACCGGCCGACCGCGGCGCTGCGGCTGGTACGACGCCGTCATCGCCCGCTACGCCGCCCGCGTGAACGGGGTCACCGACTTCGTGCTCACCAAGCTCGACGTGCTGTCCGGCTGGGACCGCATCCCGGTCTGCGTGGCGTACGAGGTCGATGGCGTCCGGTACGACGACATGCCGATGACCCAGACCGCGTTCCACCACGCCACGCCGGTCTATGAGTACTTCGACGGCTGGACCGAGGACATCACCTCGGCTCGGGTCTTCGAGGACCTGCCGAAGAACGCCCAGCTCTACATCCGGGCGCTGGAGGAGATGAGCGGCGCGCCGTTCTCCTCGGTCGGCGTCGGCCCGGACCGCGAGCAGACCCTGGAGCTCCGCCCGCTGCTCTAGCGTCCGCACCCCGCTGTGGTGTCCTCACCCCCTCCTGTTGTGTCCTCAAGCGCAGGCGCCGCGGGGGGCCAGTCCTGAGGACGTAGCGGATCAGTCAGTCGTGCAGCGTCCGCCAGCCGAGGACACCCCCGAAGCCGATCAGGCCCACGCCCGCGACCCCGTCGGCGATCCGGATGGCCCGCGTGCCGACCGCCTTGCGGACCAGTGCGGTGATGAGCGCCAACAGCACCACCCAGGTGAGGCTGCCGAGGCCGACGCCCGCCACCAGCGGGATCGCGTGGGTGTCGGTGGAGGCGGCCGAGAAGATCGCGGCCCAGCTGATGATGGTCGCGGGGTTGCTCGCGGTCGCGCCGAGCGAGGTGCGGAACGCCTGGGCCGGGCTGTCGGCCGCTGAACCCTCCAGGCCGGCGCGGACGTGCCACGCGGCCACGAGCGTCTTGGCGCCGAGCCACAGGAGCACGAGCGCGCCGAGCACGCCCATCGCCATGCGGACCGGGTCGACGAGCAGCAGGGGGGCCGCCCCCGCCGCCCCCGCGCTGGCGTACAGGGCGTCGACCACCGCGATGCCGGCGCCGACGCCGAGGCCCGTGAGCAGCCCGGCTCGGAGCGTGGAGCGGACCAGGAACAGCGACATCGGGCCGAGCTGGAGCGCGACGAGGAAGCCGAGCCCGAAGCCGACGAGTGCGCTGTGCATGATCGACAGGGTGGAGCCCTGCAGCGCAGCGCGCCACCCCTTTGTCGGAAATCCACAGGGCGCTGACCCTGTGGATTTCCGACGGTGCCGGAGGCGTCAGTAGCCTCAGCCCGGTGAGAGTCCTCGTCGTCGGTCCCGGTGCTCGCGAGCACGCCCTGGCTCTCGCCCTGTCCCGGGACCCCGAGGTGACGCACCTGATCTGCGCTCCCGGCAACGCCGGCACCCTGGAGGTCGCTGAGGCGCTGCCCCTCGACACCCTCGACCCGGCGGCCGTCGCGTCCCTCGCCCACGGCTGCGACCTGGTCGTGATCGGCCCCGAAGGGCCGCTGGTCGCGGGCGTCGCCGACGCCGTCCGCGCCGCCGGCATCCCGGTGTTCGGGCCCTCCGGAGCCGCCGCGCAGCTCGAGGGCTCCAAGACCTTCGCCAAGGAGATCATGGCCGCGGCCGGGGTGCCGACGGCCGCGAGCGACTCGTGCGAGACCGCTGACGAAGCCGTCAAAGCACTCGCGAGCCGCCCTGCGCCGTTCGTCGTGAAGGCTGACGGACTGGCTGCCGGCAAGGGCGTGCTGGTCACGTCCGACCTGATCGACGCGGAGAACTTCGCCCGCGATGCCTTGTCCACCAGCGGATCTCGGGTCGTCATCGAGGACTACCTCGACGGCCCGGAGGTGTCGCTGTTCGCCGTGACGGACGGCATCACCGTGATCCCGCTGCTCCCGGCGCAGGACCACAAGCGGGTCGGAGACGACGACACCGGCCCCAACACCGGAGGCATGGGGGCGTACGCGCCGCTGCCCTGGCTGCCGGCTGGCACCGTCGACCTCGTCCAGGAGCAGGTGCTCCAGCCTGTCATCGACGAGATGGCCCGCCGCGGCACGCCCTTCTCCGGGCTGCTGTACGCGGGCCTCGCGATGACCGCGAAGGGGCCGCAGGTCGTGGAGTTCAACTGCAGGTTCGGCGACCCCGAGACGCAGGTCGTGCTCGCGCTGCTCGACACACCGCTCGCCGGCCTGCTGCTGGCCTGCGCGAACGGCACCCTCAAGGAACACGCCCCGCTGCGCTGGAAGGCCGGTGCCGCCGTGACCGTCGTGATCGCTGCCGAGGGCTACCCCGGTACGCCAGCAGCGGGCGACGAGGTCACCATCGGCGAGCTGCCCGAAGGGGTCGCGGTGCTGCACGCCGGCACCCGCCTCGAGGAGGGGCTCGTACTCACGAGCGGTGGGCGGGTGCTGTCCGTCACGGCGACCGGGCTGTCGCTCGCGGAAGCGCGTACCAGGGCCTATGAGGGGGTGGCCGCGGTCGAGCTGCGCGGCGGGTTCTCCCGGTCCGACATCGCGGCCAAGGCGGTCCGTGGTGAGATCAGCGTTCCCAACCAGGAGGCGGGCACGTGAGCGACGACAACGCACGGGTGGCGATCATCTACAGCAGCCCCGCGGAGCACGACCAGATGGCACAGGCCGGTGCGCTGCTGGCACGCTTCGGCGTCCCGTACGACGAGGTCTGCATGTCGCCGCACCGCTCGCCGCGGGCGCTCGCGGAGTGGATGGGTGAGCTGGAGCCGCGCGGCATCGAGGTTGTCATCGCCGGCTCCGCGGGCTCGGCGGCCTTGGCCGGCATCGTGGCGGGGCACGTCGTGCTGCCGGTCGTCGGCGTGCCGCTCCAGGGCACCGCGCTCGACGGCCACGACGCGCTGTTCGGGCTGACCCAGCTGCCGCCCGGTGTGCCGGTCGCGGCGGTCGGGATCGACAACGCTCTCAACGCCGCCGTCCTCGCGGTGCAGATGCTGGCCGTCGGTGACGTCGAACTCCGGCAGCGGCTGTGGCGGTTCAAGGACGACTTCGAAAAGGCAGCTCTGCGATAGGCGACAATGGCTGCTCCGCCTGCCTGAGGAGCCAGCTGTGATCGAGCGCTACACCCTGCCCGAGATGGGTCGGGTCTGGAGCGAGGCCCACAAGTACGAGCTCTGGTGCCAGGTCGAGACCCTCGTCCTGGAGGTGCACGCCGAGGCCGGCACCGTCCCCCAGTCGGCCGTCGAGCCTGTACGGCAGGCGACGCCACCGACCCCGGAGGCGGTCGCGGAGATCGAGGCCGTCACCCAGCACGACGTGATCGCGTTCCTGTCCGCCTGGGCCGACAACACCACCCCCCGCGAGGCCGCCGCCTACGTGCACTTCGGGATGACCTCGAGCGACCTGCTCGACACCGCGCTGGCGCTGCAGCTGGTCGAGGCCACCGACATCCTGCTGGCCAAGGCCGCCCTGCTGGTCGGCGCGCTGCGTGACCTGGGCCTGGAGCACAAGGACTCGGTCCGAGTCGGCCGCACCCACGGCATCCACGCCGAACCCACCACCTGGGGCCACCGGGTCGCCGACCTCGCCTTCGCGATGGCCCGGTCCCGCGACCGGCTGCGGGCCGCCCGGAACGCGGTCGCGGTCGCCAAGATCAGCGGCGCCGTCGGGACCTACTCCAACATCTCCGGGGATGTCGAGACCGCCGTCGCTCAGCGGCTCGGCCTGACGCCCGCCGACGCGGCAACGCAGGTCGTGATCCGCGACGGCATCAGCGAGTGGGTCTCGGCGCTGGCGATCATCGCGACGGTCTGCGAGGCGTTCGCCCTCGAGGTGCGGCACGGCCAGCGCACCGAGGTCCGCGAGCTGTGGGAGCCGTTCGGCAAGGGCCAGAAGGGCTCCAGCGCGATGCCCCACAAGAAGAACCCGATCGCCAGCGAGCGGATCGCAGGGATGGCCCGGATCGTGCGGGCTGCCGTCGTACCGGTCATGGAGGGCATCCCGCTGTGGCACGAGCGGGACATCAGCCACTCCTCCACCGAGCGGGTGTGCCTGCCGGATGCCTCCATCGCGACGGACTACCTGCTGAACCTCACGACGCGGTTGGTCACCGGGCTGGTCGTCGACACCGACCGGATGCGCGTCAACCTCGAGTCCTCCGGTGGGCTGATCTACACCTCCACGGTGCTGCTGGAGCTGGTCGAGAGCGGGCTGTCCCGGGAGGACTCCTACGCGTTCGTCCAGCGCGCGGCGATGAAGACCTGGGAGACAGGGGTGCCCTTCCGGGAGACCCTGACGGCCGAGGCGCTCGCTGCCGGGCAGGAGCTGGACGAGGCCCGCCTCGACGAGGTCTGCCGGCCGGAGCGCTACCTCGAGCGGCTCGCGCCGGTCTTCGAGCGGCTGGCCAAGCTCGCGTAGTCCTACTCAGGCGCGTGGGGTCCTGCCGGACCAGCCTGGTGTCATGACCACAACGACCGGATACGCCGCCCCTGTCAGCACCCCCTACGTACGCTGGTTCGTGGTCGTGATGGCCAGCCTCGTCGGGCCGGCTGCCGCGGCCCTCCCGGGCTTTCTTGGCCTCCTGATGCTCCTGTGGTGCCCGTGCGACGGAGGGCAGCAGCTGTGGGGCGGGGCGCTGCTCGGACTGGCGCTGCTGCTCGCCCTCTCCGGTCCACTGCTGGCAGCCCTCTTGCTTCGCCGGGCCTCCCTGGTGGGCGCTTCCCTGCTCATGTCGACTATCACGCCGCTGGCGTATGCGGCTGTTCATTGGGGTCGCTGAAGGGTCCGCAGCCCCGGCATCACAACTCGAGCTGCCTTTGCTGCCTGATTCGCTGCGCGGTGCCTGACGGGCTGGGCAGCCCGGTGCTGGATGCACAGCCGACACGCCGGCGAGTCGCCTCCTCATCCAGCACTGGGTCACAGGGCTCGGCAGCGACTGCTGGATGTGCAGCGAAACGC
>JBKJVH010000172.1:0-16089 GCA_046590985.1 Mycobacteriales bacterium
GCAGCCCTCTGCCGCATCCCCACTGTCGGCAGCCGTCAGCCCCCGCGTCACCGTCGCCAGTACGGCGTTCCTGCCGTTGCGACAGGGGCATCGGCACCGTCGGTAGGAGTCGCTTCGGGAAGCCCGCCCAGCGGCCCGGCGTCCCCTACCGACGGTGCCGATGCCCCTGTCGCAACGGCAGGAACGCCGTACTGGCGACGGTGACGCGGGGGCTGACGGCTGCCGACAGTGGGGATGCGGCAGAGGGCTGCTTGCCGACGCGTCAGGTTGCGATCGTGGTCGGCGTTGCCTGGGCGGCAAGGAGGAGGGCCTTGCCGGGCAGGCTGAGCGTTCCGTCCGCTGCTCGGTGTGCCGAAGCGAGTTCGGTGGCGGTCTTACGGACGGCAGTGCGCTGGTCCTCAGATGCTGCGGCGAGCAGTTGCGACAGTGGCCCGGCCAGGCTCATCACGATGTCGAGGTGCTCCTCAGCCGAGGAGAAGCGGAATCGCACGTCGACCTCGCTGACCTGGGCGTCAGGGAGCCCGGCGTCGAGAGCCGCCTGCTTGAGTACGGCTGGGTCGGCCAAGGAGAACAACCCTCCTGGTCCGGTCGGTGGGCCCCCGGTGACCAGGCCGTGCATCATCGCGGCCATGCCGAGGCAAGCCAGCCAGGGGTTGTGCTGGGGACCGGCCCAGACGGCCACGGCCAGGCGGCCACCGGGTGCGAGCATCCGCTGGCATTCGCGAAGCGCCAGGACCGGCTCGGGGACGAACATGAGCCCCATGCAGCAGGTGACGGCGTCGAAGGCGGCGGTGGGCAGTTCGGTGTGGGCAGCGTCGGCTTGGCTCGCTGAGGCTTGCGGCAGGTCGTGCAGCGTTGCCTCGCACAGCGCCACCATGCCGGCTGCGGCATCGGTGGCCAGGACGGTGCCGGTGGGTCCCACCAGGGCGGCGAGCCGTCGGGACAGCTCGCCCGTGCCGGCCGCGAGCTCCACCACTCGCTGACCTGGGGTGAGGGCAAGCGCAGCGACCAGCGCGTCCGCGACGGCCGCACCGCTGCGTTCGACGTGCTCGCGGTGCTTGTCCCAGGCCGGCGCGAGCGTGCTCCAGTCGAAGGTCGTCGTCATGATCCCAGCCTTCAGGTAAAGTCTCTATGGATCGAATACATGAAAGGTGTATCGGAAATGCCGGAGCCCGTCAAGCGCCGCTACAACGCCGCCCGTCGCCGGGAACTGGCCCGGGCCAATGAGCTCGCAGTGCTGCAGGCTGCCTCGCGGCTGTTCCTGGAACGCGGGTATGGCCGAACAACCCTGGCGGCGATCGCGAGCGAGGCCGGGGTCTCGGTGGAAACGCTGTACTCGCGATTCGGCAGCAAAGCCGTCCTGCTGCACCGGGTGTGGGACGTGACCATCGGTGGTGACGAACAGGATGTGCCCTATCACCAGCGCCCCGAAGTGCAGGCGTTGGGAGCCGAGCCCGACCTGGCCCGGCGCCTTCAGCTGCAGGCAGAGCTGTTCACCCGGACCGCTCACCGGACTGCACCCTTCATGCTCATGGTCCAGGCCGCCGCCGGCGCCGACCCCGCCGCCGAGCAGATGATGGAGGAGATGGGCCGGCAACGGCTCGCCGGCATCAGCGTCATGGCACACGCGGCCGCCGCTACCGGCCAACTCGCCGTCCCGGAGGACCTCTGCCGCGACATCATCTGGTCCCTCACCGACGGCGTCCTGTGGCACCGCCTCGTGCAAGAACGAGGCTGGACCGACGAGCGGTTCGCGAGACACTTGGCGCAACTGTGGATCGCGACCCTTATGCCTCCGGCGTCTCGCTGATCGGCCCCCGCTGATCGGGAGCGACGAAGGTCCCGCCGGCACCGGCCCCACGGCCGAGCACACAACGGCGGCGGTACCTGAGGCGGACAACGCAGGCAGGTGAGGTCCCCCGCTACAACGCAAACCGCCGGTCACGGGCATGATCGCGGGGCTGGTGATCACGAATTTGGCTGCTTCTCCGCAAGAGATAGGCAGCCCGGATCGCTAGGTGGACGACCCAGAGTCCGCAGATGCGCGCCGTGCCCCGTTGCAGAAATAGTGCGGGTAGGAGCCTTGATCATCACGTTCGAGCCCCTGATTCGTGCGCGGCGACGTAGGCAGCGGACGTCGGCGAAGCGGGGCGGCTCTTCGCCCACGGGAACGGACCCCGGCGGACGTGCTGGAACGCGGGCTGGCTATCCCGCGGCGGCCAGGCTCATGAGGCGCCCGATGTGCTCGGGGTCGAAGAACTCGACCGGTGAGACGGTGCCGGCCGTAATGCTCACGAAGGCGTCCATCGCGTCCTGGTTGCCGTGGACTGCACCCAGCAGGTGCTGCATCTCGGGCGGCGGCGGCTCGAGCGTCGCGAGCTGGTTCGTGAAGTCGTAGATCGGCAGCGCGTGGGCATCCCGGGTGTGCTGCCAGCCGGACATGGCGTCGTCAAACGTCCGTCGACCGCTGAAGGCGTCGTCGAGGGCGGCCGTGCAGCGCTCGGCGTCGTGGAACGCGTCGCTGATGCCTTGCGCGGTGATCGGGTCCTTGGTGTAGCCGGCGTCACCGACCAACGCCCAACCGGGGCCGTAGGGCTTGCGGAAGAAGCCCCGCACCGACCCGCCGTGGAACTGGTCCTGCCTGTCGGCGGCGCGCACGCGTGCGGCGAACTCGGGCGCGAGCTCGAGCGTCTTCAGGTAGTTGGCCTCGATGTCAGCCTTGTACGCCTGGGACTCGGCGAAGGGCCAGCCCACGACGAGCAGCGTCAGTCCGTCGTTGGTCGGCAATGCTCCCCAGCCGCGGTCGGGACGGACGACGATCTCAAACCCCTCGACGGGGAAGTCGCTCCAGTAGCTGTAGTAGCTCCACTGCAGCTTGGGCTTCTCGTTGTACTGCTCGGGATGGACGTCCCGGGCGACGTGGGAGTTGCGGCCGTCCGCGCCGATCACGACACGCGCCCGCTCGACCACGGTCGTGCCGTCGAGGGCGTGGCCGCGGATGCCGACGACCGCGCCGTGTTCGATGACCAGGCCTTCGACGGTGAACGCCTCACGGACTTCCGCGCCGGCTTCGCGGGCGGCGTCGACCAGGATCTTGTCCAGCAGGGTGCGCCGCGGCGCGTATCCGGTGGCGATTCCGTCGATCGGGCGTGGCGACCCGGTGATGGTCATGGGCCCGAAGTCGAAGGAGTAGCTGTTGATGGGTGGGCAGTTGGTGGCGACAACCTGGTCGAGGAGCCCCCAGCGGGCCAGTGCGGCGACGCCGGGGGCGTGGATCATGTGAGTGGACAGGGTGTCGCTGGGGAAGGTCGCCTGGTCCACCAGCAGTACCCGGTAGCCCTTGCGGGCCAGCAGCATGGCCGTGGGTGAGCCTGCGCAGCGGGCTCCCACGATGATGGCGTCGTACTCGGTGCCCATGTCTTGTCCTCCGGCTCGGTGAGACTCCCACCCTGGCCCGGATTGCGTGCCGCGGTATCAGGGAGATCCCCTAGGTCCGTGCTGGTTTCTCGCGGGTCGCGTAGGCAGCTGCGGCGCCGCGGCTTCGCAGTCCGAGCTTGGACAAGATGTTGCCTACGTGGTGCTCGACGGTCTTGCGGCTGATGTAGAGACGGTCGGAGATCTCGGGGTTGGACAGCCCGTGCCCGAGCAGCTCGAGGACCTCGGCCTCGCGCTTGGTCAGCACGCCACCTCCGGACCGGGGTGGCGCGCTGTGGACGCCGAGCGAGCGGAGGACGGCGGCGGCGGCGTCGGCCGATCGGGCGGCCTGCAGCCGCTCGAAGGTCTCCAGCGCCGCGCGGGCTTCCGCCATGGCCACTTCGGGACTGTCGGTGAGGAGGGCCTTGGCCAGTTCCAGCTGCGAATGCGCGAGCTCCATCGGCATCTGTGCGAGGGCGAAGCCGTGGAGGGCTTCGCGCAGGCAGGTCTGCGGGTCACCGGTGCCCGAGGTGAGGCACAGCCGCCCTCGAGCCAGTGCCGCGACGGCTCTGAGGTAGTGGCTGTGATGTCGGGCTGCGCATGCCACCAGCTTGTCGACCGATGTGGCCGCGGCCTCGAACTGCCCCTGGGCGATCTGGACGTCGACGAGCAAGGCGAGCAGCGGTGCGGTGCCGGTGCTCAGCGGCTCCACGTGGTCCAGCGCCCTTTCCAGGATGTCCCGGGAACGGTCCGTCTCCCCTCGGGCGAGGTGGACCGCGGCGAGCGGCCGCGCCGCGTCGGCGTCCGCGTCCAGGTGATCGAGGAGCTGCTCGGCCTCATCCAGACGGCCTTGGCGAACCCGCAGGTCGGCCAACCGGGCCAGCGCGCCACCGCGCAGCGACCGCTGACCAAGCCCCCACAGCCGCACCGCCTCGGTCAGCGCGAGGTCGGCCTCGGTCCATCGGCCCGCGGTCGTCAGCAAGCCGCCGTAGTGGGTGTTGCAGAACGCCGACACCGAGGGGAGCTTGCGTCGGAGCGCGATCGCCTCGCCGATGCGGATCCACTGGTCGGCCCGGGAGACGTCGTGCGCGTGCTCGCACGCGGAGAACAACTGGCAGAAGATCTCCTCGAGGGCGCAGAAGTCGTCGACGTCGCTGCCCGCGACCGCTGCGAGAGCCTCGTCGAGCAGCAGCATGCCTTCCTCGGTCCGATCGGCGTGGACGAGGCTGGCGCCGAGGTAGGCGAGCGTCACGAACTCCAGGTCGGTGTCCCCACGGCGGCGAGCTGCTGCCAGCGCCTGGTGAAACAGCGTCTCCTTCCGCGTGCGGTCGGCCTCGAACATGCCGAGGTTCAACGCGACCCAGCCGGCGTCGGGGGAGTCGACAGTGTCGGCCAGAAGTGACTGCGATCGAGCCAGCCACCCGCCGGCCACTGCGCGATCACCGACGATCGACATGTACATGTACCCCAGCGTCCGGGCGACCCGGACTGCGCCGACCGCGTCGTGGGACTCGCGGCGGGCCGCGTAGGCCTTCTCCCAGGTCTCGATGGCGCAGGCGAAGTCGCGCTCGATGTAGGAGGCGCGCGCCAGGCCCTCCAGCACCTCGCCTGACGGTCCGTCGGAGAGGGCGGACGCGAAGGCGCAGCGCGCGGCAGCCGCGTCGCCGCGCCGCAAGGCGGCTGCACCCTCCGCGACCAGCTCCTGGTGCTGCCCGGTCACGGGGCGATCGTCGCACACAGGGAAGGGCGGATCAGGTGCGACGGTTCCGGGGACCGAATCAGGGTGCGGTTCGCGGGCAGCCGGCGTCGGGTCCATGTGCCGACGGCGGGGACGGGGCCCTTAGTTAGGCTTGTCAGGTGAAGGTCGACGTAAGCAGCCAGGTGCTCATTGAGCAGCCCCGCGAGGTGGTCGCCGCGTACGCATGCGACCCGGACCACGCCACTGCGTGGTACGTCAACATCAAGGTGGTGGAGTGGGAGACTCCCCGCCCCGTCGGCGTGGGCTCCCGGATCTCCTTCCAGGCGGCGTTCCTGGGACGGCGGCTGAGCTACACCTATCAGGTCAGCGAGATGGTGCCGGGCCGGCTGTTCGTGATGCGGACCGAGCAGGGTCCGTTCCCGATGGAGACCAGCTACCAGTGGCAGGACGCCGGGGAGGGCGCGACGCGCATGACGCTACGCAATCGCGGAGAGCCGGCGGGCTTCAAGGCGGTCACCGCTCCCGTCATGGCGGCGGCGATGCGTCGGGCCAACAGCAGGGACCTGGCTCGCCTGAAGGACATCCTGGAAGCCCAGGCATGAGGCCGCGCCAAGGGCCGTGCAGTCGAGGGCGCCTGGTACACGGTGGCGAGCGGAGATCGTCGCGTTCCTGACCGGGAAGTGGGAGCGTGAGCAGGACTAAGGCGTGCGCAAGAAGAACGGGGAGTTCGATGCCAACGGCTACCTGCGCAGGCGCGAGGCCAGCATCGACGACGCCACCATCTCTGCGGACGAGCGCCGGATCTTCGGCCCCCGTCACCGCGGGGACCTGACCGAGCTCCGGCTGAGGTAGGACCATGCAGGTCGAAGCGCTGTGGCGGTACCCGATCAAGTCCTTGGGGGGCGAGGCGCTGGCCGGTGCTGAGGTGACCGAGGATGGGCTCTCCGGGGACCGGTTGGTCCACGTGCGGGATGCTCGCGGACCCGTCACCGGCCGCACGCGTCACGGGCTGCTCACGCTCAAGGGCAGTACCGGCGCCGACGGGGTGCCCCGGGTGGACGGTCACCCGTGGCACACCCCGGCCGCCCTGGCCGCAGTGCGGACCCACGCGGGGGAGGACGCGGAGCTGGTCGCGTACGCCGGTCCCGAGAGGTTCGACGTCCTCAACCTGCTGGTGGCCACGGACGGAGCCGTCTCGGCATTCGGCCACGACGTCCGACGGCTCCGCCCCAACATGGTCATCGCGGGCGTTCCCGCGGCCGCAGAACGCACCTGGCCAGGCAACGCACTGGCGATCGGAGACGCCCTCATCGGGGTGCATTCGGTCCGGCAGCGCTGCATCGTCACCAGCATCGACCCTGACACAGGCGAGCAGGACCTCGACGTGTTCCGGCGGATCCGCCGTGAGTTCAGCAACGAGCTCGCGCTGAACTGCTGGGTCATCCGCCCCGGGATGATCCGCACCGGCGATGCCGTCGACCTCGTCGCTACCACGGTGTTACCGGACCGGCTCGGAGGGTGGACCGTGGGAGCTCCGTACCAGCTGTCATGACCGCCTGGCCGCCAGCGACGGCGTCGTGCTCGACACCAGCCAAGGGCTGGTGATGCCGGATCGGTTGACAACCTAACTGTTAGGGTCTTGGCTGTGCGCATGCGCAACGCCTTGCTTGCTCTGCTCGCCAAGGAGCCGGCGCACGCTTATGAGCTCAAGGCGCGCTTGGAGTCGGAGTTCGGCGCGCTGTGGCCGACGAACGACGGCCAGGCCTACGTTCTGCTCGGCCGGCTGGAGGCAGCAGGGCTGGTCGCCTCCCGCGAGGCGCCGGGCTCACGGCGCCGGAAGGTCTACGAGCTGACGCCAGCCGGTCACGACCACGTGCAGCAGTGGTTCGCCGATCCCAGCGAGCCGACGCCCGTGCGAGCCGAGCTGCTCACCAAGCTGGTCCTGGCTCGACAGGTGGGCCTCGCGGACCCGCTCGCGCTGATCGACCGGCAGCGGCGCGCGCACCTGCGGGCATTGCGCGACGTGGAGCGACTGGCCCGCGAGGTGGCGTCCGGAAGCACCGAGGCGCTGCTGGTCGAGGGCGCGGCGCTGCACCTGCAGGCCGACCTGCGGTGGCTTGAGGTCTGTGAGCGGCACTTCGAGAAGCCGGTGGCTACCGCATGATCGTGAGCGCGCGAGGGCTGCGCAGGACCTACGGCGACGACGGCCAGGTCGTTGCGGTCGCCGATGTCGACATCGACGTCGCGGCCGGCGAGATCGTCAGCATCATGGGGACAAGTGGCAGTGGCAAGTCCACGCTGCTGCACCTGCTCGGCGGCCTGGAGCGGCCGAGCGCCGGTCAGGTGCTGTTCGAGGGCGAGCGCGTGGACGGGCTCGGCGAGGCGGCCTGGGCCCGGCTTCGCCGTACCCGTATCGGGGTGGTGTTCCAGGCCTACAACCTCGTCGACACCTTGACCGTGCAGGAGAACGTCGAGCTCCCCGCGCGCCTGGCCGGGCTTTCGGCGCGGGCTGCGGCGGCCCGGGCGCGCGAGCTGTGTGACCGCCTCGGCCTCGGTGACCGCTTGCACGCCCGCCCGGCGGTCCTGAGCGGAGGTGAGCAGCAGCGCGTCGCGCTGGCCCGCGCGGCGGTCAACTCGCCCGTGCTGTTGCTGGCCGACGAGCCGACCGGCGCGCTGGACTCCGAGCACACCGGCGAGCTACTGGCCTTGCTGACGGCGCAGCGGTCCGAGGGGCAGGCTGTGCTGCTCGTGACGCACGACGTGCGCGTTGCCACGGTCGCTGACCGGATGCTGACGATGCGCGACGGACGGGTCGTCGACGAGCTGCACCTGTACGACGACGGGCGGCGCCGCACCGTGGCGGAACTGGCTTCGCTCGGCGAGCCCTGATGGCTCGGGTGCTGGTCCGGCTGGCGCTGGTGCACCTGCGCCGTGGCCCGGTTGCCGCCGTACTGACCCTGCTGTTCCTCACCTGCACGACCACCACCATCGGGCTCGCGGCGACCGTGCACGCACAGGTGGGCGCCTCGTGGCAGCAGGCCTTCGACCGGGCGCACGGGCCGCACCTCGTCGTGTCAGGCGCCTCGCACGCGGACCTCGGGAGCCTCGCCGAGGATTCGGCCGTGAGCGAGCGGACACCGCTGCTGCGCCAGGTCTTCGGCACGATGCACGTCGACGGCCGGGACCTGCTCGTGCGGCTGCGCGAGGCCGGCCCCTCAGACCCACCCGTCGACCGGCCCCTGCACCTCGTCGGATCCTGGGCACGACCAGGCCAGGCGGTGCTGGAGGCAACGGCCGCCGCGGCTCTCGGCGTGCGCGTCGGAGACCACGTCCGCCTCGGAATGTCCTCCGCGCGCGGCTTCGGCCCACCGGCCGTGCAGCCAGTCGGCGCGGGCGTCGACGTCCTGGTCGGCGGCATCGCCCGGGTCATCGGCCAGAACGCGTTCCCGCAGTCGCAGCCCGGCCTGTTGCTGGTGCACCCGGCCGACCTCGCGCGTGTTGTCGGCAACACCCCGACGGGCTGGACCGTGGAGCTCCGACTGCGGAACCCGGCCACCGGCGTGCAGATCCCGCCGAACGGGGAACGTGTCGCGACGAGCTGGCAGGAGCTGCGCGCCAGCGCCGACGAGGACCTGCGCACGCAGCAGGTCGTCCTCGGCACCTTCGCGCTGCTTCTCGCCGCGGTTGCCGCCGCCGGGATGGTGACGCTCGTCGTGGCGCGGACGGTCGCGGACGCCCGCCTGCACGCGCTCTGGCGCACCGTCGGGCTCACCCCGCACAACGTCCTCGCCGTGCAGCTGATCGAGCAGGCGGCGATCGCCGCAACAGCATCAGCGCTGGGCATCGTGCTGAGCAGCCGTCTCGCGCCGCGCATCACGGATGCCACTGCTGCGGCTCTGCCGTCGAGCAGATCCCCGGGGACGCTGGTCCTCGCCGGCATCGTGGTCGCGACCGTTGCGCTTGCCTGCGTGTCCACTGTCCTCGCGACGCACCGGGCGCACCGACGGTCGACCTCCGCGGCCCTGGCCGAGGCCGCCGGCGCCTCATCCTTCGGCAGATCACGGCTGGCGTCGTTCGGCGAGCGCCTCGGTCTGCCCTGGGAAGCCGTTCTGGGCCTGCGGGTCGCGACGGCTCGTCCGGGGCGGCGGATGCTCGCCGCGGGCTCGCTGTCCCTCGGCGTCGCGGCTGCCGTTGCATGCCTGGCGATGGACGCGACGATCGACGCCGAGGCGAGGTCAACAACGACGGCGCTGCCCGGCTTCGTCAGCGCGGCCTCGGCCGGGCAGCTCCGACCCGTCGCCTACTCGCTCATGGCTGTGCTGGCTGTGCTGGCGCTGTGCAACGTGGCCGCGCTCGTACACGGGTGGCAGACCGAGAATCGACGCGACCACGCCGTCCTCGCGGCCGTCGGGATGACACCGTTCCAGCTCGTGCTCCAGACCGTCGTTGCGAGTGCGTCGACGGCCCTGTTCGGCGCGGTCCTCGGTGTGCCGCTCGGAGCGCTGCTGTTTCTCGCGTCGTACTCCTTGGCACATGGCGACACGGCCGGCGCGCATGCAGCCGGACTCGGCGGCAGCCTCGCGGCCGCGGTACTCGCCGTGGTCGTCGTCGCAGGCCTGACCGCGCTGCTCGCCCTGCCCTCGGCGCGGCGGCGGCCGGCCCCCAGGCTGCGGGTTGGCTAGCTGTCAGTCCGGGAGGCGACGGGTTGGCTTCCTTCGCGAGCGGCCGGGACGAAGGGGGGGTCGGACGCCTCGCGCATCCGCGACAGCATGAAGACCTCCAAGTCCATGGAGAGGCCGAACAGGAAGGCGAAGATCATCAGCGGCAGGTCCGCGACCTCAGGGCGTGAGGAGCGGAACCACCAGGCGTGACCCGGTACCGACGGTGTCTGTGGCGGGTTGCTGCGCGGGCAGCCAGGTGGGTGCGTCGCTGCCGCGGACCCAGATCTGCAGCCGGTGTCCGGCGGCGACCTCCACAGCCGTGTGGGACAGGTCCAGCCCGACCCGGTGGGCGTTGCCGGGGACGCCGTGCACTGCTGTGCAGCCGCGGGACAGCAGCGCGGCGGCGCCGTCCGGGGCCACGTCGTACAGCAGGACGTCGACCTGGGAGTCAGCGGCGGTCGAGGTCCACACCAGGTCGGCGTGCGGGGCGCCGGCGACGATCGCGTTGGCCCGTAGAGGTGCGCTGCTGGACACCAGGGTGTCGGCCGCCGAGTGACTCGGCAGCGTCCGGACCACCTGACCGATCTGGCCGTCCGCTGCGGCGGTGCGCTCGGCGAAGGCGACCACCGGGTCGTCGGCGGTGCCGGTGCCGGCGGCCAGCACGGTGCCCGGGTCCACCGGCAGGACCAGACCACGGACCCCCGGCGGTGGCCAGGACGGGGCCGAGCGTCGTACCAGGGTCTGGCCGTCGGCGGCGCGGTACCACCAGGTGACGCGGGGGAGGCCGGCGGCGGCAGTGCGCTTGCCCTGCAGGGTGTGTTGCAGCCAGCCGGTCCAGGCGCTCTCGCGCCCGGCGACCTCGGCGGTGGTCGAGGAGGCCGCGAAGTGACCGCCCCACGAGAGCCACAGCCGGACGTCGGAGCGGCCGCGCAGCCGTTGCATCGTGAGGGCCTGGTCGATGGGGAACAGCGGGTCGTCGAAGGCCTGCACCCACAGCGTGGGTTGGTTGGTCTGCTGGGCGTAGGTGCGCGGGGACCGGCTGGTCCACTGCGGCTCGACCGCGCTGCCGCCGACGCCGGTGGCGAGGTAGGCCGACCAGGGAGCCAGCAGGGTGGGGTCCAGCCGGGCGCGCTGGGCGGTGTAGGCCGCCCCGAGGATCGCGGTGTCAACGCTCAGCTTCATGCAGCCGTTGGGGTGCAGGCTCTCCGACAGGCCGGCGAAGGTCTGGCCGGGCGCGAGGACCTTGATGCGCCGGTCGCGGGCCCCGATGAGGTTGACCGTGGCGCCGCCCTGGCTCAGCCCGATGGCGCCGGCCTTCTGCGGGTCGGCGTCGGTCTGCGCGCGGTGGCTGATCACCCACTGCAGGACGTCCTCGGTGTCCTGCACGGTCTTCGGCCCGAACAGGTCGTACACCCCTCCTGAGCTGCCGTGGCCGCGCGCCGACCAGACCACACCGACGAACCCGAGCGCTGCGTACCGGGCGGCGCGGGGGGCCTCGGAGTCCACGGTGCCGCCACCACCGTGCGGCGCCAGCACCACCGGGTAGCTGCCGTGCCCACCCGGCCGGTAGTAGCGCGCCACCAGCGGCGTCCCGTCCAGCGAGGACGTCACCGTGAAGTCCTGGGACACGATCGCGGAACCAGCCGCACGGGCAGGCGTCAGGCTGGCCGCGAGGACCCCGGCCGCGAGCAAGAGGACGGGCAGTCGCATGCCGCACTCTTCGACGCCGGCCGCGTTGCACCTGCCTTGCCGGAGGATGGTGTACCAGCCGGGTGAGCGTGGGAGATCTGGCTAGTGACAGGCGTTCCGGGCAGGTGCACCCTGGGCTGCATGATCACACTGACCTCAGCTCTCCGGAACGAGTACGCGTCGCTCTTCGAGACCTCTCACGTCAACCATGAGCAGGTGGCGGTCGTGGACAGGGTCGTGGACGGCGCCGTCAGGAACAAGGACCGTTATCTCGCCGTCGCCGTCACGGTGGGCTGCCCCTGGTACGTCGTGGCGGTGATCCACAACCTGGAGGCGGGCTTCAACTTCGCGGCCCACCTGCACAACGGCGACCCGCTGACGGCCCGCACGACCCACGTGCCGAAGGGCCGGCCCGCGGCGGGCAGCCCGCCGTTCACCTGGGAGACCAGCGCCATCGATGCGCTGACCAGCCACGGCTTCGACACCCACAAGGACTGGGTGGTGCCGGGGATGCTGTTCAAGCTCGAGCAGTACAACGGCTTCGGCTACCGCAAACACCACCCGGACGTGCTGTCGCCGTACCTCTGGAGCTTCACCAACCACTACAAGAGCGGGAAGTTCGTCGCCGACGGCAGGTTCGACCACGACGCGGTGTCCAAGCAGTGCGGCGCCGTCGCCCTGCTCGAGCGGATGGTCGCGCGCAAGCTGGTCGTCCTCGGCGAGGACGTCACGGGCGGTCAGGTCCACTCCCAGGCCTCCACACCCATGACGCCCCTCGCGCACCCCTTTCCCGGGGTAGCACTCAAGCGGCAGGACAAGGGCGACAACGTCGGACTGGTCCAGAACCGGCTGCGCGCTCTCGGCTTCCGCATCGACGCCATCGCGGGCAACCCGTTCGGTCCGCAGACCGAGAGCGCCGTCAAGCACTTTCAAGGGCAGCATGGCCTGAAGGCGACCGGCCGCGTCGGCAGCGACACGTGGGCTGCCCTGTTCCCCACCTGACGACCCGCCGCACCCGACGGTGGCAGGCGCCGAGGTCGAGCTGCTGTCATCGGCGCGCCGACACCGCTCCTGTACGCCTGCTGGTCAGTGCAGGTACTCCACACCGGCGGCCGGCAGGAACGCGTCGAAGCCCAGCAGGTACTCGTGATGCGTCGCTCGCCACCGCAGTGGACCTGCTCACTCTTGGCCGACAGCATGCACCGGACGGCTCGCCAGCAGCAGCCCCGCCACCACGAGGGCGGCCGAGACGGCGAGCCCAGCGGTGAGCGCCTCGCCGAGCAGGGCGAACGCCCCGACGGCGGTCAGGAGCGGGATGGCGAGCTGCACCGTGCCGGCGGACGTGCCGGAAAGCGCGCGCTGGCAGGCGTACCAGGCGACGTACGCGAAGGCGGTCGTGCCTGCGCCCATCAGGACCGCCCAGCCGAGCCCGGAGGCGGTGACGCGGACGCCGGCGGTGACCAGCCCCACCGCCGGCACCAGCAGGACGGCAGCCAGGACGACGAAGTGGCCGGTGGTCGCGACACGGGGATCGACGCCCGCGCGGCCGGCGACGGTGTACAGCCCCCACGCGGCACCCGTCGCCATGAGCAGGACCACCCCCACCGGCGTGACGGTGTCGATCGACCCGCTCGCGAGGACCCCGAGCCCGGCGAGCGCGACGAGGGCCCCCACCAGTCGGTGGCGGGGGACCCTTGCCCGATGGCCGAGGTCATCGGCGACGAGCGTCACCAGCACCATGGCGTAGAACACGAACGTGCCGGGCGCTGCCCCGATGTGCTGGTAGCCGTAGGAGATGCACAGGGCGTACACACCGAGCCACAACGCCGGGGTCAGGTTCGCGCGCCCGACCTGCGGGCGCTCCCGACGCACCAGGCACAGCACCAGCAGGGCGGCCGCCCCGGCGACGAAGCGCACGCACGACAGCAAGCCCGCGTCGAGCAGGTGCTGCTGCACGACGTGCCGGGTGATCAGGGAGTTGGCAGCGAACGACACGAGCACGAACGCCAGCAGCAGCGCCAGGCGGGGCACTCAGCGAGCCCAGGCGGGGGCCGGGCCGAGCCCGAGCCGGTAGCGGGCCGCCTCCTCGGACGGGCTGTAGGACCCCAGCAGCAGGTGCAGGCCCTTCAGCTCCGCCCGTACGGCCCCGAGCACGACACCTCGGCCGGCGCCGCGACCCGGGACGTGCGCCAGCGGTGCGAGCACCGGGTGCGTCAGCAGGCCGCCGGCTCGGGCGAGGGTCGCGTAGAAGGCCCGCTCAGGCAGGCTCAACCCGGGTGGGGACACGAGGTAGGCGCGCAGGCTCTCGGGCACGGAGCTCAGCTCGGGGGCCATCGCCCGGATCGCCTCGTCCAGCCCCGCCGCACAGGTCGGCAGGTCCGTGGCGCCCAGGGCGATCGCGGTGCGGGCCCACTGCGCGACGTAGGCGTCGGGCCAGGCAGCGCCGAACCGGGGCCGTAGGTCCCCGCCCACGAGCAGCTGGGCGTGCAGGAACGCGTCGGTGAACGCCAGGTGCACCCAGCGCAGCAGTGCGGGGTCGGAGGCGGCGTACGCCCGGCCGTCCTCCAGGGCGCCGCGGACGACGCTGTGCATCCCGCGGACCCGGGCGGCCTCCAACTCGGCGAGCTGCGCGGAGCCGAACGTGCTCACCACGAGCCACCGGGCCGTACCGGCCAGCCGCTTCCACGGGTCTTCCCGGTAGGCGCTGTGCCGCTCGACCCCGGCCAGCGCCAGGGGGTGGGCAGCCTGGGCCAGGAGCGCGGCGACCCCGCCGGCGAGCGTGGACAGGTCGCCGTGCACCCGCCAGACCACCCCGTCGGGCTCGAACCAGCCGGGGCCGTCGCCGACGTCGGAGATCGCCCGGACCCAGTCGGGGGCGCCCGTCGGATCCCCTGACACGCGGGCCCGGAACCGCTGTCGGAGGCGCATGCCGCCATCGTCACACGCCGATGGGGGAACAAGCACACCGGGAGGAGGTTGCAGCAACAAGAACCCCGGATCCTGAACTGACCCTCAAGGAGAACCATGACCGACCTGTTCGCGCCCTTCCAGCTCGGCAACCTCGCGCTCCCCAACCGCTTCGTGATGGCCCCGCTGACGCGCAACCGCGCCGGTGCCGGCGAGGCCCCGACGGAGCTCGCCGCGGAGTACTACGCCCAGCGGGCGACCGCCGGGCTGATCATCACCGAGGGCACTCAGCCGTCCGCAGTCGGTCAGGGCTACCCGCACACCCCGGGGCTGCACACCGACGCCCAGGTCGCCGGTTGGAAGCTCGTCGCCGACGCTGTCCACAGCCGCGGCGGCGCGATCGTCGCCCAGCTCATGCACGCCGGCCGGATCGGCCACCAGGCGATCACCGGCCTGCAGCCGGTCGCGCCGTCGGTCGTGACGCCCGCCGGTGAGGTCTACACCGAGGACGGCATGCAGGCGTTCCAGGCGCCCCGTGCGCTCGCCACCGACGAGCTGCCGGGGGTCGTCGCCGAGTTCGTCGACGCCGCCCAGCGCGCGATCGCAGCCGGCCTCGACGGGGTGGAGCTGCACGCTGCCAACGGCTACCTGCTCCAGCAGTTCCTGTCCGACAGCACCAACACCCGCACGGACGGGTACGGCGGCTCGCCGGAGAACCGGGCGCGCTTCGTCATCGAGGTCGCCACCGCCGTCGCCGCAGCGATCGGCGCCGGTCGGGTCGGGATCCGGATCTCCCCGGCGGGGGTCTTCAACGACATCGCCGAGACCGAGACCGAGGCGACCTACACCGCGCTGCTCGACGGGCTGAACCCGCTCGGGCTGCTGTACCTGCACGTGCTCGAGGCACCTGAGGGTGAGTACCGCGAGCAGCTGCGCAAGCAGTGGGACGGAACGTTCATCTTCAACACCGGCTTCACCGGCCCGTCCGACCTCGCGACCGCGCAGGCGTCCGTCGAGGGCGGCGAGACCGACCTGTTCTGCATCGGCCGCGGCTTCCTGGCCAACCCGGACCTGGTCGAGCGGCTGCGGACCGGCAGTGCGCTGAACGAGCCCGACGGCGACACCTTCTACGCCGGTGGGGCGAAGGGCTACACCGACTACCCGGCGCTCAGCGCGTGAGTGACCTCGAGTTCTGGTTCGACCCGGTCTGCCCGTTCGCGTGGATGACGAGCAAGTGGGTGCGAATCGTCGCGGCTCAGCGGGACTACGACGTGACCTGGCGCTTCATCTCGCTGCGGCTGCTCAACGCTCACCTGAACTACGACACGCACTTCCCGTCCGAGTACGAGGCCGGTCACACGGCTGGGCTGAAGCTGCTGCGGCTGTGCGCCCAGGCACAGGCCGACCACGGGGCTGTCGTGGTCGGACCCCTGTACGAGGCGCTCGGGGTGCGGCTGTGGGACACCGGTCCGGTATCCACGGCTGCCCTGCTGGCGCTGGACCCGCACGACCTGCTCGACCCGGTGCTCACGCAGGTCGGGCTCCCGACGACCCTGGTGGACGCGCTCGAGGTGACCGAGTGGGATGTGCTGCTGCAGCAGGAGACCGACGCAGGCCTGGCTCTGGCCGGCAAGGACGTCGGGACGCCGATCCTGCACTTCCAGCCGCCGCACGGCGTGGCCTTCTTCGGCCCGGTCATCAGCCGGCTGCCCAGTGAGG
>JBKJVH010000087.1:0-5938 GCA_046590985.1 Mycobacteriales bacterium
GGAGGAGCAGCATGACCAGCGTGACCGTGATGCCCCGTGGTGGTGACTGGACCGTGGCTGACCTCGCCGACATCCCCGACGACGGCCTGCAGTACGAGCTCGCCGACGGGGTGCTGCTCGTGAGTCCGGCACCCCGGCCGGTTCACCAGCGGGTGATCGGCCGACTGTTTCAGCTGCTGCAGGCAGCCGTGCCGCCGGAGCTGGAGGTGTTCTTCGCCCCGCTGGACTTTCAGCCGTCCCGGCGTACCAGTCTGCAGCCGGACCTGCTGGTCGTGCGACGCAGCGATGTGGGGGAGCTCAACATCACGGCGCCGTTGCTGCTCGCGGTGGAGGTGCTGTCTCCGAGCACCCGGGCGAAGGACCTGATCCTCAAGCACGGGCTCTACCGGGACAGCGGCGTCGCGTCGTACTGGGTCGTCGATCCGCTTGTGCCGTCGCTGACGGCGTGGCAGCTGGTGGATGGCGGCTATGTCGAGGTCGCGCAGGTCGAAGGGGATCAGGCCACCACGCTGACAGCGCCGTTCGAGGTGACGGTGACCCCGGCGCAGTTGCTCGCGTGAGCAGCTGACAGCCCGCGCGGCCGGCGGGCGAGCAACCGCATCGGCACGCCTGGAGTGGGCACGTGGCGTAGGGATCACTGTCCACAGATCGCGCGTGCCGTCCCCGCGGGCTCGTCCCCGGCGGCAGGCCTCGGTGACATGCCGATCTGCGAGGAGCACCATGGAGCCGGTGACACTGCTGCCGTTCCGCCCCGACGGCTGGACGATCGAGGATCTCGACGACCTGCCCGATGACGACCTGCGCTACGAGCTGGTCGACGGCAGCCTGCACGTGAGCCCGCCCCCGCCGAACTCCCACAACGTCGTGGCCAACCGGCTGTCCTTCCTGCTGCACGCGGTGCTCGAGGGCTCCTGGGAGATCGTGGCCCCGGGTGCGGTTCGCTTCGACGATCGCAACTACCGATCACCGGACCTGCTAGTGGTGAAGCGGGAAGGCGCCACCACCGCGTACGCCCGACCGCAGGACGTCCTGCTCGCCGTCGAGGTCATGAGCCCGAGCAGCATCAGCACCGATCGGCTGACCAAGCCCGCGCAGTACGCCCGCGCGGGCATCCCGCACTTCTGGCGCCTCGAGCGCGAGGCCCAGCCGGTGCTCATGACGTACGCGCTGGCGGGTGAGGTCTACCGCGAGACCGGCCGGTTCACCGACCAGGTCGTGATCGACGACCCGGTGGAGCTCCGGTTCACGCTTGACGCGCTCCTCGCCTGACGAAAGGTGATCGGCGGGATGCCCTCATAGACGTGATCTCAAAGAAACTTTTGTGTACGCGCTGGTGGGCACCTTCCCGCCCCCTCCCCTCCGGCAGCGAGGCCGGAGGTGTCCACAGCCGCCTTCGGTTTCCACACTCTGATCGCGGTGGCGTTGTGGGGACCGGCCCGGGCCCATCGTGAGTGAAATGCGTCGACGAAGGGAGCAGCATGAGTGCCATGCCGGTGATGTCACGTGCGGGCGACTGGACCGTCGAGGACCGCCGGAGCTGGAGGTGTTCTTCGCCCCGCTGACCTTCAGCCAGCGGCCAAGGGGCAGGCGGCGCGGGTCCTCTCAAACTCCGCAACGCTCCCCGTTTGCAGGCTCATGTGGACGATCTCGCCGCCGGGCCCATCGACGATGTCGATGACTACGGCTAGGCAGCGCCCGCCGCTGTTCCCGGCAATCACGATGTTGCCCACCGCGATGCGCTCTGGGTGATCCGCGCGGTCAAGGTAGGCCCAGACGTGGCCGGTCTCGTCCTCGTTCTGGAGGTCGGCACGGATGTCGACCGCCAACGTGGGGGTGGTCACGATGTCGCCTCCTCTCAGGCTTCGTAGAACTGATTGTCGTGCACGGTGCCCGCCACAGCAAGGAACGCCCTCAGCGTCGGCTCGGAGGGATCCGCCAGTCGAACGTCGTAGTGCTCTGGGCGCCTGAATGTCGCCCAGACGGTGTAGTCGGCCGCGTACAGCTGGCCGGCCTTCATCCGGTAGTACCCGGAGTAGCCGCTCAAGGGGGGTTGGGCGAGAAGATCGTCCTCCTTCACACCGTCGATCACGGCCGACAGCGAGAGGGCGAAGAACGGCTCCCCGTCCACGGTGAAACGCCGGCCCGAGTCGGCCGCCTGCTCCATCAGATCCTCTACGCCCACGGGCGCACCCCGGAGAAGCACCAACGTCTCCGGTGGAAGGCTGTTGCTACGCAGTCGCGTGGTGCCACGCAGCTCTTGTGGTCGTTTCGGTTCGTTGCCCACACGCGGGACCGTAGGCGCACTGACAGCCAGGAAGCGGGGGGTTGTCCACAGCCGCCTTCGGTGTCCACACTCTGATCGCGGTGGCGTTGCAGGGGCCGGCCCGGGCCCATCGTGGGTGACATGCATCGACGAAGGGAGCAGCATGAGTGCCATGCCGGTGATGTCACGTGAGGGCGACTGGACCGTCGAGGACCTCAAGGGACTGCCCGACGACGGTCTGCAGTACGAGCTCGCCGATGGGGTGTTGCTCGTGAGTCCGGCACCCCGGCCGCTTCATCAGCGGGTGATCAGCAATCTCAATGACCTGGTGAAGGCGGCAGCTCCGCCGGAGCTGGAGGTGTTCTTCGCTCCGCTGGACTTCCAGCCGTCGCGTCGTACCAGTCTGCAGCCGGACTTGCTGGTCGTGCGACGCAGCGATGTCGGCGAGTTCAACATCACGGCGCCGCTGCTGCTCGCGGTGGAGGTGTTGTCTCCGAGCACGCGCGCGAAGGACCTGATCCTGAAGCACGGGCTCTACCGGGACAGCGGCGTTGCGTCGTACTGGGTCGTCGATCCGCTGGTGCCGTCGCTCACGGCCTGGCAGCTGGTGGACGGCGCCTATGTCGAGGTCGCGCGCGTCGAAGGGGATCAGGCCGCGACGTTGGCGGCGCCGTTCGAGGTGACGGTGACCCCGGCGCAGTTGCTCGCGTGAGCAGCTGACAGCCCGCTACACAACGGTCAGGTGTGCGGCTGTCGCGCGGGGGACCGCCGAGACGGGAATGTTGCGATCGAAGGTGACCAGCCGACCGTCGTGGGCGACGGCGAGCGCGAGCAGGTAGGCGTCCGTGAGATGCCTGCCGCTGTGGATTCGGGAGTGGTTCAGGTGCTGGGCGTCCAGCACGCTGAGGTCGCAGGGCCAGAACACGTGGTCGCCGGCGACGCACGCGGAGTGGAGCAGCGCTGCCGCCTGCGACGGTGGCACCGGGCTCGGGTAGCGCGGCTGGCTCAAGATGCGCACGAAGCCGTTCTCGGTGATGGCACAGGACGCCCAGCCTGGGATGGAGCGGGCATGACGCCACGGCCAACCGCGGCGGAGGGCCCTTCGCCGCGGAGCACCTGCCCAGCCGGTTCACCAGGAGCACCGCCGGGTCACGCCGCCAGCTGCACCAGCGACCTCAAGGCAGAACCGCCGGCGTCGGGGCCGTACCGGGCCTGCAGTCCGCCAGCAGGACCTAGCATCCCCCTCAGTGCGAACCGCGACCGAGGACCCACCCACCGAGCGAGGTAACAGCCATGGCAGCAGCGACGCAGCAGACGTTCGTGATCGTGGGTGCGGGACTGGCCGGTGCGAAGGCCGCCGAGGCGCTCCGTACACAGGGGTTCACCGGCCGGGTGGTACTGATCGGGGCTGAGGCCGACCGGCCGTACGACCGGCCGCCGTTGTCGAAGGCCTACCTGCAGGGCACGTCCGAGAAGGACAAGATCTTCCTCCATCCGGCCGACTGGTACGCCGAGCACGACGTCGAGCTCCGCCTCGACACCCGCGCCGCCGTCATCGACCGGGGCGCCCACGAGGTGGTTCTCGACGGTGGCGAGCGGATCGGCTACGACAAGCTGCTGCTGGCCACCGGCTCGACTCCTCGTCGGCTGGACGTACCCGGCGCCGACCTTGACGGCGTGCTGTACCTGCGGACGGTGGGCGACTGCGAGGAGCTCAAGGCCGCGTTTGCCGCCGCCACGCGGGTGGCGATCATCGGGGCCGGCTGGATCGGGCTGGAGACCGCCGCCGCGGCCCGCAACGCCGGCTGCGAGGTCACCGTGATCGAGAGCGCCACCCTGCCGTTGCAGCGCGTGCTCGGCCCGGAGGTCGCCCGGATCTTCGCTGCGCTGCACCGCGAGCACGGGGTGCAGCTGCGCCTGGACGCCGGGGTTGTTGAGATCACCGGTGCCGGGAGGGCCAGTGGCGTCCGGCTCGCCGACGGCACGGTGGTGGAGGCGGACGCGGTGGTCGTCGGGGTGGGCATCACCCCCAACACCGAGCTGGCCGAGGCAGCTGGGCTGGCCGTCGACAACGGGGTCGTCGTCGACGCCCACCTGGCCACCAGCGACCCTGACGTGTTCTCCGCCGGGGACGTCGCGAGCTGCTTCTACCCGCACCTTGGCACCCACCTGCGCCTGGAGCACTGGTCGGCCGCGCTGAACCAGGGCCCGATCGCCGCGTCGAACATGCTGGGCGGGACGCAGGCCTACGACCGGGTGCCCTACTTTTTCTCCGACCAGTACGACCTGGGCATGGAGTACTCCGGCTTCGTCCCCGGCGGCAGCTACGACGAGGTGGTGTTCCGCGGCGACGTGGACGGCGGAGAGTTCATCGCGTTCTGGATGGTCGGGGGCCGCGTCCTGGCCGGGATGAACGTCAACGTCTGGGACGTCACCGACGCCATCCAGTCGCTGGTCCGCTCGGGCCGGTCGGTCGATCCGGTCCGGCTCGCTGACCCCCAGGTGCCGCTGGCTGACCTGCACACCTAGGCCCAGGGCGGCTTGGTCTCAGGCTGCTGCCCGGCCCGCTCCACCAGGAGAGCCGCCGCCTCGTCGGCCTCGCCGCGACTGCCCTGGACGGTCCGGGCGCTCTCCGCGACCGCCCCCAGCACCGCCAGCGCCCGCGCCGGGTCGCGGCGCACGCTGACGCAGTTGTCGACCAGCCCGAGCACGGCCTGGCCGGCGGTGACCTCCTCCACCGCCCAGCCGTCCGGGCTGTGGTGCAGCAACGCGACCAGGCCGACGGGGTACGGGTCGTCGCTGACGCCAGCCGACCGGTCGGGCACCGTCCGCTCGGTGCCGGTCGCCGTCCGCATCGTCATCCGCCGCGGGTAGGGCCGCACCCGCCCGTCGGTGTCGAGCAGCGCGAACTCATCCGACAGGTAGGTCCCCCCGAGCGCCAGCAGCGCCTGTACCAGCGTCGACTTGCCCACCATCGACCGTCCCGGCAGCACGATGGCCCGCCCTTCGAAGGCCACCACCCCGGCGTGTACGGCGACAAGCGCAGGCAACCGGTCCGCGATCACGAGCTCGATCCGGCTGGCGGTGGCCCGGAGCGTCTCGGCGCCCAGCGGGCCGGCGACCGACAGCCCGTCGGGGAGGTCCGCGCTCAGCCAGCCGTCGGTCAGGCTCAGCGCTGCGCTGGCGTGGACCTCACCGCCGACGTCGAAGAACGGCGGGAGGTGGGGGAGGAGCTGCTCGACCAGGTCGGCGTCACCGTCCAGGGCGACGCCGATGCCGTGCCAGCTGACGACGGGGTGCATGCACAGGTTGTACCCGGTGCGTCGGCCTTGCCGTGTCACTGAGACACCGACATGCGCTCGGAGGCTCTTCGAGTGAGGACCATGAGCCTCCTGACTCCGACGTTCATCCGGATGCGCGTCCCCGTTGAAGAAGAGTCAGGTACGTGCCTAACTTCACTAACGATTGTGACGAGCTCGACCCCGTGCTGCGTGCTCTCGCGGATCCGACGCGCCGGGCCGTCGTGGAAGGGTCGGCGAAGTCCCCAGCCGTCGTGTCCGAACTCGCGGCCCCGTTCTCGATGGCGTTGCCGTCGCTCATTCAGCACCTGCGTGTCCTCGAGAACGCGGGACTGG
The DNA here is from genome assembly GCA_046590985.1 of Mycobacteriales bacterium. Taxonomy (GTDB): domain Bacteria; phylum Actinomycetota; class Actinomycetes; order Mycobacteriales; family SCTD01; genus RYN-111. The sequence goes on from JBKJVH010000087.1 coordinate 5,899, forward strand.
TCACGTCGCAGAACACCACGCCGACCGGCTCGGCATCCAC
>JBKJVH010000162.1:0-15465 GCA_046590985.1 Mycobacteriales bacterium
GGCGGATCAGGCCCTCTTGCACGACGGACACGACGAGGCGGCCCTCCTCGTCCCAGATCTCGCCCATGCCGAGGCCACGGGAGCCGCCCGAGGTGGGGGAGCGCTGGTCGTAGAGGAGCCAGCCGTCTGCCCGGAACGGGCGGTGGAACCACATGGCGTGGTCGAGCGAGGCACCCATGATGTTGCCGTCCTCCCACTTCTTGCCGTGCGCGTTGAAGATCGAGTCGAGCAGCGTCATATCCGACGCGTAGGTGGCCACGCATACGTGCAGCAGCGGGTCGTCGGGCAGCTTGCCGTCGGCGCGCATCCACACCTGGGACCGGGCGGGTTTGTCGCCGGGGAGCTCCCGCTGCACCAGCGGAGGGTCGCTCACGTAGCGGAGGTCGATCGGACGCGGCCGCGCGAACCAGCCTCCCATCACGTCCGTAAAGGACGCCATCCGTTCCTGCATCGTCGGGAGGTCCTCGGCGGGGGGCACGTCGGGCATCGGGCTCTGGTGCTCCAGGCCTTCTTCGACGACCTGGAACGAGGCGCTGAGGTGGAAGATCGGCCGGCCGTACTGGATCGCCACCACGCGACGGGTGGTGAAGCTGCGGCCGTCGCGGATCCGGTCCACCTCGTACACGATGGGGACGCTCGGGTCGCCGGGCCGCAGGAAGTAGGCGTGCAGGCTGTGCACCGGGCGGTCCGCCTCGACGGTGCGGCCGGCGGCGACCAGCGCCTGGCCGGCGACCTGACCGCCGAAGACGCGTTGCAGTGACTCCAGCGGCTGCTTTCCCCGGAAGATGTCGACCTCGATGGTCTCGAGGTCGAGCAGGTCGACAAGGCGGTCCAGCGGGGTCGGCTCAGTCACGCGGTGAGTCTGCCAGGTGCTCCTGATGGGTCAGCCGGACGCGCTCGAGCAGGCGACGGTCGTGCGTCACGAGCAGCAGCGTCCCCTCGTAGGCATCGAGCGCCTCCTCGAGCTGCTCGATCGCCGGCAGGTCGAGGTGGTTGGTCGGCTCGTCCAGGACGAGCAGGTTGACGCCGACGGCCTGCAGGAGCGCCAGGGATGCCCGGGTCCGCTCACCGGGGGACAGCGACGCACCGGGCCGCAGCGCGTGGTCGCCGCGGAGGCCGTACTTGGCGAGCAGGGTGCGAACCTCGGCCGGCGCCCAGTCGGTGCGCTCCTCCAGCACCTGCGTGACCGAGGAGGTGCCGGCGAACACCGACCGGGCCTGGTCGATCTCGCCGAGCTTCACCCCGGAGCCGAGCACCTGAGTGCCTGCGGTCAAAGGGATCTGGCCGAGCAGTGCCTTCAGCAAGGTGGTCTTGCCGGAACCGTTCGGGCCGATCAGGGCGACGCGATCCCCGTACGACACCTGCAGGGTCACCGGGCCGAGCGTGAAGGCGCCGCGGGTCACCACCGCGCCGCTGAGCACCGCGACGATGTCTCCGGACCGGGGCGCTTCGGCGATGCTCATCTGCAGTTGCCACTCCTTGCGGGGCTCCTCGACCTGGTCGAGCCGGTTCAGCTGGGACTCGATCGTCTTGACCCGCCCGGCCGCGTGGGTGGCGGCCTCGATGCGGGCACCCTTGGCGGCCCGGTCGTTGTCGGGCATCTTCCGCTTCGCGCGGATCGCGCCGCGGACCGACTGCTCGCGTTGCCGCTGGGCTTGGTTGACGAGGCCGGACCGCTTGTCGTCGAACTCCTCGAAGGCGGCGCGGGCCTGGACCCTGGCCAGCGCCCGCATCTCCAGATACGCGTTCCAGCCGCCGTTGTAGAGCCGCGCGGTCCGCAGCGGTCCGTCGATGTCGAGCACGGACGTGATGGTGCGGGACAGGAACTCCCGGTCGTGGGAGACCAGGACCAGGCCGGCCTGCAGGCCCGCGACGAACTCCTCGAGCCGGTCGAGGCCGGCGAAGTCGAGGTCGTTCGTCGGCTCGTCGAGCAGGAACACGTCGAAGCGCGAGAGCAGCACGGACGCGAGGGAGGCGCGGGCGGCTTGCCCGCCCGACAGCCTTGTCATCTCCGAGGCGAGCAGCGCGGGGGAGAGCCCGACGTCGGCGCAGACCTCTTCGGCGCGCTGCTCCAGGTCGGCGCCGCCCAGGTCCAGCCAGCGGTGGAGGGCCTCGTCGTACCCGTCTGCCTCGCCGTTCGTCAACGCCTCCGTCGCCGCGTCGAGCGCCGCTTGTGCCGCGGTCACACCGGTACGCCGCAACAGGAACGCCTGAACCGTCTCGCCGGCCAGCCGCTCGGGTTCCTGCGGGAGCAGCCCGACGTTGGCGGTCGGAGGGGCGAGGTGCACCGTGCCTGCGTCCGGGACGAGCACCCCGGACAGGCACGCGAGCAGCGTGGACTTGCCCACGCCGTTCGGCCCGACGACCCCGATGCGGCTGGCGGGTGCGACCGTCAGGCTCACGCCGGACAGCACGAGCAGCGGGCCGCGGACGATGGTGAGGTCGGCGGCGACGAGGGTGGCGGTCACGCTCCCAGGACCTCGGCGAGGTCGAACCGCACGGGTACCTCAAGCTGCTCGTAGGTGCACGACTCCGGCGTCCTGTCGACCCGCCAGTGCTTGAACTGCGCGGTGTGCCGGAAGCGGGTGCCCTCCATGTTGTCGTAGCCGACCTCGGCCACCAGCTCCGGCCGCAGCGGCACGAACGACAGGTCCTTGCCGTTGTTCCAACGGCTTCCCGCGGCTTGGTTGGGGTTCCGTTCCGGCACCTCATCGCCGACCCACGGGTGCGGCCCGTCGGTGACATAGGGCGCGAGCTCCTCGATCAGCTCCGCCCGTCGAACCATCGTGAACGACGCCGCGACCCCGACGTGCTGGAGGCTCCCGCTGTCGTCGTACAGGCCCAGGACCAGCGAACCGACGATCGGCCCGGACTTGTGCCGCCGGTAGCCGGCCACGACCACATCAGCGGTACGGGTGTGCTTGATCTTCTGCATGACCCGCTTGTCCTGCTGGTACGCGGCTGCTTTCGGCTTCGCGATCACCCCGTCGAGGCCGGCGCCTTCGAAGACCTCGAACCAGCCGCGGGCGGTCGCCGGGTCCTCCGTGACCGGAGTCAGGTGAACCGGCGGGTCGGCGTCCTTCAGTGCCTCCTCCAGCAGCCGCCGGCGTTCCTCCTGCGGGCGCCGCGTCAGGTCGTCGTCGCCCAGGGCGAGCAGGTCGAAGGCGATGAACGACGCCGGCGTCTGCTCGGCCAGCAACCTGACCCGGCTGTCGGCGGGGTGGATCCGCTGCAGGAGCGCGACGAAGTCCAGGCCCTTGCCGGCCGCGATGACGATCTCGCCGTCGACGACGCAGCGCTCCGGGAGGTAGTCCTTGACAGCCTGCACGACCTCCGGGAAGTAGCGGGTCAGCGGCTTCTCGTTGCGGCTGCCGAGCTCGACCGTGTCGCCGTCCCGGAAGACCACGCACCGAAAGCCGTCCCACTTGGGCTCGTAGAGGAAGTCGCCGACGGGGACCTCAGGAACTGACTTCGCCAGCATCGGCTTCACCGGGGGCATGACGGGTAGCTGCATGCCCCCATCTTGGCTGATCCGGCCGCGTTGGCTCGCCATCGCGTCGGTGGGGGCAGCCCTGCCTGGTGGGGGTTCCCGCATCGGCCGAAAGTTGAGCCACCCACCGACCAGGTGGCCACCGAGCCGCAACGCGGCCTCCCGAAGGCAGAAGCCATGAATCTCAAGCGAAGCACGACAGACGTCCCTCCGACCCCCGCCCGCCCCGGGCGACGGGGGCTTGCCCTCGTGGGTCTGGTCTCCAGCACTGTCCTCGCCCTGGGGACGGTGAACGTGGCACCGGCTGTTGCAGCCACGCTCGCGCCCGGGTACGGGGCCGGCGAGGGCTTCTGCAAGTCCGTGTCCACGTCGGCCTACAAGCTCGGTCCGAGCTTCCGCGACGTGTACGCCTGTGGGCCCTCCACCGGCTACGGCGACCCCTTCGACCCGTACCCGAATGCGTTCCAGTGCGTCGAGCTCGTCAACCGCTTCGAGTGGGCCGTGTACGGAAAGGCCATCGTGTACGCCAACGGCGCCGGCGTGGTGCAGAAGCTCCACGACCAGGACCACGTCCCGATCAGCGGCCCGGCCCCCGGTGAGCTGCCCGCCCCCGGGGACGTCATCAGCATGTCGAGTCCTTCGGACCGGGCAGTCGGGCACGTCGCGGTCGTCACCGCCGTCGACGCACCGAGGGGGAACGGGACGATCACCGTGCTGGAGCAGAACGCCTCCCCGACGGGAAGCAGCACGATCACCGTGAAGAACTGGACCTTGTCCTACCACGGCCTGTTCGACACCTTCCAGTGGACGGTGCAGGGCCGTCGGCACGCCGACGCGCCCGTCCTGATGCGGCACACGGGGGCCGGTGGGTACAGCGTGGCTCCGGATGGCACCATCACCGCGATCGGCGGTGCCCCGGCCCTGGCACCGTCCGCGACCTGGTCCGGCCACGACATCGTGCGCGGCGCGGTCCTCAGGCCCGACGACCGGGGCGGGTACGTCCTGGACCTGTTCGGTGGTCTGCACCCGTTCGGCAACGCGCCGGCGGTGGGGGGCAACACCTACTGGCCCGGCTGGGACATCGCGCGCGGTCTGGTGCTCCGCTCGAACGGCGTGAGCGGCTACGTTCTCGACGGGTACGGCGGCCTGCACGCCTTCGGTGGGGCACCGACCTTGGCGGGCTCTGCCTACTGGCCGGGATGGGACATCGCCAACGGCATCGCGGCCTACGACGACGGGGGCGGCTACGTCCTCGACGGCTACGGCGGTCTGCACGAGTTCGGCGACGCACCGAAGGTGTCCGCGTCGGCGTACTGGTCGGGTTGGAACATCGCTTCCGCGGTCGTCACCGTCCGGAACCGTTACGGCCGGGGCGGTTACGTGCTCGACGGCTTCGGTGGGCTCCACCCGTTCGGCGACGCCCTGTCGGTGAGCTCCGTCACGTACCACGCGGGCCGGGACACGGCGGTGTCGGTCGGGCTCACCGCGGACGGCACCAGCGGGTATGAGATCGACACGCTGGGGACCCTGACCCCGGTCAGCGCACCCAGCTCCACATGCCTGACCTGCAGCTGAGGGATCGCAGTAGCGTGTTGCGATGGAGCAGCCTGACGGGCGGGATGGTCGTCGCGCAGCCTTCGCGACCTACCACGGGGTGCGCCGCGCTCTGCCGCCACAGACCGTGCTGACGTTCGGCCGGGCGGAGGGCTGCGACCTGCAGGTGGCAGCCGGCGACGAGTGGGTCTCCCGCGAGGTCGGGGTGCTCCGGACGGACGGGCACGGCGCCGTGACCCTGGAGCTGACCCGCAGCCGGCACGTCGTGCGGGTGGTCACCCCCGTGCAGAGCGAGCGGGTACTGGAGCCTCGCCCCGACGGGGCAGTTCAGGAGCGCCTCCCGCTGGTGTGGGAGCACGCCACGGTGGTCCTTGCCGGTGCCGGCAACGTCGACCACCGGGTGTTCGTGGTGACCGGGGAACCGCCCGGCGGCGATGCGCATCGTCCGGAGGAGAACCCCGCGCTGATCCCGACGGCGACGTTCAACCGGCACCTCAGCGGCCACGAGCCGCTGCTGCTGGCGGCGCTCGCCGAGCCGCTGCTCCGGTTCGGTCACGTCGCGGAACCGGCCACGTACGCGATGATCGCTGCCCGGTTGGGGATCGCACCCGAGCTGTCCGGGCGGACGCTGACCCCGCGCATGGTCCGCCGGCAGCTCGAGGAGCTGTTCGAGCGCCTGACGACCCGAGACCGGGTGCCCGGGCTGCTGGCCGACGAGGACGAGTACGCGGCACCGTCGGAGGCATCCTCACCACGGGTGCGCCGGCTGGCCGTGTGGGCGGTGCTGCACGGAGTCTCCACGATGGACGACCTCGAAGGCCTTCCCTAGCCACCTTCGGGACTACCCTGCGGGCCATGGCCGAGCACGGCGGCGCCAACGAGTTCCCGACCAGGGGACCGCGGCCGGCCCATGGCCCGTGGCCCCCGGAGGTCGAGGGGATCGAGCCGCTCGAGCTCGTCGCTTCCGGTGGATCCGGGACCGTGTGGAAGTGCTCGCAGCCACGGTTCCACCGCATGGTGGCCGTCAAGGTGATCGACGCCCGGCTGGACCGTCGCGCGGAAGCGCTCTTCGCCCGGGAGTGCCAGGCCCTCGGCGGGTTGTCCGGCCACCCTCACATCGTCCCGGTCTACGCCGGGGGCGTGGAGCAACGCGGCCGCCCTTACCTCGTCATGCCGTTCCTGGAGACCGGCACCCTCGCCGACCTGCTTGTGCTCAACGGTCCGCTGGACTGGCGCACGGCGGCCTCCCATCTGGCGAAGGTGTCGAGCGCGCTGCAGGTGGCCCACGAGGCCGGCATTCTGCACCGGGACATCAAGCCGGAGAACGTCCTGCTCACGGCGTACGGCGAGCCCCAGCTGGCCGACTTCGGGATCGCCCACATCCCGGGGGTGGTCACGACCGCGACGGGCACGATCAGCGCCACCCCGATCCACGCCGCACCCGAGGTGCTGAACGGCAAACCGGCAACCGAGCGCTCCGACGTGTACGGACTGGCCAGCAGCCTCTACCGCTTGCTCTCGGGCACTCCTGCCTTCTACGAGGCGACCGACGAGTCCTTGCTGACGCTGCTCCTGCGGATCGCCACCCAGGAGCCGCGACCCCTCACCGACCTCGGCGTGCCCGCAGCGCTCGCCGACGTCGTGCGGCGAGGCATGGAGAAGTCGCCGGAAGAGCGGACCGGCTCAGCGCGGGACTTCGGCGACGCCCTGACCGCCGCCCTGGCGAGCACCGAGCAGATCGCGTCGCCGGCGCTCGTGACCCCGGCCTCGGTGGCCACGCACCGGCTGGACCCGCCGGGCCCGGTGACCCCCATCCTCGGGGCGGAGCGGCAACGGCGCCGCAGCAGGGTGTACGTGGTCGCGGCCCTCGTGCTGTCCGGACTGGCAGCTCTGGTCTGGGCCTTGGGGATAGGTGGAACCGGCGGAACGGGATCCCCGACCGAGGGCGGCAGCACCATCGCGTCGGCTCCGGTGCTGTCCTGGGGCGCGCGCCAGTACGGTCAGGGCGGCTCGAACCTCGAGGACCAGAGCGCCAACGTCCAGCACCCGGGCCGGACGTTCTGGCGGGTCCGGGTGCGCACCGGCGACACGATCACCGGGACCGTCACCGTTGCCAGCAAGAACGGCTGCGGGGCCAACCGCATGGAGCTGTTCGCCCCCTCGATCGACGACACCAACCTGGGCGGCGCCAAACCCACGTTCCGGGGCGGCAACGTCGGTGCGCTGACCACTTGCAACGCGACGCGGGAGAGCTGGTCCTGGGGGCCCGTGCCCTACAACGGTCTCGCCACTCTCTGGGCTGGGATCAGCAGCGAGGCTCCCACGTTCACGTTCGTGGCGAACGTCAAGCACGCCAGCACCGGTCACTGAGAGAGCGACACGGGGATGTCGTCGTCGTAGACCAGCTGCTGCGCGACCGTGCCGGCGTCGAGGTGGTAGCAGATCGGCCCGGGCAGCTCGAAGGTCTTGCCGGGTGCGAGGGGCCAGCCCTGGGCCTGCTCCCGCTGCTGCACGCAGTCCTCGGTGCCGGTCCGGCTCCCGGGGGCGATGATCTGCTCCGCCTTGGTGTCGTTGCCGGATCGGTCGAGCAGCCGGAAGTGGTCCACGGTCACGTTGAACTCGTTCGGGTCGCTGTTGGTGATCCTCACCCGCAGCTTCAGCTCCTGACTGCCGTCCGCTTGAGCAACCGACTTCTGGTCCAGGACGCAGACGACGGCCGCGAAGGTGAGCGCAGCAAAGTCGGGGTGTGGGTCGGAGCAGTGGCCGCCGCCGGCTGCTGCTGGGGACGGGTTCGTCGCGGGACGGGACGACCGGGGAATGCTGGTGGTCTTCCCTGACGCGGAGCAGCCCGTAGCCGTCAGGGCGAAGCAGGCGGTGGCGACAGTCACGAGCGTTCGAGCGTTCTTCGCCCGCATCTCCACCGCCCCCTCTACGTTCAGGAGTGCCTGGTGCGCAGTATGCGACGCTCCGAGCCGGGCGACAAGGCATCTCGTTCATGGGATCCGACCTTGACCGGGGTCTGCCTCGTTGGCTTCTGTCAGCCGTGTGACGGCCAGGTGAACGCTCTTGGCCAGCACGGGCAGGCGCATCACGACCATCTTGGCTGGTCGAAGCGGGCCGTTCGGCCCTGGGCAGGTAAGTGCAGTGACCGGGAGGGTGGTCCTGCGCCGGCTCTCCAGCGTGGTTCGGGCACGGGACGGGAGGTCGAGGTGCCTGTCAGGTCCTCGCCGGTCCTGCTCCCGCCAGGCCCACCCATGCCGCTGGTCAACCGGGTGGTGGCCGCCGTCCTGCGGTCGCCTGCTGCGGGGCTGCTGAAGGGCGTGTGCCTGCTCACCTACGTCGGCCCGCGTACGGGCCGCTTCGTGCGGTTGCCCGTGCAGTTCGCCCGCGACGATGACTGCCTGGTGGTGCTCCCCGCTCGGTCGACACAGAAGACGTGGTGGCGCAGCTTCGGTGAGCCCCGACCGGTCGACGTGCTGCTCGGAGGTGTCTTGCGGGCGGGGGTGGCCCGCACCGTGCTGCACACCGACCCGGGTAGGAGCGAGGCTGAGGGCCGCTACCGCACCGGTCACCCGAAGGCCGACCTCTCGCACGATCCCCTGGTGGTGATTCGCCTCGAACCGCTTGGCCCTGCTTCGCCTCAGGGTGTCGTTGCTGGACACCCGGTTGCCTCGTTCGTCGTGCTCGCCTACCTGCTGTCCTGGCTGTGCTGGCTGCCCCTGCTGGCGGACAGGCAGAACTGGGTGAGCTGGTCGGTGTCGCCCTACTTGCACCTGGTGGGGGGCCTGGGGCCGGCAGCCGCGGCCGTCCTGGTCGTGGGTCAGGTTCAGGGTCATGCCGGGGTTATCGGACTGCTGCGGAGGTGTGCGCTCTGGCGCGGACGGCTCGGGTGGCTGGTCGCGGCAGCTGTCGGCCCGATGGCGCTGTTCGGCGTCGCTCTGGTCGGTGCCAAGGCGGTCGACGGCCGGTGGCCTGGGATCGACCAGTTCGGATCCAGCGCGGAGTTCTCTGCTCTGCCGATCGCGGTCTACTGGGTGGCGAACCTGCTCTTCTACGGCTTTGGCGAGGAGATCGGTTGGCGAGGATTCCTCCAGCCACGACTGCAGCAGCGGCGGTCCGGGCTCAAGGCAGCAGCGTGGGTGGCGATCGTCTGGGCCGCGTGGCACCTGCCCTTGTTCGGCATCACGCCGAGCTATCGCGCGATGCCTGTGATCGGTTTCGTCGGCTTCTTCTTCAGCATGCTGGTGGCTGCGTTCCTCCTGGCCGCCCTCTACCAGGTCAGTCGGGGAAGCATCCTGGTCGTCGCGGTCTTCCACGCGGCGTTCGACATCGCCACCACGACCCCGTCGACGGCCACCATGCTGCCGAGCCTGATGGGAGGTGCGGTCACGGTCCTGGGTCTGCTCGTGATCCCGTACCTGGCCAGATCACACGCCGCCACGTGACCTTGGCCGCCGCTGAGCAGGTGCCCGCCGGCTGACGTCGAACTTTCAGGTATGCGTCTGCGCCCTGCCCTTGCACTGACCGCTCTGCTCGGCCTGCTCCTGGTCCCGCACGCTCAGGCGGCACCCGCCGTGAGCGTCTTCGCCGCCGTACCGGCGCCTGGTCATGCCGACACCAGCTTGCTGCTGCCGGACGGCAGCGTCCTGGTCTCGACCAACCGCGCGGCGACCGGGACCACCGGGCCGAGCAAGCTGTTCCGCTACAGCCCGAAGGGAGCCCTGCAGCGGACCTACACGGTCGCGGGCCAGGACCTGGCCGGCGACCACGGCACGATGGGGATGGTCCTTGACGGCCAGGGACGGGTGTACGTCGCCGACTACGCGCCGCCGCGAGTGCTGAGGTTCGACCTGCGCACGGGCCGGCAGAGCACGTACGCGACCATCCCGGACCTGCCGGTGTGTGCCGTCCCCGTGGGCGCGGGTTGTGACAACGGCATCCCGGGCGGTCCCCGGAAGGATGCCCAGCCGTGGCCGGACGGCCTGGCCTTCCTGAGGGACGGCCGGTTGCTCGTGACCGACTTCGGGCAGGGCACGGTCTTCGTCGCCGGGAACGGCGGGGGCCGGGCCGGGGTGTGGCTCCAGGGTGCCGAGCTGCGGTCCACCTTCGGTCCGAACCAGCCGGTGCTCACGCCGGCCGGTGACCTGCTCCTCGACGTCACCGCCTCCACGGTGCCGGCGACGGCGGGGCGCGGGGTCCTGTACAAGGTCGCCCTGGATGCCAAGGGGCGGCCGGGGGCGGTCACCCAGGTCTACGCCACGAACCCCGGCGAGGGTCCGGACGGTTTCGCGCTGGCGGCGAGCGGTCGGGTCTACCTGCCGACCTTGGTGACGAACCGGATCGCGGTGGTCGGTCCGGACGGTCGCGAGGTGGACTCCCTCACCGCGCCGCAGTTCGACTCGCCCTCGTCGGTGGCGTTCATGGGAAGCAGCATCCTGGTGACGAACCTGACGTACTTCACGGGCAATGCCGACCACGACCTCGTGCTTCGGCTTCCGACCCGCGACCGTGGCGTCGCCGCGCTGCGTCCGTTCGTCCGCCGCTGAGCGACTGGCTCCGGCCAGGAGCACCAGCTAGACTAGCGGCCTATACCCCCTCGGGTACTGAGGGAAGGAGGAGGACCGTGAACTACGGAACCACCGTCACCACCGACCTGACCTTCAGCGAGGCGGTGGAGCGGGTGACAGCGGCACTTGCCGAGCAGGGCTTCGGCATCCTGACCACGATCGACGTCAAAGCCACGCTGAAGACCAAGCTCGACCTGGACCTGGACGACTACATGATCCTGGGCGCGTGCAATCCGCACCTCGCCCATCAGGCGCTCGAGGTGGATCCGAGCATCGGACTGCTGCTGCCCTGCAACGTCGTGGTCCGGCGCGAGGACGGCCGGACGATCGTGCAGGCTCTCGACCCGCAGATCATGGTCAGCCTGCCGGGACTGCCGGCGCTGCAGCCGGTCGCGGACGACGCCGGGCGCCGGCTCGCGGCGGCGCTGGCGACCCTCAGCTGAGCAGCCGGAACCTGGGCACGCCCGCACCCTCGGCCACCGTCCTGCCGGACGCCGGGTCGACCCAGGACGTGAAGTCCTCCACGGTCCGGATCGCGAACGGCGGCCCGTCGACCGGGTACAGCGGCAGGTAGACCACCGCCGTGCGCGCGTCGTCGTTGGCATCGTGGCCGAGCCCCAGCACGAGGTACTGCGGACCCTTCCAGTGCTGGTAGGTACCCGGTGTCACGGTCATGGGGACAAACCCTAGGGTTCAGCAGGTGACCCGACTCCAGGCGGCTTCCCCGTACCTGCTCACGGCTGTGCTGGCGGGAGCCGGGGTGACGCACTTCCTGAAGCCCGGGTTCTACGACCCGATCGTGCCGCACGCACTGCCGGGTCCGGCGAGGGCGTGGACCTACGTGAGCGGGGTCGCCGAGGTCGGCGTCGCGGGCGTGGTCGTCAACCCGGCCACCCGGAAGCGGGGTGCGCTGCTGTCGGCGCTGCTGTTCATCGTGGTCTTCCCGGCCAACCTGCAGATGGCGGCGGACGCGAAATCCCTTGCAGAGAAGGCGATCGCGTACACGCGACTGCCCTTGCAAGTGCCGCTGGTGCTGTGGGCCTGGAAGGTCAGTAGAGCTGCCGGTCGGCCAGCGTCGCCCGCCCCAGCTCCGTGAGCGGCATGATCCGCTCCTCGTAGCCGTCGAAGCCCTCGCCGACCATCGCGCCGAACTTCACCCGCATCGCGATGCCGGCGCACACCACCGCCAGCTTGAAGAAGCCGAACGCGACGTACCAGGGCAGCTCGGAGACGTCGAGGCCCGACCTCTGGGCGTAGCCCTGGGCGACCTCATCGCGGGTGAGGAAGCCGGGCAGCGAGGTGACCGCACCCACGGGCGCGCCCTGCTTGCGCAGGTCGGGGTCGGAGGCCTGCGCCCAGTAGACGAGCAAGATCCCGAGGTCGGCGAGCGGGTCACCGAGCGTCGACATCTCCCAGTCCAGCACCGCGTTGATCCGGCCGACCTCCGTCGGGTGCAGCATCGTGTTGTCGAGCCGGTAGTCGCCGTGCACGACGGTGTTGCGCTGGGTCGTCGGGAGCTGCGCGGTCAGCGCGGTCGCCAGCGCATCGACGGCGTCCAGGCCCTCGACCCGGGTCGCGTCCCACTGCTTGCTCCAGCGGGCGAGCTGGCGGGTCAGGTAGCCGTCCGGCCGGCCGAACTCACCCAGCCCGGCGGCTTCGTAGTCGACGGTGTGCAGGGCAGCCAGCACGTCCACCAGGCCGTTCGACAGCGTCGCCCGCTCGGCCGCCGTGTCGGCGTAGCCCGGTGGGAGGGCGGTGGTCACGATGTGGCCCTCGACGCGCTCCATGACGTAGAACGGCTGGCCCAGCACCTCGGCGTCCGTGCAGAAGTGCAGCATCTTCGGGACCGGTACGGCCGTGTTCCCGAGCCCCGACATGACGCGGTACTCGCGGCCCATGTCGTGTGCCGTCGGCAGGATCTGCCCCAGCGGCGGCCGGCGCAGCACGACCGACCCGGCGGGGGAGTCGAGCCGATAGGTCAGGTTGCTCTTGCCGCCCGCGATGAGGGTGACCGTGAGGTCCTTCCACGCCGCGTCCCCAAGGGCGTCCGTCAGGTAGGGACCGACGACGGCCGGGTCAGCGCCAGCAGGTGCAGTCATGGCCGTCAACCTAACGTCCGTAACGGTGGCGGGCGACGACAAGGTGGGATGGGCGTGTGACGAAGTGGGAAGCCGAGGCGGTCGGGGTCCGGTTCTCGCCGTCTGAGGGAGGTCTCGCGAGGCGAGCATGCGCTCGGTCGTACCTTTGCGCAGTGACACAGACCGAACAGCTCGACCTGGCGAGCACCTTCCCCCAGGCGACCCGTGAGCAGTGGCAGGCGCTGGTCGGCAAGGTCCTCAAGACGGACGCCGCCGAGCCTGATGCGCTGCTGGCCACCCCGACCCTCGACGGCGTCGAGCTGCAGCCGCTGTACGACAGCCTCGCGCTGGCCGCGCCGACCGGCTTGCCGGGGGAGTTCCCCTTCGTCCGCGGCCGCACCGCCGAGCCCGGCTGGGACGTCCGCGCGCTGAACGGGCACCCCGACGCCGATGTCACCCGCGAGCAGGTGATGGCCGACCTCGAAGGCGGCGCCGGCTCGGTCTGGCTCCAGGTGGGGGAGGGTCGGCTCCCGGTCGCTGGGATCCCGGCCGCTCTCGCTGAGGTCTACCTCGACCTGGCGACAGTGTCCCTGGACGCGGGGGAGCAAGGCGTTGCGGCCGCCGAGGCGTTCCTCGCCTTCGCCGTCGCCAAAGGGGGCGCGTTCCTCGGTCAGCTCGGGCTGGACCCGATCGGGCAGCTCGCCCGCACCGGCATCGATCCGGGCATGGCTGAAGCGGTGGCTTTGGCCCAGCGCTGCGTCGCGAGCCATCCCGGCGTGCGGGCGCTGGTCGTCGACACCCTGCCCTTCCACGAGGCCGGCGCCAGCCCCGCGCAGGAGATCGGCATCGCGCTGGCGAGCGGGGTGGCCTACCTGCGAGCTCTCGACGGGCTGCCCGTCGAGCAGGCCCTGACCCAGCTGGAGTTCCGGTTCGCCGCCACCGCCGACCAGTTCACGACGATCGCGACCCTCCGCGCCGCACGTCGCACCTGGGCCAGGGTCGCCGAGGCGTGCGGGGTCACCGGGCCGGCCGCGGGGCAGCTCCAGCACGCCGTCAGCTCCTTCGCCATGACGACCCGGCGCGACCCGTGGAGCAACCTGCTGCGCGGCACGATCGCGTGCTTCGGGGCCGGTGTCGGCGGTGCCGATGCCGTCACGGTGCTGCCCTTCGACGCCGCGTTGGGACTTCCCGACAAGCTCGCCCGCAGAATGGCGCGCAACACGCAGGCCCTCGTCGTGGAGGAGGCCTACGTCGCCAAGGTCCTCGACCCGGCAGGCGGCTCCTGGTACGTCGAGACCCTCACCGAGCAGCTCGCGCAGGCCGCCTGGGCGTTCTTCCAGGAGATCGAGTCCGCCGGCGGCATCGTCAGTGCCCTGGGCTCGGGGATGCTGAGCGACCGGATCGCCGCGCACCGCGAGGCCCGCCGGGCCGCAGTCGCCCAGCGCACCGAGCCGATCACCGGCGTGACGGAGTTCCCGCTGCTGCCCGAGGTGCTGCTGGATCGCGAGGCCGACCTCCGGCCGGAGCCCACCGGGCTGCCACGCCTCCGTTGGGCGCAGTGGCACGAGGAGCTCCGGGACCGCTCCGATGCGCACGCCCTGAAGACCGGCACGGTCCCGACCCTGGAGGTCGGAGCCGGCTCGGACGTCAAGGCGCTGCGCTCTGCGCTGGCCTCGTCCGGTGTCCTCGTCGCGGTCGCCGACGGGGCTGCGGACTTCGTCGCCGAGTCCGACACCGTGGCCCTGGGAGAACGCGTGCTCGACCTGCTGGGAGTGGCCCGATGATCCCCGACTTCACCACCATGGGCCTCGGTGAGCCGACTCCGGGCAACGGATCCCTTGCAGAGCAGGAGAACTGGGTCACCCCCGAGGGGATCGACGTCAAGCCGGTCTACACGGCCGACGACCTCGAAGGCCTGGACTTCCTGCAGACCTACCCGGGCGTCACCCCGTACCTGCGTGGGCCCTACCCGACGATGTACGTCAACCAGCCCTGGACGATCCGGCAGTATGCCGGCTTCTCCACCGCCGAGGAGAGCAACGCCTTCTACCGTCGCAACCTCGCGGCTGGGCAGAAGGGGCTGTCGATCGCCTTCGACCTGGCGACCCACCGCGGCTACGACAGCGACCACCCGCGCGTGGCCGGCGACGTCGGGATGGCCGGTGTCGCGATCGACTCGATCTACGACATGCGCCAGCTGTTCGACGGGATCCCGCTCGACAAGATGAGCGTCTCGATGACGATGAACGGCGCGGTGCTGCCCGTACTGGCGCTGTACGTCGTCGCGGCGGAGGAGCAGGGCCTCCCGCCGGAGAAGCTTGCCGGCACGATCCAGAACGACATCCTCAAGGAGTTCATGGTCCGCAACACCTACATCTACCCGCCGGCGCCCTCGATGCGGATCATCTCCGACATCTTCGGGTTCACCTCGCGCGAGATGCCGAAGTACAACTCGATCTCGATCTCGGGTTACCACATGCAGGAGGCCGGGGCGACCACCGACCTCGAGCTCGCGTACACCCTCGCGGACGGCGTCGAGTACCTCCGGGCCGGTCTCGACAGCGGCCTCGACGTTGACGCCTTCGCCCCGCGGCTGAGCTTCTTCTGGGCCGTCGGCATGAACGTGTTCATGGAGATCGCCAAGCTGCGCGCGGGCCGACTGCTGTGGGCCAAGCTCGTCAACGAGTTCGGCCCCAAGAGCGACAAGTCCCTGTCGCTGCGCACCCACTGCCAGACGAGCGGCTGGTCCCTGACCGCGCAGGACGTCTTCAACAAC
>JBKJVH010000089.1:0-35997 GCA_046590985.1 Mycobacteriales bacterium
CGAGGAGACCGTGGTCCCCGCCGGCACCGCGTCCTCGAGGACGACGGAGGAGGCCGGCGCGGTCCCGTCGTTGGTGACGGTCAGCGTGTAGGTCGCGTCACCTCCCGGCGTGAGCGAACCCGTGGGGCCGACCTTGACGACGCTCAGGTCCGACACCAGCAGCGGTGCCTCGGCGGTCAGCACGGTGGAGGTCGCCGTCGCGACCGCCGAGTTCTCGGAGTCCAGCAGCTGGTGGATCGCGGCGGTGACGGTGTCCGACAGCGAGCCTCCGGCAGCGGGGCTCGAGGTCGCCAGGGTGAAGTCGCAGGTGGCCGAGGCGCCCGCGGCGAGGGTGGCCGGGAGGGCGGTCGCGCAGGTCACCGGGGTGCCGGCTGTGGCACCGACCGCATCCGACAGCGCGTCGAGCGCCACGGTGACCGCGCTGGTGTTCGTCACCACGACCCGGTACGGGACGTCGAGGCCGGCGCGTGGCGCGGTCTCGGTGGGGGAGTACGTGGCGTCACCGCTCGCGTCGTTGGTCTTGGTGACCGTCAACGACAGTGCGGGCGGCGCCAGCTGGGTCGTCACCACGGACGTGTCGGAGGCCTTGGCTGTGTTGGCCGGGTCCTCGTCACCCTCATCGCCGTCTGGGCCCTCGTGGACGGTGACCGTCGCTGTGTTGGTCGTGCTCTGGCCATCAGCCGGGGTGTACCCGGTGGCGGTGAACGCGCAGGTGGTGGAAGCGTCAGGTGCCAGCGTCGTGCCCACGACGGCGTTCGTGCAGCTCACCGGAATCGAGGTCGTGCCCACCAGGTCGGTGACGGAGTCCACGACCACCGAGACCGCGCTGGTGTTGGTGATGAGGACGTGGAACGTGACGTCGGCGCCCACGGTGGCGGCGGTCTCCTGGTCGTGGAACGCCGTGTCGTTGTTGCCGTCGTTGGTCTTGTCGATGGTGAGCGTCAGCACCGGCGGCGGGACCGCGCAGCCCGTGTCGAAGATGGCCTGACCTGCGGTGCTCCAGTTGAGCCCGTCGAAGTGCAGGACGGTCTCGCCGTCGAGGTAGTCGAAGGGCGGGATGATGTCGCCCCACGAGACGTGCTGAGCCTTGAGGCTGCTGTTCCACAGCGGGCCCGGGTGCCCGGCGTGCCCGTCGAGGTCGCCGTCCTTCGCCGGGGTGTTCACCACGTAGGGGTTGTGGTTCGAGTTCGTCGCGTGGCAGATCGTCTGCTTGTCGCTGCTTGCGGGCTGGCCGCCGACCGCCATCCCGGCGGAGAGCAGCACGAGGGAGGCGGCGGTGAGCAGGGGCACCGCGACACGGGTGGCGTGACGTCGTCGGCCGGTGGGTCGCAGGTGGCGGGGGGAAGGGCGCACAGGGATCGGCTCTCAGGTCTCGCCAGCGCCTGGATGGTGCTCGCTCGCATGACGTCCGGTCTCGCCACTGGCTCTGCGCGCGGTCTGGCGACCGTGGTTCTCCGTGCGCCCGAAGGCGTCGGTGGGGACCGCGCGCGTCATCGCCTCAATCGATGTCCTCCGACGGTCGAGCCATGTCGTATCTAAGGCAATCGCACCTTCGGTCCATCCTTCGGACCGTTTCGGACTACTCCGGCGTGGTCACAGGTAGCGCGGCGCGACCATCCGCATCGAGGAGTAGGAGCGGTCGTCCGTGACGTTGTACTGCGCGACCTGGACTGACCCGTCCGCGTAGACGGCCGTGACGTAGCCCACGTGGCCGTACCCGCCTGCGGTGAACCGACCACCGGGCCGGCTGGATCCGGGGGCGTAGACGGCCGAGCTCTCGCCGGCGTTCCACTGGGCGACGGCGCCCACGAAGGGCGTGCTGCCGACCTTGCGGCCGAGTCGCCGTGCCGTTTCGTCCCAGTTGTAAGCGCTTCCCCACCCGTCCCGAGGGTTGGAGAGGGCCGCGCCGGCCTGCGCCAGCCGCCAGGCGACGTAGCTCACGCACTGGCGGCGGGTGAAGCCCCAGGCGTCGAGGCCGCCAGTGCTGTCGCTCGCATAGGGGTAGCCCGCGGTGCGAGCGGGGGGCGCCGCCACCGGCGCGACCGACGAGGCCGATGCCTGCGTGGTCTGGGCCGTGGTGGGGGTGGTGGTGCGGGCGGCCTTGACGGCTTTCGCGTGCCGGACCGTGGCGGAGCTTGCCGCGCGGGTGGCCCTGACTCGGGCGGGCAGGTGCGCCGCCGGTTGCCGGGCGGCGTGGGCCGCGACCTGGACGGGCACCGGGTGGGCCTGGACGTGAGCGGCGACGGTGACCGCGACCGGCGCAGCGTGGGCGGCCGCGGCGGGGTGCTGGGAACCCTGTGCGCAGCCGGTGGCGAGCACGGCGACGACGAGGGCGGCGAGCGGGTAACTACGCACCGATGGCACGAATGGGCTCCTGACGGCTGGTTGGTTCTAGCCTCGGCCGTCGTGACCATTCCCTTGATGACCCTGTCCTGAAGACGGGTGTTTGTGGTGGTTGCGAGGCCTGGCGCATGGCCAGGGGTTCGTCGCGTCGTGCTGATCTCCTGCAACGCCAGCAGAAGTCGTCCGCCTTGTAGGGATATGTCCTAGCCGAAAAGGGCTAGGCGGCTTCCCTGGTGCGAGGCATCGACCGCCCGGACGTGCGAGTGGTCACCCCGTTGGGCTATCTACAGCAGCTGGCGGCCGTCGACGTGCACGATCTCGATGGCCAGCGTGTGGCGTCGGGGCCCGGAGGCCCATGGCACCGGGCTGGCGAGTGCCTCGGCGGGAGCCAGCACGCCGGCGATGCCGCTCACCACCACGCTCCAGCCGGTGTGGGTCTCGTCGTCGACACCGTCGATCTCGAAGGCCACGCGCTCCCGTCGCTGCGCCGCTTGCAGCTTGGGCCCTGGGGCGGATCGGATGAGAAGTCGCCCTGCGACCAGGGCGTAGTTGACGGGCACGATGTCAGGCACGCCGGCGCGGGCGATGTAGGCCAGCCGTCCCATCACGTGACTGCCGAGCAGCTCCAGGCAGGTGTCGGCGGACAGCCGCACCAGCTGGCCTGAGTGGGGGGCATCCGCGGGGTCCTCGAGAAGGTCCTCGAGCAGCCGACGCCGGTCCTGGACGCCTCCGGTGAGCTGGTCGAGGGCCTGGCGAGCATTCGTCAGCGCGCCGCCGCCGAGCCGGCGCGAGGTCGCCGTGATGGTTCCCGGGACCTGGTGGCGCAGCCGGTCCAGGGAGACGAGGGTGTCGCCGATCCGCATGCCGCCACCTACCTGGTGAGGGTGCGAGCGGCTTGCTCGTGGACGTCGGCGGGGGGGCCGATGCGGACGCGGACATCGAGGCCGCTGGCCCCCACCCGCCCGACGAGCAGTGGGTTGATGTCGAGCTCGCGCACCTCAGGCAGGTCCCGGGCCAGCGCGCTGAGGGCGAGCATGACGTCCGCGACGGCCTCCAGGTCCAGGGCCGGCCGGTGGCGGTAGCCGGCGAACAGGGGCGCGCAGCGGAGCTGGGCGAGCTGGTCCAGCGCGGCCGCACGGGAGGTCGGCGGGACGCGTACCACCCGGTCGTCCAGCAGGTCGGTCAGGGTTCCGCCGGCGCCCACCAGCAGGAGCGGCCCGATGCTCGGGTCCACCGTGAGGCCGACGAGGAGCTCGAGTCGCCCGCTGGTCGTGGCCATCCGTTGCACGATCGCTCCGGTCATCGTGACCCCGACGGAGTCCTCGAGGTCGCGGTAGGCCTGCGCGACCTGTTCGCCGGAGGTGAGGTCGAACGCCAGCCCACCGACGTCGGCCTTGTGGACCACCTTCGGCCCCGAGGCCTTGAGCGCTACGGGGAACCCCAGCTGGGTTGCCGCGTCGGCCGCCGCCGTGGCGCTGCTGACCTGGAGGATCGGCGCGCACGGGATGCCGTACGCGCTGAGCAGCTCGACCGCCTCACCGGGCGGCAGCCAGCGGTCCTGGCCAGGGAGGGAATCGAGAAGGGTACGGGCGGCGATCGCGCGCTGCGGGTCTGCCGAAGGTTGCGGGGGTTCCGGGGCGTCGCGGGTGAGTGCGTACTCCACGGTCCGGCCCAGCGCACGGACCGCTCGCTCGGGGAACTCGAAGAACGGCACGGGGGCCAGCCCGTCGGGGGACCAGGTCAGCCCTGGGAAAGCCGCGACGACGGGGGTCTCCGGGTACTCCGCCTGCACCAGGCGCAGTGCGGATGCGTAGTCCTGCTCGGCGCCGCGCATCAGGGGGGTGTAGATCGCCACGACCGCGTCCACGGCTGGGTCGGCGGCGACGAGCCGGACGGCCTGGGCGAACTCCGCCGGCCGTACGGTGGCCAGCAGGTCGACGGGGTTGCGAACGCTCGCGCCGTCGGGCAGCAGTGCCTCGAGGCCGCTGCGGGTGCTCTCAGCCAGCTCCGCGACGACGAGTCCAGCGGCGTCGCAGGCGTCGGCCGCGAGCACGCCTGGTCCACCCGAGTTGCCGATCACGACGACCCGGGGGCCGGTGGGAAGGCGGCCGCTGGACAGCACGGTGACGATGTCGAAGAGCTCGTCGAGGTCCGCGGCCCGAAGGACGCCCGCCTCGTGGAGAAGGGCTTCGACGGCGATGTCGGGCGTGGTCGCCGCAGCGGTGTGCGACTGCCCGGCGAGCGCGCCGGCGGCCGAGCGGCCGGCCTTGACGACCACGATCGGCTTGGTACGGCCGACCGAGCGGGCCAGCCTGGCGAACTTCCTGGCGTTGCCGAACGACTCGAGGTAGAGCCCGATCACGTTCGTGCGCGGGTCGTCCTGCAGGTAGGCCAGCAGGTCGTTCCCGGAAACGTCTGCCTTGTTGCCCGTCGAGACGAACAGCGACAAGCCTGCGCCGCGCTGCTCGGCGTGGCGGAGCGCGGCGATGCCGACGGCACCGGACTGGGAGACCAGGGCGAGACTGCCGATGCGCGGCTCCGCGTCGCAGAACGTGGCGTTGAGAGCGACAGCCGGGTCGGTGTTCACGATCCCCAGGCAGTTCGGGCCGATCAGGCGCATGCCCGCACCGCGACACAGGCCGAGCAGCTCCCGCTGCCGTGCAAGGCCGATCGGGCCCGCCTCGGCGAAACCTGCGCTGAGCACCAGCAGGCCCTTGGCTCCGCGCGCCGCCGCGTCCCGCGCGACCCCGAGCACCAGGTCGGCCGGGACGGCGATGATCACGAGATCCGGCGCCGCGTCGAGCGCCGCCACGCTGCCCGTGCGGTCCAGGTGGTCGAGACGACCGGTGAACCCGGTCTTCGTCAGGCTGGCGTGCACCTGCGCGGCCACGCCGCCGGGCCGGGTGCTCCCGACCACCGCGATGCTCTTCGGGCGGAGCAGGGGCTCCAGGGACGCGTGCTCGGCTGCGTTGTCCCGGCGCTGCACGGCCTCCCAGAGCGACGGGGCCTCCGCCAGGTCGACCCGGAGCTCGGCCACGCCGTGCTCGGCGGTCGAGGTGACCGCGAAGCCGCTGTCGCGGAGCAGCCGGAGCATCGGGTAGTTCTCCTGGAGGACGTCGGCGTGGAAGTACCGAATGCCGCGTTGCCGGGCGAGCACGGCGAGGTGCTCCAGCAGCAGCGCGCCGACGCCGTGGACCTGGTGCTCGTCATCGACCAGGAGCCCGAGGTCGCCGACGTGCGGGTCGCTCTCGAGACGCGCGAAGCTGGCGAGGGCGACGATCGTGCTGCCGACCATCGCCACGAGGGCGTCGCCGGTCCTGGCGCTGCGCAGGACCTGGTCCACGTACCAGATGCCGGGCTGGTCGCTCAGGCTGAGGTAGCGCAGGAAACGGGTCTTGACCGACACCCGGGCGTTGAGCGCCTCGAGCGCGGGTCCGTCGTCGTTGGCGACCAGCCGCACCTGCGCGATCGTGCCGTCGCGCAGCAGCACGTCCAGGGCCAAGCCGCTGTCCAGGGTGGCCACCGTGCCGGTCACCTGACCACCACGACCGGACCGCGGGCGTGGCCGGCGCACTGCAGCGCGACCGAACCGAGCAGCAGGCCGGTGAAGCCCCCGTGGCCGCGCGCCCCGACGACCAGCAGGTCCTCCGGGCCGGCTTCCTCCAACAGCACCCGCGCTGCGGGGCCGTAGGTGACGTGACGAAGGACCCCCTTCGCCCCCTCGAGCTCGGTGTCGAGCCAGCTGCGGGCGTCACGCTCGTAGGTCGATCCGGCGGGCAGACTCGGGTACGGCACCGGGATCGGCGGGGTGTTGATGATCCAGGCGTGGACTGCGACCAAGGGGCAGCCGAGCTGCGCCGCCTTGGTGGTGGCCCACGCCAGGGCCGCCTGGGAGTGCTCCGAGCCGTCGACCCCGACCACGACCCGCTGGGTGCGCTCCGGGGAGGCCTCTTCGGGCACGACCATGACGGGACAGCTCGCGCGGTGCAGGAGGTGGTTGGCCACCGAGCCGAGCAGGGCCCCGGCGAGCTGTCCGTGTGCCCGACCGCCGACCACGACCAGCGACGCCGTCCTGCTGAGGTCGGTCAGGACCTGCCCCGCGCCGCCCTCGTACAGGCCGGACGTCACGGCGGGGGTCACGACGGGCTCGCGTCGGGTGAGTGCCTTGGACACGGACTCCTCGAGCAGCTCGCCGGCGTAGCGCTCCACGTCCGCGGTGGCTTCCATGGGCACGTACGGGAGGCCGGGTCCGCCCCCGACCCAGATCGGTACCGACCAGGCGCGGACGACCTGCACGGGACCGTCGCTGTCGGCGAGGGTGCGGTCCAGGGCGCGATCGGAGGCCGGCGTGCTGTCGACGCCGACGATGATGTCGTTCATGGTTCCTCCGGTTGCTGGTGGGAACTGAGGCTCGTGGATCAGGGCGGCCACCGGCAGGGCCAGAGGCCCCCCGGGGACGGGACGGAGGTCCCGAGGTGTGCGAAGGTCGGAGGGTGACCTGGGAGCTGGTACGGCTGTCGCTGCACCTCACCGCGGCGACCATCTGGGTGGGTGGCCAGTTGGTGCTGGCGGCGCTGCTGCCGGCGCTGCGCCGGCTGGCGCCGGACGCGCCGAGGATCGTGGCCGACGCGTTCGCGCGGGTGGCCTGGCCGGCGTTCGGCGTGCTGGTCGTGACCGGCGCGTGGAACACCTGGGCGGAGCGGCACGAGTTGCACGGTTCGCACCTGGTGGTGCTCTACGTCAAGCTCGCAGCGGTCGTGCTGTCCGGAGCCACGGCCGCGACGCACACCAGGGCGCGGACCCCTCGGGGCAAGGCGATCCTGGGCGCTGGAACGGGTGTGTTCGCGTTGGCGGCGTTGGTCCTCGGGCTGCAGCTCACGCTCTGACGTCAGGTGAGCACGTCCTCGACGGCGCGCCGTGCGGACTGGGGCGAACCGGCGCCGGCGGGGTAGCCGATCCGGAGCGCCATCTGGGGGTGACCCTGCAGGGCGAGGGCGGCACGGAGCTGCTCCCGGAAGCCGGGGATCTCCAACGCCTGCGTCAGCGGCGAGCAGACCAGGCCCTCGGCGGTGAGGGTCAGCAGCAGGTCGCTCAGGGTCCAGCCGCACGCGACCCAGTCGGCAGCGGTGTCGGTGTCGGTGCCGAGGATGAGGAGGGTGGGACGCTCCGCCACCGGCGGCTCGGAGCCGTGGTGCGTCAGATGGGGGGCGGCGAAGTCCCGCAGCGTCACCGGCGACCCGCGGCCCTCGCCGTGCTCGGGCAGGGCCGCCTGGGGGAGCCCGTCGTGCGCGACCTCGGCGGTCGAGACCCAGCTCTGCTGCTCGGCGCGCAACGCCGGGTCGAGGTTGATGAGCCGGTCGGCGTGCTCGGTCACGACGGCGAGCACCAGCTTCTCGTGCTCGCGCAGGTCGGCCAGGAAGCAGCCCTCGAGCTCGGCGAGCCGGCGCAGCCGATCGATGACCTTCGGCGCGACCTGGTCGGGGTGGAACCGCGAGCGGTCCGTGTGACGTAGGCCGGCTGCGGCGCGCAGTTCGGTGTCGACCAGGGTCGCCGGTCGGTGGCCGACCACCGTGACCACCGCGACGAGCAGGGTGTCGGCCGGGTCGGGTGCGATCTCCCAGCTGACGTCCAGTCCCAGCGAACGCAGGCCGAGCACCAGGTGGCGCACGGCCCCACCGCAGCTGATCAGCAGCTCCCGGCCCAGTGGGTCCTCGGCATGCAGCCAGCGCGTCGGGTCGGCGCGCACCACCACGGTGTCGCCGTCGCGGTGGAACAGCCAAGGCTGGGTGTTGTGCACGGACGGGGCCAAGATGCCGGTGGCCACAGCGGTCCGGAGCAGGGCGTCGGTCAGCATGCGGGGCTCCTTGGGTCAGGTCGTCTGCTTCAGGTTGGCCGACCCCGGGCAGGGCAAGGTAGGACCAAAGGTCCTGCACTTGGGGTCCGTATGACCCAGGAGCACTAGCCTGCACGGCAAGGAGGTGCGATGACGGTCCAGGACAGCTGGCGTGATCGGATGGCCGGGCTCATGTCGGCGGTGGCCGTCATCAGCACAGACCTCGACCTGCAGGTCGTGCTCCGGCGCATCACCGAGGCCGCGGCCGAGCTCGTCGACGCCCGGTATGCCGCCCTGGGGGTCGTGGGTGTGGACGGAACCCTGGTGCAGTTCGTGACCGTGGGCCTGGACGACGAGCAGGCCGCGAGCATCGGGCCGCGACCCCACGGTCTCGGGCTGCTCGGCGAGTTGATCAAGCATCCCCAACCGCTGCGGATGCAGGATCTCCGGTCCCACCCGTCGTCCCACGGCTTCCCCGCGAACCACCCGCCCATGACGAGCTTCCTCGGCGTGCCGATCCGGGTCCGCGGCCGGGTCTTCGGCAACCTCTACCTCACCGACAAGAGGTCGGGGGACTTCGACGCCGCTGATGAGGAGCTCGTCCTCGGGCTCGCCGCCGCCGTCGGTGTCACCGTCGACAACGCCCGCCTGTACGAGCGCAGCCAGCGCCGGGAGCGCGCCGCCGCTGCCGCTGGCGAGATCACCACGAGCCTGCTGTCAGGTGCCGACCCGGAGGCGGTGCTGGAGCTCGCCGCGGAACGGGCTGGTGACCTGGTCGGGGCCGACCTGGGGGTCATCGCCCTCCGGCACCGCGATCGGTTGCTCGTCGAGGTGTCCTGGGGCCCGGGGGCGACGCCGCCGACGGGGATGCTGACGTTGGACGGACCGGTGGGCGCGATCCTGGACAAGGGCGAGCCGACGGTGTTCCTGCCGGGCGAGCTCAGACACCTCTGGCCGGACAGGACGCTCGCCTCCGCCGTCGCCGTCCCGCTCGGTCCTGGAGTCTGCTTGGCGGCCCGGCTGGCACCCGGCCTTCCGTTCACCTCCGAGGAGGTAGCCGAGCTGGCGGCCTTCGCGGCCCAGGCCACGGTGGCGCTGGAGCTGGCCCAGCGCCGACGGGAAGCGGAGCGGACGTCGGTGTATGAGGACCGGGACCGCATCGCGCGCGACCTCCACGACCTGGTGATCCAGCGGCTGTTCGCCACCGGGATGCAGCTGGAGGGCGTGGTCCGCCAGATCGAGGACGGCCCGGTGAGCGAGCGGGTGCGGCAGGCCGTCGACGACCTCGACCTCACGATCCGTGAGATCCGGTCGAGCATCTACGCGCTGAGCCACGACCCTCACCACCACGGCACGAGCCTGCGGGTGCGTTTGCTCGAGGTGGTCGACGAAGCCGAGCACGCCCTGGGGTTCTCGCCCACGGTTCGGCTGGCCGGGCTCCTCGACACCACGGTGCCCCCGGCGGTCGCGGACCACGCGCTGGCGGTGCTCCGGGAGGCATTGTCCAACGTCGCCAGGCACGCTGCGGCATCGCGCGTGAGCGTGGACGTGGAGGCGTTCGACGACGTCGTTGTCCGGGTCATTGACGACGGCGTCGGGCTACCGCCGGCGGGGCGTCGCAGCGGGCTGCACAACCTCGCCGAACGGGCCGCGGTCGTCGGCGGCACCTTCGAGGCGGCGGCCGTCCCGGGCGGCGGCACCCAGGTGCTCTGGCGGGCCGCGCTGAACGCTTAGCTCTAGGCGTCGCGTCGCGTGCTCCCGCTGCGGAGCTCGGCGACCAGGACGGCTGCCTGGGTGCGGCGCACCAGCCCGAGCTTGCTCAGGACCGAGGACACGTAGTTCTTCACGGTCTTCTCGGCGAGGAACATCCGCTCGCCGATCTCGCGGTTCGTCAGCCCCTCCCCGATGAGGTCCAGGATCCGGCGCTCCTGGTCGGTGAGGACGTCCAGCGGGTCCTTCCGGGTGGACTCGTTGCGCATCCGGTCCAGCAGCTTGGCGGTGGCCTGCGGGTCCAGCAGCGAGCCGCCGCGGCCGACGGTGCGGACGGCTCCGACGAGGTCGTTGCCCCGGATCTGCTTCAGGACATACCCGGCGGCGCCGGCCATGATGGCGCTGAACAGGGCGTCGTCGTCACCGAACGAGGTGAGCATCAGGCAGGCCAGCCCGGGCAGCACGGACCGGAGCTCGCGGCACACCGTGATGCCGTCGCCGTCGGGTAGCCGCACGTCCAGCACCGCGACGTCCGGTTTGAGGGCGGGCACCCGAGCAAGCGCCTCCTGGGCGTTCGAGGCCTCCCCCACCACCTCGAGGTCCGGCTCGCCGTCGAGCAGCGCCTTGAGGCCCTGGCGCACGATCTCGTGGTCATCGAGCAGGAACACCCGCAGCGGGGCTGGTGAGAGGTCCATGGCGGCAGCATCGCAGGTCTCCTGGCTCCCGGACTGCCGACGCAGGTCCCCTGTCCACGGGACCTTCGTCCCTAGAGAGGTTCTCGGCTGGACGGCAGCCTCGCTGCATGACAGCAGAGACCCTTGCGCGCTGGCAGTTCGGCGTGGTCACCATCTACCACTTCCTGTTCGTTCCCCTGACCATCGGGCTGTCGATCCTGGTGGCGGGGATGCAGACGGCCTGGTACCGGACGGACAACCCGCGATGGCGGGCGCTGACGAAGTTCTTCGGCAAGCTCTTCCTCATCAACTTCGCGATCGGGGTCGTGACAGGCATCGTCCAGGAGTTCCAGTTCGGTATGAACTGGAGCGACTACTCGCGGTTCGTCGGTGACGTCTTCGGGGCCCCGCTGGCCATGGAGGGCATCCTCGCGTTCTTCCTGGAGTCGACCTTCCTGGGCTTGTGGATCTTCGGGTGGGACAAGCTGCCGAAGAAGGTCCACCTGGCGTGCATCTGGATCGCGGCGATCGGCACGAACCTGTCCGCGTTCTTCATCCTGGCGGCCAACTCCTGGATGCAGCACCCGGTGGGGTACGTCCTGGACCCGGTCACCCACCGCGCCCGGCTCACGTCGATCTGGGCGGTCCTCACCAACTCCACAGCGCTGGTCACGATCCCGCACACCATCGCTGCGGCGTTCCTCATGGCGGGGGTCTTCGTGCTGTCGGTCAGCGCCTGGCAGCTGCGGCGGAAGGACGCGACCGACCTGTTCCGCCCGACGTTGCGGCTCGGGCTGGTCACGGTGCTGGTCGCCGGTCTCGCCGTGGCGATCACCGGTGACCTGCAGGCCCGCATCATGACGAAGCAGCAGCCGATGAAGATGGCAGCAGCCGAGGCGCTCTACAACACCTCGGCGCCGGCGTCCTTCTCGCTGCTCACGATCGGGTCGCTGGACGGCCGGTCGGAGGTGTGGAGCCTGCGGGTCCCGAACCTGCTGTCGTTGATGGCGACGGGCGACCCGAACGGGAAGGTCGAGGGCATCGACGCCCTGCAGAAGGAGTACGCCCAGAAGTACGGACCTGGCGACTACCGGCCCTCGATCCCGCTGGCCTACTGGACGTTCCGCCTCATGGTGGGTTTCGGGGCGCTGAGCTTCCTGCTGGCTGCCCTGGGGCTGTGGCTCACCCGGAAGGGTCGGACCCCCACCGGATCGCTGTTCTGGCGTGCCACCACCTGGTCGATCGCGCTGCCCATCCTCGCCAACTCCACGGCTTGGCTGTTCACGGAGATGGGCCGCCAGCCCTGGTCGGTCTTCGGGCTCTTGAAGACCTCGCAGTCGGCGTCTCCGACCGTCGGGCCGGGGCTGGTCGCGACCAGCTTCATCATCTTGACGGTCCTGTACGCGGTCCTGGCTGTGATCGAGCTTCGCCTGCTGCTTCAGACGATCCGCAAGGGGACCGACAGCACCGCTGTCATCGACCTGACCACGTCCGAGGTGGCTGAACCCGCCTTCGCCTACTGAGATCGGGGCTCCCACGATGCACCTCTACGACCTCTGGTTCGTGCTCATCGCCGTCCTCTGGACCGGCTACTTCGTGCTGGAGGGGTTCGACTTCGGTGTCGGCATGCTCATCCACGTGCTCGGCAAGGACGACGACGAGCACCGCGTCGTGCTCAACACCGTCGGGCCGCTCTGGGATGGCAACGAGGTCTGGCTCCTGGTCGCCGGGGGCGCCACCTTCGCGGCCTTCCCCGACTGGTACGCCACGCTCTTCAGCGGCTTCTATCTCCCCCTGCTCCTGATCCTGGTCGCGCTGATCGTTCGCGGCGTCGCCTTTGAGTACCGGGGAAAGGGCGCCACCGCGGCGTGGCGCCGCAACTGGGACGTCGCCCTGTTCGTCGGGTCGGCGCTGCCGGCGCTGCTGTGGGGCGTGGCGTTCGCGAACATCGTTCGAGGCGTCCCGATCGATGCCGACAAGTCCTACACCGGTGGGTTCTTCAACCTGCTCAACCCTTATGCGCTGCTCGGCGGCGTGACCACCCTGACCGTGTTCCTGTTGCACGGTGCGTTGTTCGTGTCGCTCAAGACGCGGGGCGAGGTCCGGGTGCGGGCCCACGCGTTGGCAACCAGGCTCTTCGTCCTGGTCATCCCGGTGGCGGCGGCGTTCCTGGCCTGGACCCTCGGGCAGCGGGCCACCGGCGCCGGTGCGGTGGCCAGCGCCCTCGCGGCCGTGGCCCTGATCGGTGCCTGGCTGGCGAACGGACGCACCCGGGACGGCTGGGCGTTCGGCCTGAGTGCCGCCGCCATCACGGCCACCGTCGCCGCGTTGTTCCTCGCGCTCTACCCGGACGTGATGCCGTCCTCGACGAGCGCCGCGTTCGACCTGACCGTCGTGAACGCGTCCAGCTCGTCGTACACCCTTGGGGTGATGTCGTGGGTGGCGCTGCTCGGGACGCCGATCGTGCTGGCCTACCAGACCTGGTCCTTCTGGGTTTTCCGGAAGCGGCTGGGCGTGGAGGACATCCCGGCGAAGTCGAGCGCAGTCGAGCGCGTCCTCCCGGCCCCGAGCAGGTGAGACCGCTCGACCCCAGGCTGCTCCGGCAG
The DNA here is from genome assembly GCA_046590985.1 of Mycobacteriales bacterium. Classification (GTDB taxonomy): domain Bacteria; phylum Actinomycetota; class Actinomycetes; order Mycobacteriales; family SCTD01; genus RYN-111. The sequence continues at coordinate 13,167 of JBKJVH010000089.1, forward strand.
GTCCGGCCGGCGAGGGCCGGGATCGCGCTGACCGTGGTGGTGAGCGTGCTGCGGGCCGGCGTCATCGTGAGCCAGGGGCTGCTCCTCGGTCACGTCCTGGCGGTCGGCTTCGAGGGGCGGCCAGGCGCTGGTCTTGGCACCCCGCTGGTGCTGCTGGGCGTAGCGTTCGGGCTGAGGGGTGCCCTCGCTGCTGCTCAGGACGCGATCAGCCGCCGGCTGTCGGCGACCGTGCGTGAAGAGCTTCGGTCCCGCGTGCTCAGGCACGCCGTGCAGCTCGGCCCCGGCTGGCTCGCAGGTCAGCGCACGGGCGAGCTGACCACTCTGCTCGGCTCCGGCGTCGAGGCCCTCGACGGGTACTTCAGCCACTACCTCCCACAGCTCGTGCTGGCCGTCTGCGTCCCGACGGCCGTGCTCTCCACGATGGCCTCCCTGGACTGGAAGAGCGCGTTGATCCTGGGGTTGTCGCTGCCGTTGCTGCCGCTGTTCCTGGCACTGGTGGGCCTGCACACGAAGGAGGCCACCGCCTCCCAGTGGCGGGCCCTCTCCCTGCTCGGTGGGCACTTCCTGGACGTCGTCACCGGGTTGCCGACCTTGCGGGTGTTCGGCCGGGCAGCGGCCCAGGTGCCGGTGCTCCGGCGCATCACGGCCGCCCACCGGCGTGCGACGGACACCATGCTGCGCACGGCCTTCCTGTCGGCCCTGGTGCTCGAGCTCGTCGCCACCCTGTCGGTCGCCGTGGTCGCGGTGTCCGTGGGCTTCCGGCTGCTGTCGGGGCACGTGACCCTGGAAGTCGCCCTAATCGTGCTGCTCCTTGCGCCGGAGGCCTTCTTGCCGTTGCGTGCCGTGGGGACGGCCTTCCATGCTGCGATGGACGGCGTGGCCGCGGCCGACGCCGCGCTCACCTTGCTCGAGGTGCCGGCGGCCAGGGTCGGGCAGGGGCTTGCCCGACCCGGCGGCTGCGAGCTTCGGCTGGAGAACGTGACGGTGCGCTATCCCGACCGGGAGTGGCCGGCGCTCACCGATCTGGACCTGACCGTGCGGCCGGGTGAGCAGCTTGCCCTGCTGGGTCCGAGCGGCTGCGGCAAGTCCACCCTGCTCGAGCTGCTGCTCGGGCTCACCCGCCCGTCGGAGGGGCGGGTGACGATCGACGGAGAGGACCTCGGCGGGCTGGACCTCGAGCGCTGGTGGACGCAGGTCGCCTGGGTCCCGCAGCGGCCGGCTCTGCTGGCCAGAAGCATCGCTGACAACATCCGCCTCGGGCTGCCCGACGCCACCGACGGTGAGGTGCGGGCGGCGGCCGGAGCAGCCTTTGCGGAGGAGTTCATCGACGGCCTGCCGGGGGGCTTCGACACGGTGCTCGGCGAGCTCGGCGCCGGGCTGTCGGTGGGGCAGCAGCGCCGGATCGCGGTAGCCCGGGCCTTCCTGCGTGATGCGCCGCTGGTGCTGCTCGACGAGCCGACCGCCGACCTGGACGCGCACAGCGAGGCAGCGGTGGCCACTGCGCTGATCGAGCTGTGCAAGGGGCGGACGGTCGTGATGGCCACCCATCGGCGCGAGGCGCTGCTCCCCGGCATGCGCTGCCTCGAGCTGACCGGCGCCCTGGTGGCTCCGTCGTGACGGTCCTTCAGCTGGTGCTGCGCCGTCGCCTCCCGCTGCTGGCGGCTGCCGGACTTGCGGCCCTGACCTACCTGGCGGGCAGCGCGCTCCTCGGGCTCGCCGCGTGGCTCATCAGTCGCGCCGCCCAGCACCCGGAGGCGGCCGCCCTGACGCTGGCAGCCGTGGGCGTCCGAGCCCTGGGCCTCAGCCGGGCGGTGCTGAGGTACGCGGAGCGGGTGGTCGGCCACAGCGTCACGCTGCGGGTCGTCGCCGACCTCCGGGTGGCGGTGTTCGACGGGTTGGTCCGCCGGGGGAACGAGCAGACGCAGTCGGCCGATGTGCTCTCGGCAGCGGTCGTTGACGTGGAGGCCGTCCAGGACCTGCTGTTGCGGTGCGTGCTGCCTTTCGTCGCGGCCGCGCTGGTCCTCGGTGCCAGCGTCGCCGTGTGCTGGCTGCTGCTCCCGGTCGCGGGGCTGGTGCTCCTCGTGGGACTGGGGTTCGCGCTCCTGGCCGTACCGGCGGTGGCCGGCTTGGTCGCCCGCGGCGAGCTGCAGCTCGCCGGCCAACGATCGGCTTACCAGACCAGGGTGCTCGAGGTCGTCCGCGGATCCGCCGATCTGCTCGTGCTCGGCGGTATGCCGGCCGCCCTCGCGGACGTCGACGCTGCGGGTGCAGCCTTGGCCGAGGTGGAACGGCGCGGTGCGACCCGGGCGGCACTCGCCTCTGGGCTGCTCACGGCGCTGCAAGGTGCCACGGTGCTGGCGGTCGCGGTGGTGGCGCTGGATGCCGTGTCCGCGGGGTCGCTGAGCCCGGTGCTCCTCGCCGTCGTCGTCCTGGTGACCCTCGGTGCCTTCGAGCCGGTCGCTCCGCTGGCCGAGGCCGGCGGCCTGCTGCCCCGCACGGTGGGGGCGGTGAGTCGGCTCTCCGCACTGCTCACGGCGCCACCGGTGCCGGTGCGCTCCGGCACGCCGGGACCGGGTGGCTGGTTGGAGGCGCGTGGCATCTGCGCCAGCTATCCGAAGGCTGGCCGGCTTGCCCTGGAGGATGTCGACATCCAGCTGGCGCCGGGACGGGTGGTCGCGGTCGTCGGCCCCAGTGGGGCGGGCAAGAGCACCCTGCTGAAGGCCTTGTCGGGTCAGGTGCTGCTGGAAGCCGGGTCCGTGCTGCTCGCCGGGCGGCCGATCGAGTCGCTGTCGGAAGGGGTTCGGGCCGGCCTGGTCGTGGTCGCCGAGCAGGAGGCGCACCTGTTCCACACGAGCGTGGCGGACAACCTTCGTCTCGCCAGGACCCACGCCACGGACGCGCAGCTTCAGGCGGCGCTCTGCAGCGCCGGGCTGGAGGGATGGGTCGACGGCCTGCCGCACGGCCTGCGATCGCCGGTGGGGGAGCGAGGTGGGCGTCTGTCGGGAGGCGAGCGCAAGCGCCTCGTCGTGGCCCGCGCGTTGCTGTCTCCAGCCCGGGTCGTGCTTCTCGACGAGCCGACCGAGGGGCTCAACGCGGCCGCGGCCGATGCCCTGGTCCGGGACCTGGTGGCGACATGCGGCGACCGGGCTCTCCTGCTTGTCACACACCGGCTTGCCGCGCTCGAGGGCGTCGACGAGGTGCTCGTCCTGGACCAGGGTCGGGTCGTGCAGCGAGGCGCTCCGGCCGAGCTCGCGCTGGTCGCCGGGCCGTACCGGGACCTCTACGTGCAGCAGGTCCGCGAGCTCGTCGGGTGACCAACGACAGCGGACCCGGGACCTTCGGACCTACTGCCGCGGGTGGCTTGGAAGGAGTCTTGGAATCACAGGAGGTCCCCATGAACGTGATCGCATCACCCACGCTGCCGTGGTCGCCGGCCCCGCGGCCCGGAGTCGACCCTGCGGAGCGGATGGCCTGGTACGCCGACGTCGCCCGCTGGGCTCCCTCCAAGCACAACACCCAGCCCTGGCACTTCGTCGTACGGGGCAGCAGCCTCGAGGTCTGGGCCGATCCGCAGCGGCTGCTGGCGGAGACCGACCCCCAGCGTCGCGAGCTCGTGATCTCGTGCGGCGCGGCGGTGCACCTCGCGGGGGTAGCGGCCCGGGCCGCCGGGTTCCAGCCGAGGGTGACACTGCAACCGGACGGGCCGGCCGGGCCACTTGCGCGGCTCGTCGAGGCGGGGCGGTGGCAGACCCGTGAGCAGGACCAGAAGCTGCTGGAGGCGATCGCCTCGCGGCGCACCGACCGGGGCCCACTCGATGCCCAGGTGCTGCCGAGCAGCCTGCCGTTCCTGCTGCAGGCGGCGGCCGCCGAGGAGGGCGCGTCCCTGCGGCTGGTCAGCACCGGCGGCGACCGCGCGACCTTCGCACGGTTGGTCGAGCGGGCCGACCGGATCCTCGTCCAGGGGGGTGGCGTCGACCACGAGCTCGCGCCTTGGCTCCGGGACGCAGGCGACCCCCGCCCCGACGGCGTCCCGACCGAGCACACCAGGGGCGCCGCGGCCTCCTACCGGGCAGAGTTCGTGCAGCGCGACTTCTCCAGCGAACGGTCGGTACCGAGCCAGAACCGGCCGGGCGCGGACCGCCCGATCGTGGGGGTGCTGTGCACCGGGTCGGACCGGGAGCGGGACTGGCTCGTGGCCGGGCAGGCCTTGGGTGCGGTCCTGCTGTGCGCGGCGGCAGCCGGTGCGAGCGCCTCCTACCTGAACCAGCCGGTCGAGGTGCCCGCCATGCGTACCGAGCTGAGGTCGATGCTCGGGTTGACCGGCGAGGCTCAGCTCGTCCTGCGCCTCGGCGCCGGCGGTCCTGTGCCGCCGACCCCGCGCAGGAAGCACGCCGAGGTCACGTTGCGCGCAGACGGGCCGGGAGCATGAGGAACGTCGTCGTCGGGCTCCGCGGGGACGGTCGCCCCGAACCCGCATTGGACTTCGCGTTGGACGAGGCCAGGCGTCGTCGGCTGCCCCTCGTGGGCGTGCACGCCTACGCCCCTCCCGCCTTCGGTGAGTTCCCGCCGGCCCTGTTCCCCGAGACCCTCAGGACCCTGCGGGCCGCGGCGGTGAAGGCCGCTGCCGACGCCCTGGATCGGGGGTTGGCGAGCTGCCCGGCCGGGTCCGTCGCGGCCTCGAAGGCGGTTGTGCTGGAGGCCGATCCGGTCAGCGCCCTGCTGTCGCACGCCGACTCGGCCGCGATGCTGGTGGTCGGGACCCGCGGGGGAGGCGCCCTGAGCCGTGGCCTGCGCGGATCGGTCGCGGCTGCCTGCCTGCACGGATCCCAGGCGCCGGTGGTCGTCGTCCACGATGGCGTCCCGGTCGTGCCCGACCGGTGGCTCCGCAGCAGGGTCCTCGTCGGGCTGGACGGCAGCAGCCAGGCCTGCGCCGCGCTGACCTGGGCGGCGGCGCAGGCCAGGGAGTGGGGCTCGGTCCTGGTCCCGGTCGTGGTGAGCCGCTCCTCCGTCGACCCACCGTCAGCGTTTCAGGACGGGCTCTCGGCAGGGGTGTGGCGCCAGATCGTGGACGCCGGCGCCGCGGACCTCGAGGTGCACCCGCACTTCGTGGTGGGTCGCGCGAAGGAGGAGCTCGCGAGGCTGCTGGGGCCGAGCGATCTGCTTGTCCTGGGCACCCACGGACACGGCGCGATGGCGGCCGCGCTGTTCGGCGGCACCAGCTCTGCCGTTGCCTTGGACGCGCCTTGCCCGGTCGTGGTCGTCCGGGAGGGCCAGGCCCGCCGAGAGATCCACCAGCGGCTGCCCGAGCCGGCCTTGCCATGAAAGTCACCCGGCGGCTCGTGGCTGAGCTCGCGCCCGAAGCGTCCACGGAAGAGACGTTGCGTTGGGCGGTCGCGCAGGCCTGCATGGCGCCCAGCGAGCTCAACTCCCAGCCCTGGCTCTTCCGCGCTGAGCTGCGCGGGGAGGCGGCCACCGTCGAGCTCCTGCTCGACGAGACGCGGCTGCTGCCTTCGCTGGACCCACACGGGCGGGAGGCGGTCGTCGCGTGCGGTGCGGCCCTGGTCAACCTGCGACTCGCCTTGCGCGGCGCGGCCCTCGGGACGCACGTGATCCTGTGTCCGGACCCGGCTCGCCCTGAGCTGCTCGCCCGGCTGACCGTCGGCGGCCGGGCCGTCGAGTCCGAGCAAGACCGCCCGCTGCGCCAGGCCATCCCGTTGCGCGGCACCCACCGGGGGGCCTTCCCGCCAGGCGCGGTACCCGACGCGGCGGTGGAGCGACTGGTGGCGGAGGCGGCCTACGAGGGTGCCTTTGCAGCCGTCCTCGACGATGCTGCGACGAGCCGGCTGGCCGCGCTCACGAGCGAGGCCGAGACCTCGCTCTGGGACGACGGGGCCTTCCGGCGCGAGGTCGCCTCCTGGGCGCGGACGAACAGCTCCGGCGCGCCGGACGGGGTGCCGGGCTTTGCCCACGGCCTGAGCGCCTGGCAGTCGTGGTTGGAGCCGGCCCGGGTCCGAGCCTCCGGCCCGGCCGGAGCCGTGGTGGCGGCTCCGCTCACGATGGTCGTGGGGGCAGCGAGCGACGGCCGCGCCTCGCTGCTGCGTGCCGGCTCAGGGCTGCAACGCCTGCTGCTCACCGCGCGCACGCTCGGGCTGTCGGCGGGTTACCTCAACTCTGCGCTGCACGTCGAGCGGCTCCGGCCCGCCGTCGGCCGGCTGGCCGCGCTCGACCATCCCCAGGTCGTGCTGCGGCTGGGCTACACCGAGGGCGAGTGGCCGACGCCGCGCCGTTCCGAAGGCGTGGTCCTGGACCTCCGGCGGTCCTCGACTGGGGCATCGTCACAGTTTCGCCAGGGTGAGAGCCCCGTGTAGGGACTGCAGATAGCCGTCGGAGGTGAAGGTCGCGCCGGAGACGGTGCTCACCTGCTTGCCCTGGCTGGTCACGGTCGCCCGCTGCAGCACCGGCACCGCGAATCCGTTGATCTCCCGGTCGCGCCCGCCGCTGTGGGGGTAGTCGATCGCTGTCGCCGACACGATGTGGGTGCCCTGGACGCGGAGCTGCACCTGCACCGGCCCGTAGCGCGTGTCGACGGAAGGCCCGTTGACGACGACGACGGCTGTGGGCTTGCCTGCAACGGCAGCAGTCGTGGGGGCGGCGACGACGCCGGCCGGAGCCAGCGCCTGTCCCGGGCGGCGGGGTGCTGCACTCCGGTTGCTGCTCGTGGGGAAGGCGAACAGCGCTGCCGCCGCCACTCCGGTTCCCGTCAGCACCACGAGGTTGCGCCGGGACCGGTGGACGTGCGTGCTGGTCACAGCAGCCCCGCGTCGGGGGTGGCGGCAGTGTCGGGTGCCATCTCGTCGCGTCTCATCGCGTCACCACGTGAACCGCTCCTGGTGCAGCTGCTCCGGCGGGAGACCGGCGGCCAGCGCTGCGTCGGCCGCCGCGTCCATCCAGGCGTCGGGTCCGCACAGGAACACGTCCCGGTCGGGCAGGTCGGGGACCAGTGTCAGCAGGGCAGTGCTGCCGTGTCCTGCTGGGAGCCACGACGCGCGGCCGGGGGACCGGGGCCCGGTGAGGTAGTGCACATCGATCCCGCGGCGCCGGGCCAGCTCGTCCAGCTCGGTGCGGAACACCAGGTCCGGCTCACTTCGCGCGCGGTAGAGGAGGGTGGCGTCGCCGAAGGCGTACGGGAGGTCCTCCAGCAGCGCGCGCATGGGCGTGATGCCGATGCCGCAGGCGAGCATCGCGACCTTGTCGCCGACGCGCTGCTCGCCGGTCAGCTTCCCGTACGGGCCCTCGATGAGAACGCGGGTGCCGGGGCGCAGACCGGCCAGTCGTCCACTGCCCTCGCCGAGGTCCTTTGCGGTGATCTGCAGGCGGTCGTGCCGGGGGGCGGCCGACAGCGAGTACGGGTTGCCCCGCGACCAGCCAGGCCCGTCGAGGAACCGGAACACGAAGAACTGGCCGGCGCGCACCGGCAGGCGATGCAGGCCGCGGCCACCCATCCGGACCGTCACGACGTCGGGGGTCTCGCGGACGACGGAGGTGACCGAGATGCCGTGCCGCAGGGTGCGCCACAGTGGCAGGGCCACCCGGAACACCAGCACGGAACCGGCGGTCACCCCGTACGCGGTCCACCAGTAGGTGCGGGCCAGCCAGGAAGTCGCGAAGTCGGCGCCGGTCCAGATCTCGTGGGGGAGCGTGAGCCCCACCCCGAGGTAGGCGTAGAGGTGCAGCAGGTGCCAGGACTCATAGCGCAGCCTTCTCCGGGCGACCCGGATCGACGTGATGGTCACCAGCGTCAGGGCGGCGGTCCCGGCGTACGCGAGCAGCATCCCGCCGTACGTCGTCAGCAGGTGCCAGGTCTCGTGAAACACGTCGGCGTGGTCGCCCAGGGTGTACCCGAGGGTGATGAGCGCGACGTGCAGCATGAGCAGGTTGAACGACCAGAAGCCGACGAGCCGGTGCCGCCGGGCCAGCTCGTCCTGCCCGTAGCTCCGCTCGATCATCGGGATCCGGGCCATCAGCAACACCTGGACGAGGAGCAGGTCGGCGGCGACCAGTCCGGTCAGCCGGCCGGCCGAGGTGAGCTGGTCGGCCGGCTTGCCGCCGAGCAGCTGCACGCCGCGGCCGGACAGCCACAGCGCGCAGACCACCGCCATCGAGGCCCAGGTCAGAGCCCCGGCGGCGTCCCGCCACCACGTCGGCGTGGGGCGCAACGACACCCTGCCGGCGGTGACGGTGCTCACGAGGTCAGCTGGTCCGGCGGCGGGAGCGCAGCAGGACGAAGCCGGCCAGCAGGAGCAGCGCCACCTCGACGCCGATGCTCACCAGTCCGAGGGTTTCGGTCCAGTTTCCCTTGTCGTCGGTGTAGTCCGGCAGCCCCGGACCACGCGACAGGGCGTAGCCGGCGAGCGGACCGAGGGCGATGCCGACAGCGACCGCCCAAGCCTTGAGGGTGTGCTTGCCCGCGCCGACGAGCAGCGCGATCGCGGCGACCAGCCCAACGGCCTCCAGGGCGTAGTAGCCGTAGCCCACGTACGTCGGGGCCTTGTCGCCCGGGAAGCCGCCCTGGTCCTTGACGTGGACGTAGGCGACGCCGAGGGCAAGGGCAGCGCCGGCGAACCGGGAGGCCAGGTGGTGCTCGACGCCGGGTCGGGCGGGGGTGCGGGTGCGGGTGCGGGTCAGGGTGCTCGCGGTCATGTCATCTCCGTCAGGTCGGGGCCGGGGGCCGGTGACCTAGACGGTGCCTGCGCAATCTTGGTTGATTCTTGGAGCGTGTTACGGCGGCGCCGGCAGGACGAGCTCGAAGGTGGTTCCTACCTCGGAGGGTGCCAGCCGGAGCTGACCGCCGTGGCGGTTCGCGACGTCGTGGGTCAGCGCCAGGCCGAGCCCGTAGTGGGTGCGGCCGGCACGGTGGCCGCCGGAGTGGAAGCGCCGCAGCACGTCGTGCGCCTGGTCCGCTGGGATGCCGGGCCCGGTGTCCGACACAGCGACGATCACCTGCCGCCGATCAGCGCGGCTGCTGACGAGCACCTGCCCGCCCGCCGGAGTGTGGTCGATCGCGTTGTCGACCAGCGACAGCAGCGCCCGACGGAGCGCCGTCGCAGACCCGAGCACCGTGAGGGGTCCGGTCGGGACGGACGCCTGGAGATCGACGTGGGCAGCGGTGGCGTGCGCGGTGGCGGTCGCGACGACGTCCCGGGCCAGCTGCACGAGCTCCACCGGCTGGTAGCTCTCCCGTCCTCGCGGATCGGCCGCGACGAGCAGGTCCTCGACCACCTCGCCGAGCCGGAGCACGTCCTGGACGACCCCGTGGGAGTCGAGGCGGGCTTGCTCGTCGACCGCTCCGCGCTGCACCGCCCGGTCGAGCACCTGGGCGCGGGTGCTCAGCAGGGTGAGCGGGGTGCGCAGCTCGTGGCTGGCGTCGGCGACGAACGCGCGTTGCAGGGCGAGGGCCTCGGCGAGTGGCCGCACGGCTCGGCGACCCACCAGCACGCCAAGCGCCCCCGCGAGCACCAGCCCCAGGGCCGACGCCGCTGCCATGGCCTTGAGCAGCCGGTCGCGCTGATCGTGCTGGGAGCTCAGGTCCAGCACCGCCTGGACGGTCCGGCCCTTCCTCACGCGGGTGGCGACCTGGTACTCGCGACCGTCCGGCCCCTTCACCTCCGCCAGGTGCGTTCGCGTGCCGGCCGTACCTCGCAACCCGCCGAGCAGCTCTTCGACACCGGCCGGCAGACCGGGGGAGGTGCTGAGCTGCTGGCCGCTCGCGAACACCAGCCACGACCCGGGTGGGGGATCGCCGACGTCGTCGGCAGTCATGACGGTCGCGCGGAGCAGGCGGTCGGTCGCGCTTGCCTGTCCCCGCACGACGACCAGGGTGACGAGCACGACGAGCAGCAGCACGGCGCCGAACACCAGCCCCGCGGCCTGCGCAGCGACCCCGCGCGCTGCTCTCCGGGTGAGGACGTCGTCGCCCAGAGCCTCGCGCGTCACAGCGCTCCGAGCCGGTAGCCGAGCCCCCGCACGGTGCTGATGACCCCGCGCCCGAGCTTGCGCCGGCAGTAGTGCACATAGGTGTCGACCACGTTCTCGGACTCGGCGTCGTCGAAGACGCGGGCCAGCAGGTCCTGCCGGCTGAACACCTGCTTGGGGCGGGTCGCGAGCAGGGCGAGCAGATCGGTCTCCCGTTCGGACAGCTCCACCGCCGTGCCGTCCGACCTGCGGACCGTGCGGTTGACGAGGTCGAGCGCACCACCTGGCACCGGGAGCACCTCGGCCCGGTCGTGGTGGCGGCGCAGCAGCGCGCGCAGCCGGGCAAGCAGCTCGGCGATCTCGAACGGCTTGGCCAGGTAGTCCTCGGCCCCGGCGTCCAGCCCGTCAACCCGGTCTTGTACGGAGCCTCGCGCGGACAGCACCAGGGTCGGCGTGAGGATGCTGCTGCGTCGCAGCCGGGTGATCAGGTCGAGGCCCTCGATCGCCGGCAGCCCGCGGTCGATCACGAGCAGGTCGAACGCGCTCGTGAGGGCCAGGTGCAGACCGCGTTGGCCGTCGGCCGCTCGGCTCACGGCGTACCCCTCCTCGGCCAGTACCCGAGCCAGCAGCGCGGCGAGGTCGTCGTCGTCCTCGACGAGCAGCAGGGCGGGCACGTCCTCAGCCTTGCACCCGGTCAGACGTAGCGGACGGGGATCTCCTTGATGCCGTTGAGGAAGGCCGACCGCAGCGTGCGGGGCGGCCCGGTCGGAGCCAGGTTCGGCAGCCGTTCGGCGAGGGCGTCGAAGATGATCCTGATCTCGGCGCGGGCGAGCTGCGCCCCCAGGCAGAAGTGCGGTCCACCGCCGCCGAAGGCAACGTGGTCGTTGTCCTCGCGCGTGATGTCGAAGACCTCGGGGTTGGTGAGGGTGGTGTCGTCCTGGTTGGCCGCGGAGTAGTAGAGGACCACCCGCTCGCCCTTGCGGATGAGCTGGTCCCGCAGCACGTAGTCCTCCAGGGCGGTCCGCTGGAACTCGATGACCGGGGTCGCCCAGCGGACGATCTCGTCGATCGCAGTCGCCGGGCGTGCCTGCTTCCACAGCGACCACTGGTCAGGGAAGTCGAAGAAGGCCTGCATCCCGTGCGCGATGGCGTTGCGGGTCGTCTCGTTGCCGGCGACGCAGAGCAGCAAGAAGAACACGTTGAACTCGTCCGGGGTGAGCTTCTCGCCGTCGAAGTCGGCCTGCAGCAGCAGACTGATGACGTCGTCCTGCGGCTCCGCCTGGCGCAGCAGCGCGAGCTCGTTGGCGTACCCGTACATCTCGAACATGGCCAGCTCGCCGTCCTCCTGCGAGCTGGCGAGCTCCGGGTCGTCGAAGCCGATGAGGCGGTTCGTCCAGTCGAAGATCTTGCCGCGGTCCTCCGCCGGGATGCCGATGAGCTCGCAGATCGCGAGCAGCGGCAGCTCGGCGGCGATGTCGCGGACGAAGTCGCCCTCGCCCTTGGCGAGCGCGCGGTCGAGGATCTCGTCGGCGATGACCTTGAGCCGGATCTCGAGGTCACGCACGACGCGGGGGGTGAAGGCCCGCTGCACCACCCGGCGCTGTGCGCTGTGCGCGGGGGCGTCCATGTTCAGCATGAGCAAGCTGGTCGAGGCCAGCATCAGCTCCTCGTCGACGGCGGTCTTTCCGGTGAAGATCGCGCCGCGCTCGGCGGAGGAGAAGATCGCCGGCTGCCGCGAGACCTCCTGGACGTCCGCGAGCAGCGTGACGACCCAGAAGCCGCTGCTGTGGGCCTCGGGCTGCGGGAACCAGTAGACGGGCTGAGCCTGGCGCACCTCCCGGAAGGCCTCGTGGGGGATGCCGTCCTCGAACGTGTCCGGGTCCAGCAGGTCCAGATGGTTCACCGGGCAGCGCGGACGATCGTCGACAGTCATGGGGACTCCGGGCGGCTAGACGTCAGAACGTGATTGGGTGGACAGAACCATCTCGTTGTATGGTCGTCAAGTGCGGACCCACGGCTGGGCGGGCGAAATGCCCTTGGACGAAGCGCAGGCGCGCCGCCGCATCCTCACGGCTACCCGCGAGTGCCTCGCCGTCGACGGGGTCAAGGGCGCTGGCCTCTCCGACGTGGCTCGGGCCGTCGGAGTCACCCGGCAGACCGTCTACCGCTACTACACGACGACCGAGGAGCTGCTCAACGCCGCCGCCCTCGACGCCGTGGGCGACCTGCTCGACCAGATCGCCGCCCACCTGCAGGAGTTCCTGCTGCGCACCGGAGGGGACGCCGGCGCGGCGGTCGTGGAGGTGCTGGCGTACGTCTACGAGCACCTGCGGGACGACCCCTCGCTCCACCGGCTGCTGACCCCTGGCCGGCTCTCCGGGGCAGTCAAGGAGCTGACCGCACCCTCGTCCATCCTGATCGGGCAGTCGCTGCTGACCCGCTTCCCGGTGGACTGGGAGGCCATCGGCTTGGACGAGATCGGCCAGCGCGAGCTCGTCGAGCACCTGCTACGGACCCTGCAGTCGCTCGTGCTCGACCCGGGTACCCCGGAGCGCTCGGGCGTCCAGTTGCGGGCCTATCTCGATCGCTGGGTCGCGCCGGCGCTCCGGAGGTAGACCGCTACCTCAGTAGTAGCGGCGACGGGTCCCCCCGACCGGGACGAAGTTGAGGATCAGCCCCACGACAATGAGGATCAGGCCGATCGTGACCGCAACGGAAACCGACGCGACGAGGCCGATGATGAGCAGGATGAGACCGAGAACGACCATGATTTTCTCCTTGTGGGAAGCGACTGCGCCGTAGCTCGGCGGTCGGGACGATGGTGCTGCTGGCTGTACCCCGTTTTTGTCCGCTCACTCAGTGGCGATGGCGTGCGATGAGCCGGGTGTCCGTTGCTGGCCCGTCATCTCGAAAGGTCGGGTGAGGAAGGTGCCGCGGGGGGGTACATCAGGTCCGCGACCCTGCCCCCTCAGGGCATCATCACGTCCCCTCAGGAGCCCGCGTGACCCAGCATTCCGATGGCGACGCGGAGGTAACCGAGCGTCTCGCCGCTGCCGAGGCGAAGGTGACGGTGGCCGCCGGCCTGACCGAGTCCCTGGCGCATGCCACTGCGGAGGCCACCCAGGAGGCGGAGCAGGCCGCGCCGGGTCCGGCCACTCATCGTGCGGCGGAGGCCGCGAAGGACACCGAGCTCAGCGCCGAGGGGACTCTCACCGAGCAGGAGCGGGCCGAGAAGCTCGCGGTGGCGACGGCGGAAGAGGCCGACGAGCTGTTGCTCGATGAGGAGGCTCGGAAGGTGGCCGCTCAGGTCAGTCTCGACGCACCGTTTGGGCTCCCCGGTCGAGCGAGCACCGACCCAGGTCCCTTCCGGCTGGGGTTCAGCCTCACTGCGGGGGGCTTGCTGGCTGTGGGGCTCGCGCTGGCCCTGCGACACGTCACGCATGCGCTGCTGCTCGTGCTGATCGCCGCGTTCATCGCGATCGGGCTCGATCCGGCGGTGCGCTGGCTCGTGGGGCGCGGGATGCGCCGCACCTTCGCCGTCGGTCTGATCGCCGTCGGTTTCCTGGCTGTCGTGGCGGCCTTCGTGACGGCAGCTTTCCCGCCCTTGACGCGCCAGTACCAACAGCTCCAGACCGGCAAGCTCGCCTCGGTGCCGGAGCTCACCGATCAGCACTCGATCATCGGGCGGCTGAACCTGAAGTACCACCTCGCGGAGCGGCTCCAGGCCACGATCGCCGATCCGGGAAGCGGTGGCGCCGGCGACCTGCTCCACGCCGGCAGCGTCCTGGTCAGCGCCACCTTCGACACCGTCATCGTGTTGGTGCTGATCGTCTACATCCTGGCTGACCTCCACAAGATCAAGGCCGCGTTCTACCGCCTCGCCCCGCAGCACCGTCGTCCCCGGGTGGGCCTTCTCGGTGACGAGGTCCTCAACCGGATCGGCGGCTACGTGCTGGGCAACGTCCTGACCTCGATCGTCGCGACGGTAGGCAACTACATCGTGCTGCTCATCCTCGGGGTCCCCTACGCCCTCGTCCTGTCCGTCCTGGTGGGCGTTCTCGATCTCGTACCGCTTGTCGGCTCGACGATCGGCGGCGCGATCGTTGCTGTCGTGGCGATGGTCGGCGTCTCCAGCACCGCCGCCCTGATCACCATCATCTACCACGTGCTGTACCGGTTGGTCGAGGACTACGTCATCAACCCACGTGTGCTCAAGCGAACCGTGGACGTGAGCCCGCTGGTCACCATTGTCGCTGTCGTGATAGGTGGCGGGTTGCTCGGGATCGTCGGGGCGCTGATCGCCGTGCCGATGGCAGCGGCCATCCTGCTGTTCCTCAATGAGGTCGTGTACCCGACCCGGGATGCCCAGGACCTGGCAAGCGAGGCCGTGCCACAGCAGCCGGGCTGAGGCTCGCTGGCCGGATCGGCGCGGTGATGGCGTCAGCTGCCGTCACACAAGGGGCCAGGTTCGGGCATGCTGACCGGGTGTCGTCTCGGGTCGTGGTCGTCGGAGCGGGACCGACCGGTCTGACCGTCGCCGCGTTGCTCGCTCAGCACGGCGTGCGGTCGGTGGTCGTGGAGCGGCGGGCGGAGCCTTACCCGCTTCCGCGAGCGGTGCACCTGGACGACGAGGCGATGCGGGTCCTCGAGCGGGTCGGCATCATGCCTGCCTTCCTGCCGCTGACCCGGTCGGCGAGGGGCTTGCGGTTGCTCGACGCCGAGCACCGGACCATGGCGGAGTTCCCCCGTGGCGAGGGGGTGCACGGCTACCCACAGGCCAACCTGTTCGACCAACCCGACCTGGAACGGTTGCTCCGTCAGCACGTCGCGCAGCTCCCCGAGGTCGAGCTGCGCCTGGGCGCCGAGGTCGTCGCGTTGAGCCGGCAGGGGGCCGGCGCCCGCGTGCGGCTGAGTGGTGGCGAGGAGCTCGACGCCTCCTACGTGCTCGGGTGCGATGGGGCGGGCAGCACCGTCCGGCGGCTGAGCGGCATTGCGCTTCGGGAGCTCAGGTTCGAGGAGCGGTGGCTCGTCGTCGACGTCCGATGCCCGGATGACCTCGAGACCTGGGACGGGGTGCATCAGGTCTGCGACCCGGCGCGGGCTGCGACCTACATGCAGATCGGGGCCGACCGCTACCGCTGGGAGTTCCGGCTGCTCGACGGCGAGGCCCCGTCCGACGTGTCGTTGCCAGAGCTTCTGGGCCGATGGACCCAGCACGACCTCGAGATCGTCCGCAGCGCGGAGTACGTCTTCCGTGCCCGGGTCGCCCGGCGCTGGCGTGCGGGCAACGTCGTGCTGCTGGGCGACGCCGCCCATCAGACGCCCCCGTTCATCGGACAGGGGCTGGGGTCAGGGCTGAGGGATGCCGAGAACCTGGCCTGGAAGCTGGCGTGGGTCCTGGAAGGCAAGGCCGGCGACTGGCTGCTCGACACCTACGAGGACGAGCGTGCCCCGCACGTCACTTCCCTTGTACGCAAGGCGATCACCGCCGGCTGGGCCATGACGGGTGGCCAGGGTTCGGCGGCTCGGGTCCGGCGACTCGCTCTCGCCGGGGTCTGCCGTGTCCCGGGCGGGACCGGCCTGCTGGACCGGGAGACCCCGGCGCTCCGCGGCGGGTGGCTGCTGGCGCGAGGGCGGTTGATCGGCACCTTGCTTCCCCGGCTGGGTCGCCTGCAGGGCAACGGGTTCACCGTTCTCAGCGACGGCCCCGTGCCATCGGAGCTGGGTGTTCCCGGGAGCACGGTCCTGACCTCGGCGGCCTCTCGCGCCTGGCTCCGGCAGCACGGGCTGCGGGCTGCCCTGGTCCGGCCCGATGGGGTCGTGATGGCCACCGCCGGCCGACGCCGGGGAGTGCCTGCCGGGCAACGCGATGCCGTCGTTGCGCTGTTCGGCTCGGCTGAAGGGGTGACGTGAGGGGCGAGACCCGGCTGGTCCGCATCGGGCCGGGCAGCTTCCCTGTGAGGCCCAGGAGCGGTGCTCCGAGCCAAGGCGGGTCAACCGTCACGAGGTGGGACAAAACTGGCACCCATCCGAAATCGCCCGGCGGCCGAACGTCCGTCTGAGAGTGGACAGTGTGTCCGCTTCAAGGAGGACCATGACCACGTCCAGAAGCGTTGCCAAGAGAGCCGGTAGCGCCATGTTGGTCTCGGGGATCGTGCTGACCACGGGAGCTGTCGGTTTCGCGCCGGGCAGCAGCTCCGCGTCCAGCCACCGCGAGGCACCGCTGACCGCCGCCAACCCGTTGGTGGACAACACCGACACCTACGCCTTCGTGAGTCCCGACAAGCCCGACACGACCACCCTGGTCGCGAACTGGATCCCGTTCGAGGACCCGTCCGGGGGCCCGAACTTCTACCCGTTCGGCGCGGACGGCTACCGCTACAACATCAAGGTCGACAACAACGGTGACGCCAAGCCCGACATCACCTACCAGTGGACCTTCACCAACGACGACAAGCGGGCCGGTGACACCTTCCTCTACAACAACGGGCCGGTGAAGTCCTTCGACGACCCCACGCTGCTGTTCAAGCAGACGTACAAGCTGGAGGCGATCGACGCCAAGGGCAAGTCGACCACGATCGTGGACGCGGGCAAGGTGGCGCCGAGCAACATCGGGGCCGCCTCCATGCCGAACTACTCGGCCCTGCGTGATGAGGCCGTCACCCAGACGACCGACGGTGGCTCGAGCTTCGTCGGCCAGGCCGATGACCCGTTCTTCCTGGACCTCCGGGTGTTCGACCTGCTGTACGGGGCGAACCTCAAGGAGGCCGGCAACGACACCCTGACCGGCTACAACGTGAACTCCATCGCGCTGCAGGTGCCGACCGCCACCCTGACCAAGGGTGGCGACGGCAGCGGCGTCGTGGGGGTCTGGTCCACCACGGACCAGCAGACGCTCACTCTGAGCCCCGGCAAGGCCACCCCGGGTGGCGACTTCGTCCAGGTCAGCCGTCTTGGCTCGCCCCTGGTCAACGAGGTCGTGTTGCCGGCGAACCTCAAGGACGCCTTCAACTCCCTCACCCCGGACAAGGACGCGACCGTCACAGCGGCCGTCGACAGGGTGAAGGACCCCGAGGTCCCGAAGCTCATCGAGGCGATCTACAAGCTGCCCGCCCCGGCTGCGCCGCGTGATGACCTGGTCGCTGCGTTCCTCACCGGCATCAAGGGCCTCAACCAGCCCAAGAAGGTGACGCCCTCCGAGCAGCTTCGGCTCAACACGAAGATCCCGCCGGCGGCGACCCCGAACCGTCTGGGTGTCCTTGCCAAGGACACCGCGGGCTTCCCGAACGGCCGCCGGCTCACCGATGACGTCGTCGACATCGAGCTGCAGGCTCTCGAAGGCGCCATCCGCACCGGCAAGATCGTGCCGGCGCTCGCTGCCGGTGACGGTGTGAACGCCAACGATGTCGCCTTCGGTGACACCTTCCCGTACGTCGCGCTGCCGCACTCCGGCTCCGGCACGACGGCCCGTGGCACGAGTGTCAAGGGCCAGTCCGCGGGTGCTCCGAGCACAACCGGTTCTGCTCCGTCCGGTGGCGTCGCCGCCGGTGGTGGCGGCACGGCAGGCAGCGCTCCGGTGCTGCCTGTCACGCTGGGCCTACTCGGTGCGGCCCTCGCTGGTGCCGGCGTGATCCTGCGCCGTCGAGGCTCGACGGTCTGATGCACGACGCGTCCCGGCGCGGGAAGCCGGCACCCCCGGCCTGCCCCGTGTCGGGACGCGACCGGGCTCCGGCGCCCGTGACGCCGAGGCCCGAAACCACCACCCCCGCTGCCACCCTGCAGCGGGGGTGGTGGGGTTTCTGGTGGGCGCCGCTTGTTCAGCTCGTGGCGCTGAGTGCCATCGTGATCAGCGCTGCCGTCTTCATCGATGTCAGGAACCGTGAGGTGGCGGCCGATCTTGCTGCAGAGCGGGGGGCCGGTGCCCGGGTCACGGTGACGCGACCGGCGCCTCGGCACGCGGCCCCGGTGGCGCTGCGGATAGCCCGGCTCGGGGTGCGCTCTGCCCTGGTCGACCTGCGCAAGAACCCCGATGGCACCGTTCAGGTGCCGACCGACTTCGGCCTCGCCGGTTGGTATGTCGGCAGCGCTCATCCTGGCGATGCCGGTCCCACGGTCCTCATCGGGCATGTGGACTCCAAGAAGGGCCCCGGGATCTTCTACCGGGTCAACGAGCTGCACAAGGGCGACCGCATCGTGGTGCAGCGCGCCGACCGGACTCAGGCGGTGTACGTCGTGCAGTACGTCAAGCGCTTCGCGAAGCGGAGCTTCCCGACGGCCTTGGTCTACGCCGGCGATGGCAAGCCGAGCCTGCGACTGGTGACCTGCGGTGGCCAGTTCGACCGGCGCACCGGGCACTACCTGGACAACACCGTGGTCTTCGCCGCGCCGCTGGTCAGCGCAAGGAAGCCAGCGCCGCCCGCGCCTTCGGCGCACCGAGTGAGTCGAAGTGCGGGTCCTGTCGCAGGGCGGAAGTGAGATCGGCGCGCGCCGCTGCGTTGTTGCCGAGTGCCTTGTGGATCATGCCCCGGTGGTACAGGGCGGGACTGGGCTTCCAGCCGCTGACGAAGGCCTTGTTCGCCCACACCAGCGCCTCGGCGTAGCGCTTGTTCGCGTACAGCGCCCAGCCGTAGGCGTCGGCCATCTCCACGAACGGCCGCGTCTTCCAGCCCAGGACGGCGTTCTGCAACGCCTTCGCAGGGCTACCGTGGTCGGCCTCGAAGAGCGTCGACTCGGTGTCGAGGGCCACGCCGGACTGGCCGTAGAGCTTCTCCTCGATGCGGAACAGGTCGTACTGCTCCTTGGCGCGCGGGTCGTGCAGGGAGTCGAGCAGCTGGGCGTACTCCAGGACCGTCTGGGGGGCAGGTAGCGCCTGCACCGCGGCGGCGTAGTCGTGGAGCGCGAGGTCGTTCTGGCCCAGAGCGGCTTCGGCCTTTGCCTGCCCTGCAAGGAGAGTGGCGTCCTTCGGGCTGGCGGCCAGGCCGGCCTGGTAGTGCGTGAGGGCAGCTTGGGCGCCCTCGCCGTAGCGGATCGCGAGCTCGCCCAGGTAGTACTGGCTGAACGCCATGTCGGACGGGCTGGTGGAGTCCTGGACCGCGCGAGCGAGGGCGGCCTTGGCACCGCGAACGTCGCCGCGCAGCTCCAGGACGTAGGACGCGCGCGTGAAGGCCGGCACCCCGGGAAGCAGCTGGTTCATGCGGTCGATCGCGGCCGCGGCCTTGGTGTACTGGCCGAGCTGCGTGAGGGCGTCGCCGAGCGCCCCGAAGAGCGTGCTGCTGTACGCATCGATGGCGATGCCCTGCTCCGCTGCGCTCCTGGCGCCCGCGAAGTCATGCCGGCCGTTCCGGACGGCAGCGAGCGCGGCGTACCCGAGGTAGTTGGTCTTGGTGTTGATCGCGAGCGACTTCTTGGCCGCGCCCTCCGCCTTGCCGTAGAAGCTCGGGTCGCCGCTGACCTTCGCCTGCTGGACGTAACCGATGCTCAAGCTGGCCCAGGTCGCGAAGCTCTGCGGGTTGAGGGCGAGCGACTTCTGGGCGGCCTCGATGCCCCTCAGAAGCGGGTCGACAGCGGGCTGGGCTGTCGGGACCTCGGGCTCGGGCGTGCTCCCGGGGGAGCCACCGAGGGCGCCGACGGTCAGCAGCCCACCGGTCAGAGCCAGCACGGTGCCCCCGGCTGCCAACCCGTTGCGCAGCTTGTTCATACGGTGCCGCTGAACGCGCGCAGAGCCAGCAGGGCGCCGACGGTCAGCACCAGCAGGGCGGTCAGGACAGGGAGCACCGCCAGCAGCTTCTCCGCTCGGGCCAGCCGGCTGTTGCCCGAGAGCCGCTCCAGGCTCCCGCGGAGCTTGACGAGGGCCAGGCCCGCGACACTGAGCGTGCCGGCCATCCCCACGCCGTACCCGAGCACGAGCAGCACGCCGAAGTAGGTGCGTCCGAGGGCTGCCGCGGCGAGAAGCACCAGCAGGGCCGACGGGCTGGGGACCAGGCCGCCGGCCACGCCGAGCCCGATCAGACCCCCGCGCGAGAAGCCCTTTTCGCCGGGGGTGTGGCTGTGGCTGAACCGGCCGTGGGAGTGCGTGCCGTGGTCGTGCTCGTGCGGGTGGTCGTGGTCGTGGTCGTGCTCGTGCTCGTGCTCGTCGTGCTCGTGGGGGCTGGCCGTGCCGGCGCCGACGGTGACGGACTCATGGGTGTGCACCGGCACGGCGGCGAGCAAGGGCAGCACGGAAGTCCGGCGGCGGCGCAGGGCCGACACCAGCAGCCCCACGCCGACGAACGCCACGATCAAGCCGGAGACCACGCCGAGCCAGCGCTCCGCCTGCGCCGGTGCGAAGGCGGTCGTGGAGGTGATGGCGAGCCCCAGCAGCAGCACGCCCGCGGTGTGCGTGATCGTGACGGTGGCGCCCACCGTCACGACGTCCCGCAGCGAGCCGCGCCGGCCGACCAGGTAGGCCGCCATGATGGTCTTGCCGTGACCGGGCAGCAGGGCATGCCCGGCGCCCAGGGACACCGCGAGCAGCAGGCCCAGCAGGCCGACGCTGAGGGTCAGGTCCTTGCGTCCCACGGTGTCGTTGAAGGCGGTGGAGAGCTTGTTCAGGTAGCGAGCCGCAACGCCGGCCACCGGGAGGTCCTTGACCGCGGAGTAGGTGGAGCTGCCGCCGCCGGGGACGGTGTGCAGGGTTCCCTCGCGGACATTCAGCGGCGAGGACAGCAGGTCGTTGGGGTAGGCCCTGAGCTCGTCGCTGAGGGAGGTGGCGGGGAAGGGGGACCGGGCGAGTGAGACGCCCTCGCCGACGGCGGTGATCTCGTGCCAGCCGATGCCGTCGTCGTCCCAGAGGTTCTGCACCCGGACCGTCGACGTCGAGGCCAGCGATGCCTTGCCTGTCAGGGAGCACTCGAGCCGGCCTGCCTTGAGCCCGACGGCTCCCGCCCGCTCGGAGTAGTTGCTGGCCGACGTCGTCATGGTGAGGCGCGTGCCGTTGACGGTGATGCTCAGGGTGCGTGCGAGGTCAGCGCAGCGCTGCCCGGCGTAGGCGCTCTTCTCGCTCTCGGACAGCAGGCCGTCCTTGTCGGAGTCGATGAGCCCTTTGCGCTGGTACGTGGGGATCTCCGCGACGTCTTCGACCGCCGTGTCGGTGATCATCTCGGGTGAGAGCCGCAAGCCGTCGTAGTGGTTCACCGTCGTGTTGCCCAGGGGGTGCGCGGAGGCTGCGGTAGCCGGGCCGACGAGCAGCGCTCCGGTCACCAGGAGAACGGCCGTCGTCCGGATCCACAGGTAGCGCACGCGGACGTCCCTCTTCTCGAAGCGGCTTCCCAACATCATCGTCCTACGTTCGCTCAGCAAGCCGATCCGGCTTGCTCTGGGGCGGATCCAATCCGCTGAGCCCGTTGCGCCGAACGGGGGACACCGGAGGAGTATCTCCGGTGGACCCGGCACCGTCGGGCCTCACGTCACCCCGTACGAGGAGACACATGACCCGTTCCTCTCGGCTCTCTGCGCGACGTCGCGCTCTTGCCGTGCTCACGATCGGAGCGACCGCCGTTGCCGGTTCGTCGCTCCTCGGCCCTGGCACGTCCAGCGCCTCCAGCCACCGCGAGGCGCCGTACACGGCGTCGGACCCGGCTATCGACAACACCGATGTGTACGCCTTCACCAGTCCCGACAAGCCGACCACCGCGACCTTGATCGCCAACTGGATCCCCTTCCAGGAACCGGCCGGCGGCCCGAACTTCTACCCCTGGGCTACGGACGCGGCGTACGACATCAACATCGACAACAACGGTGACGCGCTCCCCGACATCACCTACCGGTGGACCTTCACCGACGTTGACACCCGCGGGACCGTTGACCATGGCGACACCCTCAAGGGGTCGTTCCTCTACAACGACGGTCCGGTCACGTCGTTCGACGACGTGAACCTGCTGTTCAAGCAGACCTACAAGCTCGAGAAGATCACCTACCCGGGTGGTACGCCGACGCCCACCACGCTGCTGCCTGCTGGTCAGGTGGCGCCGTCCAACGTCGGGTCCACGTCGTTCCCGAACTACCCGGCGCTGCGTGACTCGGCCATCACGTCCGGGACGATCGGCGCAGGTGCCGCCCAGGCGAAGAGCTACGTCGGCCAAGCCGCTGACCCGTTCTTCCTGGACCTTCGAGTCTTCGACCTGCTCTACGGTGCCAACCTGAAGGAGGCCGGGTTCAACACGCTGAAGAACTTCAACGTGAACTCCATCGCCTTCCAGGTGCCGAAGGCCGACCTGGCCGCGGCGGGCGACGCGACCGCCAACCCGGTCGTCGGCGTCTGGTCCACCACCAGTCGCTACACCACGCGCACGCTGGCGGCAACGGATGCTGCCGGCGCCGAGAGCACCCACACGGGGGCGCTGGCTCAGGTCTCCCGGCTCGGCAACCCGCTCGTCAACGAGGCGGTCGTGCCGGCGCACCTGAAGGACCTGTTCAACCGGTCCACCCCGGGGCAGGACGTCGCCCACGGCTTCGCCGGCAAGGTCACCGACCCGGAGCTGCCGTACCTGATCGACAGCGTCTACGGCATTCCCAACCCCAAGACCTACTCGGGTGGGACGAACCGACCCGACCTGGTGGCGACGTTCCTCACCGGCATCTCCCACAAGGTCTCGACGGACGCGAGCGAGTACGGCGGGTTGGGCAACGGCTCGCCTGACGTCGACCTCAACTCCCTCGACCTGAACGCCGTCGCCTCCTCGGTCGGCCAGCAGCCGGCGGAGTACCTCAGGCTGAACCTCGGTGTAGCGGTCACGGCCCAGCCCAAGCGGCTCGGGGTCCTTGCCGGTGACATCCAGGGCTTCCCGAACGGTCGGCGGCTCGGTGACGACGTCATCGACAT
>JBKJVH010000022.1:0-2497 GCA_046590985.1 Mycobacteriales bacterium
CGCCCATGGCCCGGCCTCGCGCCTGGGACACTGGGGCCGATCAGTTCTCGGGGGAGGAGACGCGATGAGTTCCCGCACGCTGCGCGGCCCTGCCCTGCGCGCCCCCGGGGCCCTCGGGCGCCCGATCTGGGAGACCAGCTATGCCGCGCTGCTCGGGTTCATCGACGCCGTCATGGTCGTCGGCGCCTGCCTGCTGGCGCTGGCCCTGCGCGTGGGGGAGACCGACTCGCAGCTGTCGCTGGGCGCCGCCCACCCGCAGCGGATCTCGTACGCCGCGCTGATCGCCCTCATGGCGCCGGCCTGGGTCATCGTGCTCGGCGCCAGCCGCTGCTATGAGGCGCGCTTCCTGGGCGTCGGGTCGGAGGAGTTCAAGCGGGTCGTCAACGGATCGGTGCGCTTCGTGGCGCTGCTCGGCTTCACGGCGTTCGCCACCAAGGCTCAGGTCGCCCGTGGCTTCGTGGCGCTGGTCATCCCGTTCGGCGTCGGCATGCTGCTGGTCGCCCGCTACGCGGCGCGCAAGGTGCTGCACGAGCTCCGCAACCGCGGGTACTGCCTGCACCGGGTGGTGATCGTCGGGAGCCCCGAGGAGGTGCAGGCGCTGACCCGGCACGTCGAGCGGGAGCCGTACGCGGGGCTGCACGTCGTCGCGGTCGCGCTGCCCGACTACTACGACGAGCAGATCACCCACGACGGCCGGGAGCTGCCCAACATCGGGCCGGCCCGCAGCATGGTGCCGCGGCTGGCGGCCCTCGGCGTCGACACGGTCGCCGTCGCCGGCACGTCCGCGATGTCGAGCAGCGAGCTCCGTCAGCTGTCGTGGGACCTCGAGGGCACCGGCAGCGACCTGGTTGTCGCGCCCGCGATCACCGACGTCACGGGGCCCCGCATCCATGTACGGCCGGTGGCGGGCCTGCCGCTGCTGCACGTCGAGGCCCCGGTCTTCGCCGGCCCGTCCCGGGTGCTCAAGCGCGGCATCGACCTCGTGGGCACGCTCGTCCTGCTGGTCTTGCTCGCGGTCCCCCTGGTCGTCATCGCCGTCCTGGTGCGCAAGGAGGACGGCGGTCCGGTGTTCTTCCGCCAGGAACGCGTCGGGCGGGCCGGCACCCGCTTCCAGATCTGGAAGTTCCGCAGCATGCGGGTCGGCGCCCACGACCAGCTCGTCGACCTCGCCGACCGCAACGAGTCCGACGGTCCGCTGTTCAAGGTCAAGGCGGACCCGCGGATCACCAAGGTCGGGGCGCGGCTGCGCAAGTTCTCCCTCGACGAGCTCCCGCAGCTGCTGAACGTGCTCACCGGCAGCATGTCGCTGGTCGGCCCCCGCCCGCCGCTGGCGAGCGAGGTCGACGTGTACGACGAGCACGTCCACCGCCGGTTGCTCGTCAAGCCGGGCATGACCGGGCTCTGGCAGGTCAGCGGGCGGGCCGACCTGCCGTGGGAGGAGTCGGTCCGGCTCGACCTGTACTACGTCGAGAACTGGTCGGTCGCGCTGGACGTCCAGATCCTCTGGAAGACGGTCTTCGCGGTCTTCTTCGGGCGCGGCGCCTACTGAGCGTGGATTTCTTCGGCCGCGACCGCGACGCCTAGCGGCTTACGTCGTTGTAGGGGTGTCGGTCCCAGCCCGGCCTCGTCCCGCAACGCCCCGGAGCCTTTCGTGCGCCCCTCGACCGTCCGGCGCACGCCGGACCGGGCGCCGACACGGCGGAGGGCATTCGGTCCAACCGTCTCTAGTCCGTTCGGACCGGAGGGTTGTCCGATGAGCCAGAGATGGCTGGCCGAGCCGTCACATGTAGTCCGGATTTCACCTGTTCGTGTTCTCAAGTCCTTAACCTCAGGTCCTCAGCCTTGGGGGGACGCCGCATGACGCAGACACCGGATCGTCGTCCCACGCGTTCCTGGGACATCAGCCCGGTTCTCGGCCTCGACGCTCCGAAGTCCCCCGGCTCGGGCCTGCGCGTGGCCGTCGTCCACGACTACCTCACCCAGCGCGGCGGCGCCGAGCGGGTCGTGCTGTCCCTGATGCAGGCCTTCCCGGACGCCCGGCTCGTGACCAGCGTGTACGACGCCGACAAGACCTTCCCGGAGTTCGCGCAGTACGCCGTCGAGACCACCTGGCTCGACCGGGTCCCGATGTTCCGCGCCGACCCTCGCCGCGCGATGCCGTTCCTGCCGGCCGCCTTCTCCGGCGTCCAGCTCGACGACGTCGACGTGGTGATCTGCTCCTCCAGCGGCTGGTCCCACGGCGTCCGCACCGACGCGCCCAAGATCGTCTACTGCCACAACCCGGCTCGGTGGCTCTACCAGCGCCTCCAGTACGTCGAGGAGCACGGCACGCTCGTGCGCACCATGATCAAGGGCCTGTCGCCCTACCTGAAGTGGTGGGACCAGCGGGCGGCATCGTCGGTGACGACCTACCTCGCGAACAGTGCGGCCGTGGCCGGCCGGTTCTCCCGCGAGTACGGCATCGACGCCGAGATCGTGCCGCCGGCCATCACTATCG
>JBKJVH010000170.1:0-5743 GCA_046590985.1 Mycobacteriales bacterium
AACCAGGACAACCTCGACAAGGGGCTGGCCTCGCTCGCCCCGTTCGTCCGGGTCTTTGCCAACAACCTCGGCAACGGTCGCTGGTTCGACACCTACGTCTTCAACCTCACCAACCCATCGGGCTTCGGCCCCGGATCGTTCGGGAACCCCTGATGCGCAAGCCACCGCGTCTGCTCGCGCTGCTCGCCCTCGTCGCGATGGTCGGCACCCTGTCGGGCTGCGGGATCTTCGGCGGCGCCGGCAAGAAGCACTTCTCGGCCGACTTCGACCGCACCATCGGGGTGTACAAGCACAGCGATGTCCGGGTGCTCGGCGTCAAGATCGGTCAGGTCACCAAGATCACCCCGCGCGGCACCAAGGTGCACATCGAAGCGGAGTACGACGCGTCGTACAAGATCCCGAAGGAGGCGTTCGCGGTCCTGCTGGCGCCTTCGATCGTCAGCGACCGGTACATCCAGCTGGCCCCGCCGTTCTCCAGCGGCGAGACGCTGCCGGACAAGGCCTTCATCTCCCAGACCACCCAACCGGTCGAGCTGGACACCATCTACCAGAACGTCGACGACCTCAACGTGGCGCTGGGGCCGAACGGCGCCAACAAGGGTGGCGCGCTGTCGGACCTGCTCAAGGTCAGCGCTGACAACCTCGGTGGCAACGGCGAGGCGCTGCACGGCACGGTCAACGGCCTGTCCAAGGCGGTCTCGACCCTGGCCGGCAGCCGCAACGACCTGTTCTCCACGATCACGAACCTGCAGAAGTTCACGACCGTGATCGCCCAGAACGACGGCGTCGTACGGGCCTTCAACCGCGACCTCGCGAGCGTGGCCGCCCAGCTCAACGGGGAGCGCACCGACCTGGCCACCGCGATCAAGCAGCTGTCGATCGCGCTCGCTCAGGTAGCGGTGTTCGTCAAGGAGAACAAGGACAACCTGACCTACAACGTCACCAACCTGGCGTCGGTCACCTCGATCCTGGTCAAGCAGAAGCGGGCGCTGAAGGAGTTCATCGACACCGCCCCGACCGCGCTGTCGAACCTGCAGCTGGCCTACAACTCCAAGTCCGGCACCCTCGACACCCGGGACAACGGCGCCTCCCAGGGTGGCGCGGCCGGCGTGCTGTGCAACCTGCTCGCGATCGCCGGGCAGTCGCCGACGGCGTGTGCCGCCGTGCTGTCCGGCCTGCCCGTACCCAAGGCTTCGCTGAAGAGGTCGTCCGTCAACCCTGCCAGGGACCTGACCCTCGGCGGCATCCTGGAGGCGGGCGCATGAACCGCTCCGTGAAGGCCCTTGCGGCGGTTGCCGCGTCGGCGCTGCTGCTGTCGGGCTGCAACTTCCGCGGTGCCGCCAGCCTGCCGCTCCCGGGCGGCGTCGGCGGCAACGGCTACAAGGTGAAGGTCGAGTTCACCGATGCTCTCGACCTGGTGCCGCAGTCGGCCGTCAAGGTCAATGACGTCACTGTCGGGCAGGTCAAGAAGATCGAGGTCGGCCCCGGTGGCTACACCGCTGTCGTCACGTGCAGTCTGAAGAAGGACGTCGTCCTGCCGGACAACGTCGATGTGCTGCTGCGCCAGACCTCCCTGCTCGGCGAGAAGTTCGTGAGCTTCGAGAAGCCCGCCATCCCGACCGGTCGGCTTCGCGACGGTGCGTACATCCCGCTGTCGGACATGCGCACTCACGCCAACGCCGACATCGAGCAGGTCCTCGGCGCGTTGTCGCTGGTGCTCAACGGCGGCGGCCTGGAGCAGCTCCGGACCATCAACGTCGAGCTGACCAAGGCGCTCAAGGGCCGCGAGCCGCAGGTGCGCGACTTCCTGGTGCAGCTCACCGGCTTCGTCAGTGGCCTCGATGACCAGAAGGTCCAGATCAGCAACGCCCTCGACGGCCTGGACCGGCTGTCCGGGAAGCTCGCAGCGGAGCGCCAGACGCTCAGCGTCGCGCTGCGCGACCTGCCGAAGGGTGCGGGCGTGCTGGCCGACGAGCGCGCTCAGCTCACCAAGGTGCTGGCCGGCCTGAACAACCTCGGCACCGTCGCGGTGCGCGTCATCAAGGGCACTCAGCAGAACACCATTGCCGACCTGAAGGCGCTCCAGCCGATCCTCACGCAGCTCTCGCTGGCCGGGAAGGACCTGCCGAACGCGCTCGAGCTGTTGACGACCTACCCGTTCCCGAAGACGGTCGCGTCGCCGGCCAACCGGGGCGGTATCCGCGGCGACTACGCCAACCTGTTCGCCACCGTCGACGGCGACCCGGCGACCCTGCTCGGCAACATCTTGGCCGGCACACCGCTGGGTCCGCTCGTCCCGAAGGTCCCGACGCTGCCCAAGGTGCCTGTGCTGCCGAAGGTGCCCGTGCTGCCCAAGCTGCCGCTCCTGCCCACCGTCCCCGGGTTGACCAGCAACGGCGGGCTCCTCAGCACCCCTAGCGGCCTCGGCCGCCTCCTGCTCGGAGGCCTCGCGTGATCACCCGGCAGACCAAGCTGCAGCTGCTCGTGTTCGGCATCGTGGCCATCCTCGGCCTGCTCTACGCCGGCGGGAGGTACGCCGGCCTCGGCGTCTACGTCCCCGGCCACGACGGCGGCTACCTCATCAAGGCCGACTTCGTCGACTCCGGTGGCATCTTCAAGGGCGCCGAGGTCAACTACCGGGGCGTCGCCGTCGGCAAGGTCGAGAAGCTCACGCTGGTCGACAACGGCGTCCAGCTGGGGCTCCGCCTCAAGCCCGGTACGAAGGTGCCCACGCCTGTGAAGGCGTTCGTGGACAACCGGTCCGCTGTCGGCGAGCAGTTCGTCGACCTGCAGCCGCAGAGCGACAGCGGTGCGCTCATGAAGTCCGGCGACGTGATCCCGGTCAGCATGACGAGCATCCCGATCCAGCCCACGCAGCTGATCCTCAACCTCGACAGGCTCGTCAAGAGCGTCAACCTGGCTGACGTCACGGTCGTGCTCGACGAGCTCGGCAAGGCCTTCGAGGGCTCCGGCAACGACCTGCAACGGCTCATCGACGCCAGCGACCAGCTCACCACCGCCGCGACCCAGAACCTCCCGGCGACGCTTCAGCTCATCAAGGACAGCAAGCCGGTCCTGGCCACCCAGCGCGACGTGGCGGCGCAGTTCCGCTCCTACAACGCCTCGCTGGCCTCCCTCAGCACCCAGCTGCGGGCCAGCGATCCCGACTTCCGGGCCCTCTTCAAGAGCGGTACGGACAGCGCCAACATCCTCGCCGCCACGCTTGACGCCAACCGGACGGCGCTCCCGCTGCTGTTGGACAACCTGGTCTCGACAGCCCAGGTCCAGGCCATCCGGATCCCGGCGCTCCGCCAGATCCTGGTGACCTACCCCAACGTGGTGGCCGGCGGCTTCACCGTCACACCCGGCGACGGGACCGCCCACTTCGGTCTCGCGAGCACCATGAACCCGTCCGCCTGCTCGGCCGGTTACCAGACCACGAAGAAGCGCGACCCGCAGGACGTCACGCCGCGGACGTCCAACACCAGGGCCTACTGCGCGTCGCCGCCCTCCTCCGGCATCAATGTCCGCGGGTCCGCGAACTCCCCGCGCCCGAACGGCCTCAGGCCCTATCCCAACGACGGCGCAGCGTCGAGCGCCGCGCTCTACTCCGGGGCGGTCGGGACCGACGGCTGGACCACCACGCTGGCGGACTACGACACCACCAGCGGGCATGCCATCACCGCCGCGGGGGAGCGCTGGAACGTCGGGTCGACCGCCGGGGCCTCGAGCGCCTTCGGGACCGCTTCGTGGGAGTGGCTGCTGCTCGACCCGCTCCGCACCTCGTGAGCTCGACGATCGCCGAGTCGCACAAGGGTGACGTGCCGCGCATGAGTGACACTGGGCGGGTGACTGCCGCCTCGCCGCCGACCGGTAACCGTCGGGTCCTTGGCGCGCTCGCCGTCGTCGCGGGCGTGCTGCTGATCGCCAGCATCGTGCTCGGCTTCCTGGTCGCCGGTCACGCCCGCAGCAGGTCGGACCTCACCTCTGCCCAGGGCGACGCCGTCAGTGCCGCACGGCAGGCCATCAAGAACCTCGACAGCCTGAGCGCCGCAACGGTCGACGCCGACCTCAAGCGGGTCGTCGACGGTGCCACCGGGTCCTTCAAGGAGCAGTTCAGCAAGGCCCAGGCCGAGTTGAAGAAGGTCGTCGTCGAGCGCAAGACGGTCTCGAGCGCGACGGTGCTGTCCGCCGGCCTGGAGCGTTCGGACCTCAACTCCGCCACCGTCCTGGTCGCCGTGGATCGCACGGTCACCGACACGAGCACCCCGAACGGCGTCGTGGCGCACGACCGCTGGAAGATGCAGCTCGAGAAGCACAGCGGCCGCTGGCTGCTCGCGACCCTGGAGCCGGTGGCATGACCGAGCCGCTGCCCCCCGAGCCGCTGCCCCCCGAGCCGCTGCCCCCCGAGGCTTCCGACTCCCCGCCCGTCCCCCCCGCCCCGGCGCGCACCCGGTTCGCCGAGCCGGCCGCTCCGCAGGACGCGCTGCCGCCCCTCCCGTCAGCCCCACCGACCCCCCCGGTCCCGCTTGTCTCTTTGGCCAAGCCAATGTCGGACGCAGCCGCTTCGGTCCCTGCGGCCCCGCCCACCCCGCCGGTCGCCCTCACCGAGCCGGCGCCACTCCCCGCGCCGGTCCTCCTGGAAGATCAGGCTCGCTCAGACGTGCCCGTTGCTCCGGAGAGTCCGCAGAGCCCCGCCGAGGTCCCCGTACCGACCCGGACGTCCGGAGTGCTGCTGCCCGCGCTGGCCGCGATCGTCCTGGTGCTCGCGGGGCTGACCGGCTTCCTCGGCTGGAAGACGGTGAGCACCGCCGGTGCAGGTGCCGCGCAGAACGCCCGTCCCGAAGCGCTGCAGGCCGCCCGCAACGCCGCCACCGCGGTGTTCAGCTATGACTACCGGCAGCTCGACAAGGACTTCAAGGCCGGCCGGGGGGTGACGACCGGTGAGTTCCGGAAGGAGTACGACAAGACCACCGCCAAGCTGGTCGCCGGCGTGGCCGCCAAGTACAAGGCCGTGGTCCTGGCTGCGGTCAGCGATGCCGCGGTGGTCCAGGCCAGTGAGAACCGCGTCCTGGCGCTGGTGTTCGTCAACCAGCAGTCCACCAGCAGTCTGGCCTCGGCGCCCAAGGTCACCCAGAGCAGGCTCGAGATGACGATGGTCCGCCGCGGCGGGCACTGGCTGGTCAGCACGATCAAGGCGCTCTGACCGGCCCGCGAGCGGGCACCGCAGCGCCACCGAGGCGGGGCGGGCCTTGACGCGGGCAGCTCTGAGCCTCACGCTGTTGCCAACGGGCCGACCTCGCGAGCACCTGCGTGGAGGGCGAGCCGTCGGCGCGCCTGGACAGAAGGCGCACCTGTGCGTAGACTTCCTCTTTGCGCTGCCTCCCGTCATATACCTGCTCCGGCCCGATGCCGTCTGCAGTCGGTCGAGTGTGTGTGCGCCGCTGAGATCTAAGGACCCAACTCTTGGCCGCAAGTCTGTCTCCCAAGCGCCCGTCCACCCGGCTGTCCTTCGCCAAGATCCGTGAGCCGCTGGAGGTCCCGAACCTCCTCGACCTGCAGGTGTCGAGTTTCGACTGGCTGGTCGGCAACGAACTGTGGCAAGACCGTGTTCAGGCAGCCCTCGCCAGCCCCGACGCCGGCACCATGGTGTCGACCACGTCCGGGCTCGAGGAGATCTTCGAGGAGATCTCCCCGATCGAGGACTTCTCCGGATCGATGTCCCTGAGCTTCCGGGACCACC
>JBKJVH010000060.1:0-8600 GCA_046590985.1 Mycobacteriales bacterium
TCGGCGTCGATGTGGAAGTGCCGACGCAACGCCGCGCGCGTGTCCGAACGCCCGAAGCCGTCGGTACCCAGCGAGGTGTAGTCGCCTGGGACCCACCGGCTGACCTGGTCCGGGACCGCGCGCATCCAGTCGCTGACCGCCACCACCGGACCGGCGGCCCCCATCAGTGACGTGGTCACGAAGGGGACCTGTGGGGCCTCTTCCGGGTGCAGCAGGCCGTGTTGCTCGCACGCCAGCGCGTCGCGCCGGAGCTCGTTCCAGGACGTCACCGACCAGACGTCGACGCCGATGCCCCAGTCAGCGCGGAGGAGCTGCTGCGCTGCAAGGGCGGCGGGCACGGAGATGCCGCTGGCGAGCACCTGTGCCTGTGCAGCGACGCCGTCGGATCCGCTCAGCCGGTAGAGCCCCCGCAGCACTCCGTCGCGGAGACCGGCGATGTCGGGCAGGGCCGGCTGCGGGTAGGGCTCGTTGTAGACCGTCAGGTAGAAGAAGACGTCCTCGGGCTGCTCGCCGTACATCCGCCGGAGGCCCTCCTCGACGATGAACGCCAGCTCGTAGCCGTACGCAGCGTCGTAGGAGATGATCGCCGGGTTGGTCGAGGCGAGCAGCAGCGAGTGGCCGTCCTGGTGCTGCAGGCCCTCGCCGTTCAGGGTGGTTCGGCCGGCGGTGGCTCCGAGCAGGAAACCTCGGCCGAGCTGGTCGGCCATCTGCCACATCTGGTCGCCAGTGCGCTGGAACCCGAACATCGAGTAGAAGATGTAGATCGGGATCATCGGCTCGCCGTGCGTGGCGTAGGAGGTGCCGGCGGCGATCGCGGAGGCCATCGAGCCGGCCTCGGTGATGCCCTCGTGCAGGATCTGCCCCTGCTGGGACTCCTGGTAGGACAGCAGAAGCGCGCGGTCGACCGACTCGTACCGCTGCCCGAACGGCGAGTAGATCTTCGCCGTCGGGAACATCGCGTCCATGCCGAACGTGCGGGCCTCGTCGGGCACGACCGGCACGAACCTGGCGCCGATCTCCTTGTCCTTCATCAGGTCCTTGAGCAGCCGGACGAACGCCATCGTGGTGGCGACGGCCTGCTTGCCGGAGCCGCCCTTCAGCTCGTCGTAGACCTTCGCCGGCGGCAGCACCAGGGACTTGGGCCGGATCACGCGGGACGGCAACGGGCCCCCGAGAGCTTCGCGGCGCTCCCGCATGTACTCGATCTCGGCGCTGTGCGGGCCAGGGTGGTAGTACGGCGGCAGGCCGGACTCCAGGGCCTTGTCGCTGATGTCGATGTGCAGCCGGTCGCGCAGCTCTTTGAGCTCGTCCTTGGTCAGCTTCTTCATCTGGTGGGTCGCGTTGCGGCCCTCGAAGTCCTTGCCGAGGGTCCAGCCCTTGATGGTGTGGGCCAGGATCACCGTCGGTTGACCGACGTGCTTGGTCGCGGAGTGGAAGGCCGCGTACACCTTGCGGTAGTCGTGTCCGCCGCGCGGCAGGTTCTTGATGTCCTCGTCGGTGAGGTGCTCGACCATCTTGCGCAGCCGTGGGTCCCCTCCGAAGAACTTCTCGCGGGTGTACGCACCGCCCTCGGTGGAGTAGGTCTGGAACTGACCGTCCGGGGTGGTGTTCATCGCGTTGACGAGCACGCCGTCCACGTCCCGGGCGAGCAGGTCGTCCCACTCGCGGCCCCAGACGACCTTGATGACGTTCCAGCCGGCGCCGCGGAAGTAGGACTCGAGCTCCTGGATGATCTTCCCGTTGCCGCGGACCGGTCCGTCCAGGCGCTGGAGGTTGCAGTTGACGACGAAGGTCAGGTTGTCGAGCTCTTCGCGGGCGGCGATGCCGATCGCGCCGAGGGACTCCGGCTCGTCCATCTCGCCGTCGCCGAGGAAGCACCAGACCCGCTGTTCGCTGGTGTCCTTGATGCCACGGTGGTGGAGGTAGCGGTTGAAGCGCGCCTGGTAGATCGCGCCGATCGGCCCCAGGCCCATCGAGACGGTGGGG
Organism: Mycobacteriales bacterium; assembly: GCA_046590985.1. Taxonomy (GTDB): domain Bacteria; phylum Actinomycetota; class Actinomycetes; order Mycobacteriales; family SCTD01; genus RYN-111. The sequence goes on from JBKJVH010000060.1 coordinate 1,987, forward strand.
AACTCCCAGAAGTCCGGCATCAGCCGCGGGTGCGGGTAGGACGGCAGGCTGAACGTCCGGGACTCCTGACGGAAGCCGTCCAGGTGCTCCTCGGTCAGCCGGCCCTCGAGGTAGGCGCGGGCGTAGATGCCGGGGGAGGCATGCCCCTGGTAGTAGATCTGGTCGCCGCCGCCGGGGTGGTTCTTGCCCCGGAAGAAGTGGTTGAAGCCGATCTCGTACAGCGACGCAGCCGACGCGTAGGTCGCGATGTGGCCCCCGACGCCGATCTCCGGGCGGTTCGCCCGCGACACCGTCATGGCTGCGTTCCACCGGATGTAGGCCCGGACCCGGCGCTCGATGTGCTCGTCCCCCGGGAACCACGGCTCGCGCTCGGGTGGGATGGTGTTGATGAAGTCCGTGGAGCGCAGCGCCGGTACTCCGACGGCCTTCTCCCGGGCCCTCTCGAGGAGCTTGAGCATCAGGAAACGGGCCCGGCCGCGCCCTGCGGAGTCGACCAGGCTGTCGAACGAGTCCAGCCACTCCTGCGTCTCCGCCGGGTCGACGTCCGGCAGCTGGCTGGGCAAGCCGTCGCTGATCACGCTGAACCGTTCCGTCCGCTCTGCCACTGCTCTTCCTCCGTGCTGATCAGGGGGGCTTCTCCCATCCAACCCGTTACCGACGAGTAGGTCGCTGTCCGGGCGACAGTGACCCCACTCGCACCCGCCCGGTTCGCCGTGTGCCCGGTGACCCTGCGCTGTCACTGTGCGGTGTCCCACGGCGTGTGGCACTTGCGCATGGCGACGCGCTCCGGTGGACTACCGGGACGCCCCGCACCCCGCGGGCACGCGGAACGGAGTTGTTGACAGTGAGCACGCCCGAGGGCCATGCCGGAGCGCGTGGCCTGGCCGAGCGCCTGGGGATCGAACCAGGGCACGTCGTGCAGGTCGTCGGAGGCGACGACCCGAATGACGTGGACACCGACCTGCTGGATGACATCGCCGCCCGAGCGGGGACGGAGCTGATCTTCAGCGACGACTCCGACGAGGTCGTGGACTTCGTGGTGCTGTGGTGGCGCGAGGGTGACGGCGACCTCGTCGACTCGCTCGTCGACTCCCTGACCAACCTGGGCGACAGCGGCGTGATCTGGCTGCTGACCCCCAAGGCCGGCCGGGACGGCCACGTCGAGCCCTCCGACATCGACGAGGCGGCCCCCACCGCCGGGCTCTCCAGCACCCGCAGCACCAGCGCCGCCCCGGAGTGGTCCGGGACCCGCCTGGTGGCGCCCAAGGCCAGCCGGGCCAAGCAGCGCCGCTGACGCCCGCCCAGGCTCGGCTGCTGCTGTCCGCACCGGGACGTGCGGCGGTCGAGGTGGCCGCGGCGCTGGACCTGACGGACCGGATCGGCTCCGCGGAGGCCATGCGCGGGTACGGCGAGCTCGGCCGGCTCGCGCTCGACCAGGCGCGGCTGCGCCGACGGGCGCTCGCCAAGCACCCCGACGGCGACACCTGGTGGTGGACCGCCGAGGCCCTCGAGCAGTCCACCCCGCGGGCCGTCGCGCTGCACCACGCCGCCCGGTTCGCCGGAGTCGAGCGGGTCCTGGACCTCGGCTGCTCGGTTGGCGGGGACCTCGTCGCGCTGTCCGGGGTGGCGCCGGTGGTGGGGGTCGACCTGGACCTGGCGCGTCTGCTGCTGGCCGCGCAGAACGTACCCAGCGCTGCCCTGGCCTGCGCCGACGTCACGACGCTCGGTGCCACCGGTGCGGTGTTCGCCGACCCGGCTCGGCGTTTCGGCGGGCGGCGCGGCTTCGACCCCGAGGGCTGGTCGCCGCCGCTGTCGACGGTGCTGGCCTGGCCGACGACAGCGCTCGGTGTCAAGGTGGCCCCCGGCATCGACTACGACGCCTTGGACGATGCCGTCGAGGTCGAGGTGGTGTCCCTCAGCGGCGACGTGAAGGAGGCTCTGCTGTGGACCGGCGCGGTCCGGTCCGGAGTCCGCCGGACGGCCACGTTGCTGCCCGGACCGCACACGCTCGTCTCCGCCGGGGCGCCCACCCCTAGCGTGCGGGCGCCGGGCCGGTTCCTGCTCGAACCGGACGGTGCGGTGATCCGGGCGCACCTCGTCGCCGAGGTGGCGCAGCTGGTGGACGGGTGGCTGCTGGATGCCACGATCGCCTACGTAGCAAGCGATCTGAGGGTGCCGACGCCGTTCGGCGCCTGGTATGAGGTGCTCGAGACGCTGCCGTTCTCCCTCAAGGGGCTGAGGGAGCGGCTCAGGGCGTACGACGCCGGGTCGTTGGTCGTGAAGAAGCGCGGTACGGCGGTGGAACCCGAGGTGCTCCGCAAGCAGCTGAAGCTCACCGGCAGCACCGAGGTGACAGTCGTGCTGACCAGGGCGAAGGGAAAGCAGATCGCCCTCATCGTCAACCGCGTCGGAGCTTCCCCAGGACCTTGCTGACGCCGCCGGTGACGGCCGAGATGCCACCCACCCCGGCCTTGAGCGCGGCGCCGCCGGGCAGCCCCGGGACCTCGCTCACGATGGGAGCGAGCCGCATGAACGACGGCAGCTGCTGCACGGTGAGGCGTCTCTTGGCGAGCAGCAGAGGCAAGGCGGCCCGGCCCGCCGAGACGTCCAGCAGGTCGGCCGCCGCGCCGCGTACTCCGGTGCCGTGGTAGGGGCCGGCCGGCACCGCGGTCGTGCTCCAGGTGCCGTCGGAGAAGCTCTCGAAGGCCCACCCGCCGGTGGGGGTCTGCGCCGAGACCGTGATCGGGATGTCGTGCCGGGCTGACAGGTTGCCGGTGACGTCGATCAGGGCTGCCAGCCCCCGCTGCAACAGGTGCTCCGACGGCGCTGCGGCCCCGCACGCGGCCAGGTCGAGCGCGTGCACGGCCAGCTCGTAGCAACCGGCGGACAGCAGGCCCAGCAGCGGCAGGTCACCGACGGAGGAACGCACCAGCGCGGTCCCGAGCTCGTGTGGCTCGGGACCCTGGAACCAGGCCTCCAGGATGTCGCGCGACCGGTGCAGGGCCGACAGCACCTCGGCGTCGGTGGCGGTTGCGTGTGTGGCGTTGAGTGCCGCGTTGCCGTCGTCCGGGCTCTCCGCGGCCGGCCCGCCGCCGCTCCTGGCGGCCGCCACGACGTTGCCGAGGACCTCGTGGTCCTCCCACGACCCGAGGTGGATGCACACCTGCCGGCCGTTCCAGCCGGGCAGCCGGGAGGGCCGTCCGAGGTTGGCGGAGGCGGCGACGGTCACGAAGTCGTCCCACGCTCCGATGATCGCGTCGGCGAGCTCGTCGACGTCGAGATGGGCGAGCCCGCAGGGGCCGGTGAAGAGCTGGGGACCTAGCATCGGGACATCCTGCCCCGAGAGCACCTGAGGAGAACAACATGGTCGACGTTGGCGACGAGGCCCCCGATTTCGAGCTGAACGACCAGGACCGCAACGCGGTGCGACTGTCGTCGTTCCGGGGTGTCAAGAACGTGGTCGTGGTGTTCTACCCGCTGGCTTTCACGGGGGTCTGTCAGGGGGAGCTGTGCGCGATCCGCGACGAGATCGCCGACTTCAGCAACGACGACGTGCAGACCCTCGCCATCTCGGTCGACTCCGGCCCGACCCACGCGGCCTGGGCCAAGGACCAGGGCTACACCTTTCCCTTGCTTGCCGACTTCTGGCCGCATGGTGCGGTGGCCAGCGCGTACGGCGTGTTCAACGCCGATATCGGGCTGGCCGTTCGCGGCACGTTCATCGTCGACAAGCAGGGCAAGGTGGCCTACAAGGTCGTGAACGCGATTCCCGACGCGCGCGACTCAGGCGAGTACAAGAAGGTCCTCGCTAACCTGTAGCGGTGCCGGGCGTGTAGCTCAGCGGTAGAGCCCTCGCCTTACAAGCGAGTGGTCGGGGGTTCGATCCCCTCCGCGCCCACCAGCCTCAACGAACCGAGCAAACCTCCGAGAGGACCCGAACCGGCCCTGAGGAGCGCAGGTGATCGTCCGTGTCGGGTAGGAGGTGGCTGGCATCTTGCTGGCTCGGTTCTCGGAGCTCACGTCCGTCCCGGAGCGAGGCGCCGCCGTACGGTGAGCCCATGGGACGACTCACCACCAGGCGCCAGGTCGTCACCTATGACGGCTCGGCGGTCAGCACCAGACCGGACACCCTGGTGGTGGAGGAGCCTCTCGAGCTGAGGGTCGAGGGGCGGACCCTCACCGTGACCATGCGAACCCCCGGCGACGACATGGACCTGGCCGCCGGCTTCCTGGTGTCCGAAGGGGCGATCCACGGCACCGAGCAGCTCCGCGCGATGCGCTACTGCGCCGGCCAGGACAGCCGCGGCGTCAACTCCTACAACGTCCTCGACCTGACCCTCACCGTGCCGGCACCCGAGCCACGGTCGACCTTCACCTCCAGCGCGTGCGGGATCTGCGGTGCCGCCAGCCTGGACGCGGTCCGCACCACCACCGCCTTCGCGGTCGACCAGGACCCGCTGACCGTTACGCCCGCATTCCTCACCGCGCTGCCCGACCGTCTCCGCACGGCCCAGCGAGTCTTCGACAGCACCGGTGGACTGCACGCCGCCGGGCTGTTCGACGCCACGGGCGAGCTGCTGTGCCTGCGCGAGGACATCGGCCGGCACAACGCCGTCGACAAGGTCGTCGGCTGGGCTCTGAGGGAGGGTCGCCTGCCGCTGAGCGCGACGGTCCTGATGGTCAGCGGCCGAGCGTCGTTCGAGCTGGTCCAGAAGGCCTGGATGGCTGGAATCCCTTGTCTCGCAGCGGTTTCGGCGCCTTCCTCGCTCGCCGTCGACCTCGCGATCGAGGCCGGCATGACGCTGGTGGGGTTCCTGCGGGGTGACCGCATGAACGTGTACAGCGGAGCTCATAGGGTGATGCCGTGACCGAAGACGGACTTGAGGTCGGCCGACCCGAGCAGCAGTCCGCTGGAGTGCCGGCCGTGGTCCGATCGCTGAAGATGCTGCACGAGCAGATGGGCCCGGTGCGCGGGGCGCGGACGCTGCTGCGCATCAACCAGAAGCACGGGTTCGACTGCCCCGGGTGCGCCTGGCCGGAGGGTGAGCACCGCAAGAAGGCCGAGTTCTGCGAGAACGGCGTGAAGGCTGTCGCGGAGGAGGCTACCGAGCGCCGGATCGACGATGACTTCTGGGCGGCGCACCCCGTCGGGGACCTGCGCGGCCGCAGCGGCTACTGGCTCGGCCAGCAGGGCAGGCTGACCCGGCCGGTCTTCAAGGCGCCGGGCTCCGACACCTACGCACCCGTGAGCTGGGACCGGGCTTTCGACCTGATCGCTGCCGAGCTGACGGCGCTGGCCAGTCCGGACCGCGCCACTTTCTACACCTCGGGGCGCACCAGCAACGAGGCGGCGTTCGTCTACCAGCTCTTCGTCCGGGCCTTCGGCACCAACAACCTCCCGGACTGCTCCAACATGTGCCATGAGTCGTCCGGCTCGGCCCTGGGGGAGACCATCGGGATCGGCAAGGGCACCGTGTCGTTGGCGGACCTCGGCAAGGCCGACCTGATCCTGGTGGTCGGGCAGAACCCCGGCACCAACCACCCACGGATGCTCACCGCCCTCGCTGACGCCGCGAGGGCGGGTACGACAATCGTCAGCGTCAACCCGCTGCCCGAGGCCGGGCTCGTTCGCTTCAAGGACCCGAAGCGGCTGGATGGCCTGCTGGGCAAGGGGACGGTGCTCTCGGCGCAGTACCTGCAGATCCGCGTCAACGGCGACCTGGCGCTGTTCCAGGCCCTGGGCAAGCGGCTGCTGGAGGCCGAGGACGCCGCCCCCGGAACAGTGCTCGACCGGGCCTTCCTGGACAACTCGACGGCGGGCTTCGCTGAGCTCGCCGAGCACCTGCGTGCCGTGGACGACGAGGAGGTGCTCCGCGCCTCCGGCCTGGCTGCCGCCGAGATCGACGAGCTCGCCGGCCGGCTGCTCCGGAGCAAGCGCACGATCGTCTGCTGGGCGATGGGTCTGACCCAGCACAAGAACTCGGTCGTCACGATCCGCGAGGTCGTGAACCTGCTGCTGATGCAGGGGAACATCGGCCGTCCCGGTGCCGGCCTGTGCCCCGTACGCGGTCACAGCAACGTGCAGGGCGATCGCACCATGGGTATCTGGGAGAAGCCGCCGCCGGAGTTCCTCGACGCGCTCGGCACCGAGTTCGGATTCGTGCCCCCGCGGGCGCACGGGTTCGACGTCGTCGACAGCATCCGAGCCATGCGCGACGGGAAGGTGGATGTGCTGTTCGCCATGGGCGGCAACTTCGTGGCGGCTACCCCCGACAGCGACGTGACAGAAGCGGCCGTCAGCCGCTGCCGGCTGACCGTCTCGGTCTCGACCAAACTCAACCGCTCGCACGCCGTCGTCGGAGAGGCATCGCTGATCTTGCCGACGCTCGGCCGCACCGAACGGGACGAGCAGACCGGCGGCCCGCAGGCCGTCACGGTCGAGGACTCGATGAGCGCCGTGCACCTGTCCCGCGGCCGACTCAAGCCGGCAAGCGACCAGCTGCTCAGCGAGGTGTCGATCGTGTGCCGGCTGGCCCGTCGGGAGCTCGGGGAGTCCCTTCCCTGGCGGGCGTTCGAGGCTGACTACGGTCGGATCCGCCAGAGCATCGGCCGGG
>JBKJVH010000091.1:0-15580 GCA_046590985.1 Mycobacteriales bacterium
CAGCATCGGCGGCGCCTCGCCCGCGACGACGAGCTGCAGGTCGACGTCCAGGCCGAGCACGGCCTGCAGCGCCTCCTTCAGGACGTCGATGTTGCTGCCGGACTGGAACTGCCGCGACAGCGCCGCCGTGGTGAACGCCAGGGTCAGCGTGCGACCCTTGAGGTCCAGCACCTGCGCGTTGTCGAGCAGCGCCTTGGTCACCCGCTTGCGCTCGTTGGTGGCGGTCAGCACCGCGTCCCACGAGCTCCGCAGGCCGGTGGCGTCCAACCCCCCAGCCGGTACGACAGCGGACTCCGGCACGGGTCCCGGTGCGGGAGCGGGTACGGGCGCAGCCGGCGTCCCCGGGTGGCTCGGCGCAGCAGGCTGGCTCGGCGCACCCGGTACCGCTGCGGTGGGCCAGGCCGCCGCCTGACTCCCATGATCCACGGAACCGGAGCGGCCGAAATCGACGGCATTCTGACTGCGCGGGTTCCGTGGATCACCGGTAGGTGCGGTCGGTGGCGGTGCGGCGACCGGGGCGGCCGCGGCGCGAGGAGCTACCGGCGCCGCCGCCCGCGGGGCGGTCGCAGGTGCCTGCGGGGCGGTGGCAGGCGCCTGGGCAGCGTGGGCGCCCCCGATGTCCAGCCGGCGCTCGAGCCGCTCGAGGCGCGTCATCACCGCGGCGTCGTCGGAGGACGCGGCCGGCAGCAGCACGCGGGCGCAGATGAGCTCCAGCAGCAGCCGCGGGGACGTCGTGCCGCGCATCTCCGTGAGGCCGTCGTGGAACAGGTCCGCCGCGCGGGAGAGCCCGGCCGTACCGAGGTTGGTGGCCTGTCGGGCCATCGAGGTGAGCTGCTCCGGCGGGCAGTCGAGCAGGCCCTTGTCGCCGGCGTCGGGAATGGCGTTGAGGACGACGAGGTCCCGGAGTCGTTCCAGCACGTCGGAGGCGAACCGGCGCGGGTCGTGGCCGTTCTCCATGACCCGGTCGACGGTCGCGAACACCGAGGCAGCGTCCCGCGCTGCGAAGGCGTCGAGCACGTCGTCGAGCAGCGAGTCGGGCGTGACCCCGAGCAGCGCCGCGGCCGCCTCGCGGGTGACGCCCTCGGCGCCGTGGGAGGCCAGCACCTGGTCCAGGATCGACAGGCCGTCACGGGCGGAGCCTGCGGCAGCGCGTACGACGAGGGGGAGCACCGTCGGGTCGACGTGGATGCCTTCGCTGTCGACGACCGACTGGAGCAGGTCCGTCAGATCGCGACGGGGCATCAGCCGGAAGGGGTAGTGGTGCGTACGCGACCGGATGGTGCTGAGCACCTTCTCGGGCTCGGTCGTGGCGAAGATGAAGCGGACGAACTCCGGCGGCTCCTCGACGAGCTTGAGGAGCGCGTTGAAGCCGGCCGGCGAGACCATGTGCGCCTCGTCGATGATGTAGATCTTGAACTGGCTGGCGACCGGGGCGTAGAAGGCCCGCTCGCGGAGGTCGCGGGCATCCTCGACGCCACCGTGCGAGGCGGCGTCGATCTCCACCACGTCGAGGGAGCCCGGGCCCATCGGCGCGAGCGCGATGCAGCTGTCGCAGAGCCCGCACGGATCGGGCGTCGGGCCCTTCTCGCAGTTGAGGGAGCGAGCCAGGATCCGGGCGCTGGAGGTCTTGCCGCAACCACGCGGTCCGCTGAACAGGTACGCGTGGTGCACCCGGCCGTTGCGGAGCGCCTGCTGCAGCGGACCGGTGACGTGGTCCTGCCCCTTGACCTCGGAGAAGCTGCCCGGGCGGTACTTCCTGTAGAGCGCGAGACTCACGCTTTTCCTCCCGACGTCGAAGGACCCCTCGCGCACCCGCCAAGAGCCCGCCTGCCCTTGCTGCCTTCCGGCCCTGGGGGAGTTCAGCGAGATCAGCGCCGCACGAGGGGTCTGCGGAGAACTCTAGCCGCAAGTCCCGACAGCGGTTCCGCTAGCATCGTCGGCGGAGGATTCGCCTAGTTGGCCTATGGCGCACGCTTGGAAAGCGTGTTGGGGGCAACCCCTCACGAGTTCGAATCTCGTATCCTCCGCCAGCTCACGACCACAGCCTCACCCAGACGGGTGGGGCTGCTGTCGTTCTCCTGGCCGCACTCGTCAGAGCTCGATCGTCCGCTGGCTCGGCGCGAAGCGCTCATCGCCGGTGTAGCTGACGACCACGGGACCCGCGACTTCGGTCGGCAAGGCGCACACGGCGTGGCCGTCGAGGACATGAACCTGCGCGAGCACCGTGTCGCCCGCCGTGACCAGGATCCAGCCCCCGGCCGCTGCCGGTTGTCCGGCGCCGACCGGCTCGAGGAGGGCGGTGACGATGCGGGCGGCCTCGTCGGTCGACGACGTGACCACGCTCAAGAGCGTCGCGACCTTGCGCCCGGTGTCGTGCGGCTGCTCGATCGTCAACGTGCGCTCCCGCCCGGACCGCCCGGGTCCTCTGAGCGAAGATCCCGCGAACGCGTCGCCAGCGGTGTCCGGTAGATGACATGCGCCCTTGGCTGTGCGTCAGACTCATGAGGTGTTCACCCCGGGCCAGGTCGTCACCGTCTTCCGCTCACGTCTTCGCGAGGACGCCCAGGGCGAGTACGACCAGACCGCCGCCCGGATGTCGGCCCTCGCCTCGGCCATGCCGGGATACGTGGAGCACAAGGCCTTCACGTCCGACGACAGCGAGCGCGTCACGCTCGTGACCTTCGCCGACCGGGCCTCGCACGAGGCCTGGCGTACGCATCCCGAGCACCGGGCTGCTCAGCGCCGCGGTCGGGAGGAGTTCTACGAGACGTACTCGATCCAGGTGGCGGACGTGACCTACGTGAGCGAGCTGTAGCGCCGCGGCGTGAGGTGCACGACACCGCCGACGACTCCCCGTGCTCTCACCACCTGGGCAAGATCACGGGGAGTTTCGTCAGGACCCCTTGGCGGTGGCGGTGGGATTTGAACCCACGGACGTCTTGCAACGTCACACGCTTTCGAGGCGTGCTCCTTCGGCCGCTCGGACACGCCACCGGCGGAGACTCTAGCGAACCCGACGGGTGACTCAGAGCACAGTTGCACCGGAAATAATTGAGCGTTCAAGACACTTGCGACCAGTGTCCCCTCGTGCGAAGGAGCACCCCTCATGACCGTTACCCTCGACACCCCGCTCTCCCTGTCCGCCGAGGCGCAGGACCTGCTGTTCCGGGAGGCCCGTACGGCCAACAGCTTCAGTGCCGAGCCCGTCAGCGACGAGCAGCTCCGGGCGATCTACGAGCTGGTCAAGTTCGGCCCCACGCTCATGAACTCCCAGCCGCTCCGGGTCGTCTTCGTGCGCTCCGCCGAGGCGAAGGCCCGTCTGCTCCCGCTGATGATGGAGGGCAACCGGGCCAAGACGGCGAGCGCGCCCGTCACCGCGATCCTGGCCTACGACCTGGACTTCCACGAGCAGCTGCCGGTGGTGTTCCCGCACCTCGAGGGCGCCAAGGACATGTTCCCGAGCGAGGAGGCCCGGCACGCCGTCGCGCGTAACAACGCGATGCTGCAGGCCGGCTACTTCATCGTCGGCGTCCGTGCGGCGGGGCTGGCTGCCGGGCCGATGGCAGGCTTCGACACCGACGGTGTCAACGCGGAGTTCTTCCCCGACGGCCGCACCCACGCCCTCATCGCGGTGAACCTCGGTCACCCGGGCGAGAACCCGTGGTTCGGCCGCAGCCCGCGGCTCGACTACACGGACGTCGTCACAACCCTCTGAAGAAGCCCGTCAGCAAGGCCGCGCTCTGGTCCGCCAGCAGCCCGGACACCACCTCAGGTCGGTGGTTGAGCCGCCGGTCCCTCAGCACGTCCCAGAGGGAACCGGCGGCTCCCGCCTTGGGGTCGACCGCCCCGTACACGACCTTGGACAGGCGAGACAGGACGATCGCGCCGGCGCACATCGTGCAGGGCTCCAGCGTCACGATCAGGGTGCAGCCGTCCAGCCGCCAGCCGTCCCGTACGGCCCGCCGGATCGCCAGCACCTCAGCGTGCGCGGTCGGGTCGCCGGTGAGCTCGCGCTCGTTGTGACCTGCGCTGATCAGCTCGCCTGCCGCGTCGAGGATGACGGCCCCAACCGGTACGTCTCCGTGCGCCACGGCCTGCTCGGCCTCCCCCAGGGCGAGCGCCATCGCCTCGCTCGGTGTCACCCTTCGCGCAGACCCTCGAGGATCTCGAGGAAGCCGGCGCGATCGGCGACGCCGGACAGCACGTCCGCCGGCAGCAGACCCTCTTCGGCGCACAGGTGGAGCAGCGTCTCCTCGGGGGTGCCGAGGTCAGCGAGCAAGGAGGCGTCACCGACCGGTTCTGCCACCGGGCGGGTGCCCTCGTCCTCGTCGTCGTCCTCGACCTCCTCGACCGGGGGTTCCTCCCAGAGCATCGCGGCGACGTCGCTGCCCTGGACTGCACGCCGGTCGGACAGGAAGACGCGCGGCTCGCTCAGGGCGCCGGCACCCCCGTCGACGCGGACGAGGGCGACGTACTCGTCGTCCTCCTCCAGCAGCAGCAGGGCGGGTCCGGCGCCCTCGCCGGAGAAGTCACGCAGCTCCTCCGCCAGGGCGTCCAGGTCCTCGACCTCACCAAGGTCGAGCTCGCGACCCGTCCACCCGTCGTCGGTGCGGGCCAACGCAGCGGCGAAGTAGCTCACAGGATCCTTTCCCTCTCACACCAGGGCATCCAGCGTCCGCTCGAAGGCGTCGGAGAACCCGAGCCTGCGGGCGAGCGTGGACAGCATCTCGTCGGCGTACGCGTCGACGTCTGACAGGATCGCACCCAGCTCCATCGCATCGAGACCGAGGTCGTCGAACACCGCCAGATCGCCCGCCGGCAGGACCTCGTCGATCTCCTCGCCCACGGGCAGGTCGATCTGCAGGCGCTCCATCACCTGGGCGGCCAGGTGCCAGGCGACCGAGGCCGTGGCGTCGGACAGCAGCAGCCGCTCCCGGCCGAACAGGCAGCGGACGACGACGAAGAACTCATCCGCGATGTCGACCAGCGCGAAGGCACCGGCGACCTGACCCTGGACCGCGGCCACGACAGTGCCGAGGTCCTCGGAGACGGTCGGGGGCAACTCTTCGACCTGCCAGACGCCTTCGGACTGGAAGACGACGACAGCCCACTTGTCGAAGGACTCGGCCACGTGGCGACTCTTACAGGTGTGGGGGCGGGTGGGAAGGGCCAGGAGGGGTAGGCGTAGATCACACGGCTACTTCGGAGGTTCACATGTCAGAGCGCAACTCCCTCGCCCACTTCCTGCACGACGCCGGCCTCGCTGCCTGGTTCGGCGGTTCGCTGATGGGCGCCGTCGGCGTCAACGGTGCCGCCGGCCAGGTCGAGGACCCCCGCAAGGCCGCCGAGGTGGCCAACACGGGGTGGGTCCGGTGGACCCCGTACAGCGCCGTCGCGATCGGGGCGCACCTCGTCGGAGGCGCCGGCCTGCTCCGCGCCAACAAGGGCCGGGTCAAGGCCCAGAGGGGCGTGCTGGCCAACACCAACGTGAAGCTCGCGCTCACCGCCGGAGCCCTGGGCGCCACGGCCTACTCCCGGGTGCTCGGCCAGAAGATCATCGACGCCGGGACCGTGCCGGTCGACGGGCCGACCAGCCCGTCGCCTGAGGTCGCGAAGGCCCAGAAGCAGCTCAAGGCGCTGCAGTGGGCCATCCCCGGTCTGACCGGCGCGGTGCTGGCCTCCTCTGCCCTGCACGAGGAGCAGCAGCGCCCCTCCCAGGTCCTCCGCGGCTCGCTGCAGGCGCTGCCGTCCCGCGCTGCCGGCGTTGCCGCCACAGTCGGTGCACTCGCGTCGGCCAAGGCTGCCTCTGCCGCGCACGCCGCAGGACCGGCGCTCGACCGCGGCGTCGCCGCTGCCGGTCCGACGCTCGAGAAGGCCCGCGAGGCCGCCGTACCCGCGTTCGAGAAGGCCCGGGACGCTGCCGCCCCGGCGTTGGAGCGGGCCCGCGACGCGGCGAGTTCGGCGTACGACAAGGCCGTGGACCGGGCGAAGGAAGCCCTCCCCGCCTGACCCGCGCGGTCACCTGCTCCACCCGCGCTCCCGTCTGACCTGCGCGTGCAGAACCCCTTGCGAGCGAGCCGTCCCCCGCGGCACTCGTAAGGGGTTCTGCACGACACGCGCGACTCGCAAGGAGTTGTGCACGCCCGCACCTCACGCCGCCGAGCGCCACCCCATGAGGTACTCCCGTACCTGACCGAGGACGTACTCCGGACGGTGCATCACGTCCGCCCGGACAAGCGTTCCGGTCGCCACCGCTTCCTGGAGCCCACGACGGGTCACCCCTTCGAGCATCAGCTGCCCTCGCGTCGACAACCGCTGCCGGTACGGGGGCCGGCACGAGCATCCAGGACTCGAGGCTCGGCCACGCCGCCCAGGCCGGGGAGCCTCGCACAACATCTGTGGATGGCCGTGCGCGCTGTGGATACCCCCGGCGCGAGACTCGCAAGGCGCTCTGCACGCCGGCCCTGCACCGGCGCCCGATTAGGTTGGAACCATGACCAACCCGCTGAGGCCCTACGCCGCCGCGCAGGATCCCGACCTGGTTGAGGTCCAGCTGCTGCAAGCGCCGCTGATCATCTGGCAGCGAGCCGCCGAGCACCACGACGAGCTCATGCGCGAGATGGCCCTGCTGGCGCTGTCGCCGACCAACCAGGACCTCCCGACCAGGCTGCTGGAGCTCGTCGACGTGCTCGGAAGGCAGTACGGCGCGGCAGGCACCCGCCCCGACGAGGAGCGCGACGCTGCGATCGCGCAAGGTCTCGACCGGGTCGACCTGACCTACCGCGTCCCCCGCTCCAGCGCCGGCCAGGCTCAGCGGATGCGGGACCTGCTCGAGGAGGCCGAGGAGTACTGCCGCGCCGATCTGCTCACGCTGGCCCAGCCGCAGGAGCAGGCCGACTTCGCCCACTGGTACACCGACCAGTTCGTCCAGCAGTGCGCCGGACAGCCGCCGACGCCGTGGCCCGGTCCCTGGGTCTAGAGCGCGTCGCCCACGATCACCGGCTCGTTCTCGAGGGTGATCCCGAACCGGTCGGAGACGCCGGCCCGGACCGTACGGGCGGCCGCCAGCACGTCGGCAGCAGTAGCCCCGCCGCGGTTCACCAGGGCCAGCGTGTGCTTCGTGGACAACCCCGCAGGCCCGGCACCCCAGCCCTTGTGGAAGCCGCTGCGCTCGATGAGCCAGGCCGCGCTGACCTTCACCAGACCTGAGGCGTCCGGCCAGCTGGGCGCACCCTCGGGGGCGACCGGCACCAGCGGGTTGGTGAAGAACGACCCGACCGAGACGCTGTCCGGGTCGCCGTCGGAGAGCACCATTCCCTTGCCGGCGCGTAGCTCCAGCACCGCGGCTCGCACCTGAGCGACAGGCGCCGACGAACCCAGCGGTACGTCCAGCAGACGGGCGAGCTCGGCGTACCGCACCGGCGCCGACAGCGTGCCCCGCTCCAACGCGAAGGTCACCGCCAGCACCACCCACCGGCCGGACCGCTTGAACGCGCTGGTCCGGTACCCGAAGCCGCACTCCGCAGCGGGCAGCCCCACGACGGCGGAGACCTCGCGGTCCCACACCCGCACGGAGGCGACCAGCGACGCCACCTCGGCCCCGTACGCCCCGATGTTCTGGATCGGGGAGGCGCCCACGGTGCCGGGGATGCCCGACAGCGCCTCGAGGCCGACATACCCCTCGGCCAGCGACCACTGCACGAACGAGTCCCAGTCCTCACCTGCCTGGACGGTCAGCCCGGCGATGCCACGGTTGCGGACCGCGACGACCGCCGGGAGGCCGTCATCGGGCAGCACGACGTTGGAACCGCCGCCGAGCACGAAGGCAGTCGGCGCGGTGCGGACGGCGTCGACCAGCCCGGCCTCGGTGGTGCCTTCCCAGAAGGACGCAGCCGGACCACCGACGCGCAGGGTCGTCAGGGGGGCAAGGGGGACGTCGGTCAGCACCCGGTCAGGCTAGGACCCCGGACCGGAAGGCCCACGCCACCGCCGCGGCGCGGTCGTGCACGCCGGTCTTGGCGAACAGCTTCTTGGCATGGACCTTGACGGTGTCCTCCGACAACCACAGGGACCGGCCGATCTCGGCGTTGGAGCGGCCGGCGGCCATCCCCTCGAGCACCTGCAGCTCGCGCGGCGACAGCGTCAGGCGCGGTCGCTCGTTGACGAGGGCCCGGCGCTGCATCGGCGACAGCAGGTCGCCGCCGGCGAGCACCACCTCGAGCGCCTCGGTCAGGCCGTGCGCGTCGATGTCCTTGAGGAGGAACCCGCGCGCCCCGGCCTTCAACGCGCGGAGCCGGTCGTCGTCGCGGACCTCGCCGGACAGCAGCACCACCCGGGCGAGCGGGTGGTCGCGGAGCAGCTGCACGGTGGCGGTGGCGCCGTCGACCCCGGGCAGTCGCACGTCCATGAGCACGAGCCCCGGGAGCATCGTGGGATAGCGCGCCAGCACCTCCTCGGCGGAGCCGGCCTGCTCGACCGCAGTCACCCCCGGGACGGTCAGCAGCAGGTCCGCCAGGGCTTCGCGCACGACGCGATGGTCATCGCACAGCAAAAGGGTGCTCATGTGTTCCTCCGTGAACCTCCGACAACCCTCCATGGCTGTCAGAACTACCCATCGGCGGTAACCCGTCCGGGTGTGTCACCCGATCAGGGGAGGCCACCCGGTCCGTGGAGTAGATCGTGCCGGTGGTGTCCACGGCGGCCAGCGCGGGCGCGGCAACCTCGACGAGCAGGACGCCGGGCAGGAGCAGGGCGAGACGACGCCTGAGCGGTTTCGCGACGGCCGATCTGGAACCCGCCGTCACCCGTTCGAGTGCGCAGGCGCAGGATGGCTGCATGCGAACCCTGGGAACTGCGGGACCCGCCGTCGGCCCGATCGGCCTGGGGTGCATGGGGATGTCCTGGGCGTACGGGGCAGCCGAACGCGACGACGCGCAGTCGGTCGCCGTGCTGCACAGGGCGCTGGACCTCGGCGTCACCTTGATCGACACCTCCGACGTGTACGGCCCCTTCACCAACGAGGTGCTCGTCGGCCAGGCACTCCAGGGCCGACGTGACGAAGCGGTCCTCGCCACCAAGGTCGGGCTGGTGAACACCGACGGCACGATCGGTCCCGATGGCCGGCCGGAGCACATCCGGGCCGGCGTCGACGGCTCGCTGCAGCGGCTCGGCACGGACCGGATCGACCTCTACCAACTGCATCGGGTCGACCCCGCCGTGCCGCTGGCCGAGTCCTGGGGGGCGATGGCCGAGCAGGTCGCCGCCGGCAAGGTCCGCTACCTCGGACTGTCCGAGGTGAGCGTCGCGCAGGCCACCGAGGCCCACGCGATCCACCCGGTCACCACAGTCCAGTCCGAGCTGTCGCTCTGGACTCAGGACTACCGCGCGGACGTGCTGCCCTGGTGCGCCGCCAACGGCGTGGGGTTCCTGCCCTTCTCGCCCTTGGGTCGAGGGTTTCTCACCGGCGCGGTGACGGCCGGGTCCTTCGACAGCACCGACTTCCGGGCTCGCAACCCGCGCTTCACCGAGGCGGCGATGACCGCGAACGCGGCGATCGTGGCCGCCGTACAGGCGGTGGCCGCCCGGCACGGGGCGACGGCTGCGCAGGTCGCGCTGGCGTGGCTGCTCACCCTCGGCGAGCACGTCGTTCCGATCCCGGGGACCAAGAAGGTCCGCTACCTGGAGCAGAACACCGCCGCTGCCGACCTGGCCCTCACTGCAGAGGACCAGGCCGAGCTGGCTGCGCTGCCGGCCCCCGTGGGAGCCCGCTACTAGCCCGCGTAGGTGTCTGTCGTCTCCATGGAACCGGAGTCGAGGCCGCTCAGGAAGTCGTCGATCAGCGCGCCGAGGTCGACCGTGGAGACCCCGCTCGGAGCGGTCAGGGCGCCGGCATGGTCGTTCACGTCGAGCACCACCCGGGAGCCGGCCAGGCTCTCCTTGCCGGCCTCCGGGTCGAGGGTCCGGATCGACTCGATGTCGACCGCGACCTGTGTCAGGTGCCCGCTCTTGAGCGTGATGGTGCCCTGAGCGGTGCCGTCCGCGACGTTGTCGTCGACGTCGGTCGGCTGGACGCTGCTGAGCAGCGAGCCGAAGGGCAGTCCCTTCGCGGCCTTCAGGACGTTGAACGCGGCCTTCAGCGCGGGCCGGACCTTGACGTTGACGTCCAGGACCCGGTCCGACGAGCTGTTGTTCGCATCGGTGACCTTGACGTAGGGCTTCAGCGCGCCGAAGAGGTCCTTGGACAGGCGCTTGGTGTCGGCACAGGCCTTCGCCGACGGGGCCGGGGAGGCACCGTCGAGCTGCCCGGTGAAGGACTTCGCGAGCTCCTGGAACTTGTCGAGGTACTTCGCGAGCGGCAGCGACAACCACTTGCCGTCCCGCGCGTCCGAGACGACGTCCGCGAGCTTCGGGTCGGCGCCGCTGACCGCGTCGTCGACCTGCGTGTCGAAGTCGTCGACGCCGGCGTCCTTGGCGATCGCGCCGATCTCCTTGAGGTCGACGTGCGCATACAGGCTGCCGTCGACCAGGCGGAGCTCGCCGAGGGTGGACGTCCGGTCCGCTACCGCGATGCTCAGGTTGACCTTCTTCAGCGCCGCGCTGATGTCTGTCGGCTTCGCGGCGCTGCACTGGCTGCTGGCGGACAGCTCGGCCAGGGTCTGGGCACCGGTCGGGTCGATCGTGACGGTGATGCTGCTCGCGAGGACGGTCTCGGCGACCGCCTTCTCCTGTTTCTTGAGGACCTTGGCGCCGATCGCGCCCTTCGGGTCCTTCAGCCGCAGCGTGAACGAGACTGCCTTGCTGTCGAGCAGGTTCCGCTGGGCGGAGCTGAACTCGGCCTTGATCGTGCGCTTCTTCTCAACGCCGCAACCGGCTACGGCCGCGAGCGGAAGAGCGAGCGCCAGGGTCGCTGCAGCGAGGCGGGTGGTGGGACCGGACACAAAGACTCCAAAGTCGGCTGAAGCACCAGAGTGTGCCCCTTCGAGGCGATTCCCGTGGGGGGTTGGAGGTGAGGTGCGCCTCACCGTCACGGTGTCGGCAGCCCGGCAGGGCAGACTGTGGGGCCGGTTGCAGCAACCCGCTGCGCCGAACGGGTACGGGGGATGTCAGTACGTGGCGGAGCTGGAACGCGAGATCGCCCTCGAACAGCAGGTTGTGGACACCGCGCTGACGCGGCTCGATGTGCTTCGTGCCGCGGCGGCCGTCCGTGAGCGGGAGACGCTGGCACCGGGGGTGAGCAACCCCCAGGGCGTGTACGAACGGGACGTGCACGCGCTCGCCGCGGCCGCCCGCCGGGTCGACCTCGACGCCGCCGGCGAGGGCCTGGTCTTCGGTCGCCTCGACGTCCTGGAGGGCGCCGCGCTGCACATCGGCCGGCTCGGGCTCCGCACCGAGGACCAGGAGCCGATCGTGGTCGACTGGCGCGCCCCCGCCGCCGCCCCGTTCTACCGCGCGACCGCCGCCGACCCCCTCGGCGTCGTTCGCCGCCGCACCATCACCTGCCGCGGTCCCCGCGTCGTCGGCGTCGAGGACGAGCTGCTCGACACCTCCGCCGAGCTCGCCGGAACCATCGTCGGCGACGGCGCCTTCCTCGCTGCTGTCTCCCGCGAGCGCGGCCCGCAGATGCGCGACATCGTCGCCACGATCCAGCGCGAGCAGGACCTGGCGGTCCGCGCCCCCGACGACGGCGCCCTCGTCGTCACCGGTGGCCCCGGTACGGGCAAGACCGCGGTCGCGCTGCACCGCGTCGCCTACCTGATGTACGCCAAGCGCGACTGGTACGGCCGGCGCGGCGTGCTGGTCGTCGGCCCCTCGCCGGTGTTCGTCGACTACATCGGCGCGGTGCTCCCCTCGCTCGGCGAGACCAGCGTGCGGCTGTCCGACCTCGGCGGCTTGCCGGTCCTGCCGCGCGGCCTGACCACCGACGGCGACGACGACCCTTCCGCGGTGGCCTTGAAGGGGTCCGTACGGATGGTTCAGCTGCTCAAGCGCACGATCCGGCACCTGAGCGGCATGCACCGGCTCCGCGACGTCGAGACGACGCGCTGGGGTCATGCCTTCACGATGCCCGTCGAGGAGCTGCTCCGTCGCCGCACCCAGGTCGGCCGGTCGCCGCGCAGCCACAACGCCGGCCGGGCCGCCTACCTGGCCGCCCTGACCGAGGCCGGCTGGCGCAGCTGGGAGCGCCGCCCGAACGCTCCGCAGCCCGAGCCCGGCGACCGGGAGGACTTCGGCCGCTGGCTCAGGTCTGACCCCACCTTCCTGCGGGAGGTCGACAAGGCCTGGCCGGTGCTCGAGCCCCTCCAGGTCCTCACCGCTCTGCGCACCGGGCTGGTGCCGCTCGGCAAGGTCGCCGGCGGGCTGTTCGACGACACCGAGCAGGCGGTGCTGTCGCGCTCGTGGCCCGTCACCGCGTGCTCCGCCGCGGACACCGCGTTGCTCGACGAGCTCGCCGCGATGCTCGGCCCGCCACCCGAGCCCGAGCCCGACCCTGACGACGCCTGGAGCGAGGAGGCTGAGCTCGACGCCCTGGCGGCCGAGCACGGCGTGACGACCTTCGCGGACCGCAACCGGGCCTCCGCACGAGCCGTCGGGCTCGAGACCGACTACCGCACCTACGCCCACGTGGTCGTCGACGAGGCGCAGGACGTCACCCCGATGCAGTGGCGGATGCTCGGGCGGCGAGCCCGCGGCGCGACCTGGACGATCGTCGGGGACTGGGCGCAGTCGGCCTGGCCCGATGTCGAGGAGATCCGACACGGCATGGACGAGGTGCTCGGGAAATCCCGGGTCCGGTTCACCGAGCTGTCCACGAACTACCGCACCAGCACCGAGATCGCTGACCTGGCCGCCCGCGTACTGCACCGGATCGACCCCGCCGC
This sequence comes from Mycobacteriales bacterium, assembly GCA_046590985.1. GTDB lineage: Bacteria > Actinomycetota > Actinomycetes > Mycobacteriales > SCTD01 > RYN-111. The sequence continues at coordinate 12,879 of JBKJVH010000091.1, forward strand.
GGTCGCTCCGGACGCGGTCCGCTCCACCGGGGTGCTGCCGGTGTGGACTGTCGCCGCGGACGTGGTCACCGCGCTGCCCGCGGCTGTCGACGAGCTGCTCCAGGCCGTCACCGGCACGGTCGGCATCGTGGTCCCCCGTGCCCTGCGCGTGCCGGTCCGCGCCGTCGTGTCCCATCCGCGGGTGTCCGTGGTGGACACCTGGCAGGTCAAGGGCCTGGAGTACGACGGCTGCCTCGTGATGTCGCCCGAGACCGTGCTGTCCGAGGCCCTCAACGAGAAGGCCGGGCTGCGGACGCTCTACGTCGCGCTCACCCGCGCGACCCAGCGCCTGCACGTGCTGTCCACCCACGCCGAGAGCTGGCTCGACTAGCGGCCGGCCTGCTTGCGCCGCAGACCGAACCGCGCGTTGCGGACCCGGACGGCAACGACACCCGCGGACTCCCAGGACCTGTCACAGGGGCCTACACAGAGGTTTCTCCACGATCGCCTCATAGAGAGGACGCACTCCGGCTCGACGAGCGCGCGGACCCGGTACCTCGGAGGCCGGGCCGGTTGAGGTCGGTGGTCTGGCTGGACTAGCTCGGCAGGGCGGTGGCCTTCTTGTCCCACTCGGCTCGGAAGGCCTTCTCCAGGGAGGGGTGCTTGGCCAACAGCGGCGACAGCTCGTCATAGCCGAGCCGGAGCGCCCGGACCTCACCGGTCGTGATCACGGTGGCGTTGCGGCGGGCCTGGCTGACCAGGGCCGCCTCCCCGACGAGAGCGCCCGGGTGGAGCTGCGCGATGACGTCAGCGCCCTGCCGTACCTCGGTGTCGCCGTCGAGCAGCACGTAGCAGGAGTCCGCGGGGGTGTTCTCGCTGATGAGGGCCCAGCCGGACGGCAGGTGCACGACCCTGCCGGTCTGAGCGAGCGCCTCGACGACCTTGTGTTCGAGTCCGTGGAAAATCGCGAGGCCCATGAGCTCCTCGGCCAGCGCCTTGCGGTCCTTGTCCAGCTTGTGGAACTTCATCTGCCCGAACCCCCGTCCCCGGCGCCCGGCGGCGCCGCCCGCAAGGCTAGGCGAGAGCCATCGGACCCATCGCGGGCAGGTCACCATCGGTGTACGCCCAGACCTCCGTCCACGTCAGCAGCGCGTTCCCTCCGGTCAGGGTGAGGAACGCCGTGTCGGCCGCATCACGGCCGGTCGCGATGCGCAGCAGGCTTGCCGGCGGAGCGAGCTTGGTCGCGTCGAACACCTGCCAGACACCGTCGACCGCCACCTCCGCGACGGCGTGGAAGTCCATCGGGGACAGCCCGGGTGCGTAGACGCTGACCAACCGGGCCGGGACGTCGAGGGCCCGCAGGACGGTGATCACGAGGTGCGCGTAGTCGCGGCAGACCCCACGCCCGGTCAGCAGCGTGTCGAGGGCGCTGTCCACCGGACGGCTCGCGCTGCCGTCGTACACGAGTCGTTCGTAGACCCACTCGGCCACCTCGACCGGGCCGGCACCGGCGAACTCGCGCTGGGCCCACGGCGCGAGCTGGTCGGACGGGCAGTACCTGCTGGGCCGCAGCGCCACGGTGGCGTCGAGCTCGGTGACCTCTCTCGGAGCGACGTGCGGCTCGGCCTCCAGGGCGTACCGGATCGAGGCGAGGCCACGCGGGAGGGCCGCGACGTGCAGCCGGGTGCCGTGGTCGGCGGAGACCTCGTGCACAGGAACCGGCACGCCGTCGACCTCGACCGAGAGCTGCTCGATCGCGGGGGCGGTAGCCGCCGCGATCGACAGGGTGGCGGTCGTCGGCTGGTCGACGGTGAGCTGGAGCAGGCAGCCCGCGGTCGTGACGGTGGGAGTGCGCATCCTCCAGTGTGGCGGATCGCGTGTTACAGGCCGAGGTCACGGGCGATCAGCATGAGCTGCACCTCGGTGGTGCCCTCACCGACCTCGAGGATCTTGCTGTCGCGGTAGTGCCGGGACACGAGGTACTCGTTCATGAAGCCATAGCCGCCGTGCACCTGAGTCGCGTCGCGTGCGTTGTCCATGGCGGCCTCACCGGCCACCAGCTTGGCGATCGAGGCCTCCTTCTTGAACGGCAGACCGGCCGCCATCCGGGCCGCCGCGTCGTAGTAGGCGACCCGCGCCGTGTGCGCACGCGCCTCCATCCGGGCGATCTTGAACGCGATCGCCTGGTTCTGGCCGATCGGCCGGCCGAACGCCTCGCGCTCCTTGGCGTACTTCACCGACTCGTCCACGCAGCCCTGCGCGACCCCGGTCGCGACCGCCGCGATCGCGATGCGGCCCTCGTCCAGGATCGACAGGAAGTTCGCGTAGCCACGGCCCTCCGCACCGAGCAGGTTGGCCTCGGGGACCCGGACGTCGTCGAACGTCAACGGGTGGGTGTCGGAGGCGTTCCAGCCGACCTTGTCGTACGCCGGCTCGGCCGTGAAGCCCTTGCTGGGCACGGGCACCAGGATGCTGGAGATCTGCTTCTTGCCACCCGCTTCCCCTGTGACGGCCGTGACCGTGACCAGGGACGTGATGGCGGTTCCGCTGTTGGTGATGAACGCCTTGGTCCCGTTGATGACCCACTCACCGCCCTCGAGCCGGGCAGTGGTCCTGGTCGCGCCGGCATCGCTGCCGCCGCCGGCCTCGGTCAGCCCGAAGGCACCCAGTGCGGCACCGCTGGTGAGCTGCGGGAGCCAGGCCTGCTTCTGCTCCTCGGTGCC
>JBKJVH010000138.1:0-13789 GCA_046590985.1 Mycobacteriales bacterium
CAGGGCCCAGGCGACCAGGGCCCGCCTGCTCCGCGCTCCGATGCGGACCCGCAGATCAGCCCGAGCCGCGCCACCTAGCAAGAGCAGACGACGGTCGCGCGGATCCCAGAGCGAAGGCGGGGACAGAAAGCAAGGCAGGGCGGAGGCGGGGAGATTTGAACTCCCGATGGGCTTGAGACCCAAACCGCATTAGCAGTGCGGCGCCATAGACCGGGCTAGGCGACACCTCCAGGAAGACCCGAGGGCCTACCGGTCGGAAAGCATAGCCAGAGCGCGCGGCCGGCGTGCAACGGATTGGCTCGCCCCGTGCGCCCCGGCCGGTAAGGGCCAGCACGCGCAGACCTGGGTAGGTTTCCGGTACCTACTGATGAAGGAGCCACCTTGACCACCGTTGCGCTCGTCGTGAAGCTCACCGCCAAGCCCGGCCAGGAGGAGACCGTTGCCGGCTTCCTCACCGGCGCGCTCGAGCTCGCCAACGCGGAGCCGGGCACGCCCGTCTGGTTCGCACTGCGTACCAGCTCCGACACCTTCTGGATCGTGGACGCGTTCCCGACCGACACCGAGCGGCAGGCGCACCTCACCGGGCCGATCGCCGCCGCGCTCATGGCCAACGCCGACGCGCTGCTCAGCGTCGCGCCGGAGATCCTGCCCGCCGAGGTCCTCGCCGCCAAGATCACCGCCTGACCGCTTGGGTGAGGGCTCAGTGCAGGTCGGCCGCCGCGATCGGGGTGGCGTAGGTGTCGCACCACACCAGCACCGTCCAGCCCTTCGCGGCGTCGAACCCGGCCGGCGTGGGGTAGCTGAAGCTGCCGCGCTCGCCCTTGAGCCCGCCGAGCCGGATGCCACCGTTCGGCGACCGCGAGCCGGCGGCGACGAGCCGCACCGACGGCGCCGGCGTGCCCTGGAAGCTGATGGACTCGAACCGCACCACGACCCGGCCGGCCACGCGGTAGAGCGACACCCCTCCGGACGCCCGGTGGTTGATCCCGTGGAACCGGCCCGTCGACAGCCGTACGGCCGAAGCCGCGGCCGGGGTCGGCGCTCGAGTGACAGCAGGAGCGGCGGCCGGTGCCGGGGTTGCACGGGGAGCGGCGGGCGGTGCCGGGGTTGCGGTCGGAGCGGCGGGCGTCGGAGCGGCCGGCGTCGCTGACGCCTCCACTGCCGCGTCGACCACCGGCGGGAACGACTCCACCACGGTGCGCTCCCGGAACGCCGGCCAGAGCAGCGCCGCCATCACGGCGAGCACCACCGCGCTGGAGGTCCACAGCGCCATCGCCGACGACCGACGCCAGAGCGCCGCGAGCACCACGAGCCCGAGGAGCCCGACGCCGACCATGACCGCCAACCCCCGCAGGCTGGTCGCGCCGCCGAGCAGCAGTCCGGGTCGCCAGATCCCGAGGACGGCGAGGGTGAGCGGGACCGGGAGCCAGGGCAGCAGGCGCATAGGACCACGCTGGCCGCTAACCGGAGCGCGGGCAAGAACGTCGAGATGACGGCTTCGCCAAGACCCCGTACAGTTTGCGCATGACGACTGAGACAACGACCGATGTCATCGTTGTGGGGAGCGGCTTCGGCGGGTCCGTGACCGCGCTCCGGCTGGCCGAGAAGGGCTACCGCGTCACGGTGCTGGAGGCCGGCAAGCGCTTCACGACCGAGACGCTCCCGAAGAGCTCGTGGGACCTGCGGGCCTTCCTGTGGATGCCGCGGTTCGGGCTCACCGGCATGCAGCGCATCACGGTCCTGAAGGACGTCGTCATCCTGTCGGGGGCGGGCGTCGGTGGCGGCAGCCTGGTCTACGCGAACACGCTGTACACCCCGCCGCCCACGTTCTTCCAGGACGCGCAGTGGGCGCACATCACCGACTGGGACAGTGAGCTGAGCCCCCACTACGACCAGGCGCAGCGGATGCTCGGCGTCACCGAGAACCCGACCACCACCCCCAGCGACGTCGTCATGCAGAAGGTCGCCGCTGACATGGGCGTCGCGCACACCTATCACCCGACGCCGGTCGGAGTGTTCTTCGGCGAGCCCGGCAAGACGGTCAGTGACCCCTACTTCGGCGGCGCCGGCCCGGACCGGACCGGCTGCATCCAGTGCGGCAACTGCATGATCGGCTGCCGCTTCGGCGCCAAGAACCGGCTGGACACCAACTACCTCTACCTGGCCGAGGCCAAGGGCGCGAAGGTCGAGCCCCTCACCACCGTCACCGCGATCCGACCCACGAGCAGCGGCTGGGTCGTCGAGACCGTCCCCACCGGCAAGAAGGGCCCGGTCACGCAGCGCACCTGCACGGAGGTCGTGCTCGCAGCCGGCACCCTCGGCACCCAGGGGATCCTGCACGCGATGAAGGACACCGGTGTGCTGCCGAAGGTCAGCGGCCGGCTCGGGATGGTCACCCGCACCAACTCCGAGGCGCTGCTGGGCGCCCAGACCAAGAACCTGCCCGACGTCCCGTTCAGCCAGGGCATCGCGATCACCAGCAGCTTCCACCCGGACGAGGTCACGCACGTCGAGCCGGTGCGCTACGGCAAGGGCTCCAACGCGATGGGCCTGCTGAGCACGATCCTGGTCGACGGCGGCGGCAAGATCCCGCGCCCGCTGCGCTTCCTGCTGCAGGCGCTGCGCCACCCTTACGTCTTCGCGAAGAGCCTCAGCGTCCGGAACTGGTCGGAGAAGACGATCATCGTGCTCGTCATGCAGACCCTCGACAACTCCATCAGCGTCAAGCGCACCAAGCGCGGCAAGCTCACGTCAGGTCCGGGGCACGGCGCCGCGAACCCGACCTGGATCCCGGTCGCGCACGAGGCCACCCGCCGGATCGCGGCGGAGATCGGCGGTTTCCCCGGCGGCACCGTCGGCGACCTCGCGAACATCCCGATGACCGCGCACATCATCGGCGGCTGCGTCATCAGCGACGACCCCGCCACAGGCGTCATCGACCCCTACCACCGCGTCCACGGCTATCCCACGCTGCACGTCGTCGACGGCGCGGCGATCAGCGCGAACCTCGGCGTCAACCCCTCGCTCACCATCACCGCGCAGGCCGAACGCGCGCTGTCGCTGTGGCCCAACAAGGGCGAGTACGACCCACGTCCCCCTCAGGGCCGGCCGTACGAGCGGCTCGCGCCGGTCGCACCGCGCTACCCGGCCGTACCGGCGTCGGCGTCAGGGGCGCTCAGGCGCTGAGCCGCACCTCGTGGCGGAGGTCGATGGCCTCCTGGGCCGGCGCCGGCGCGTCCGCGCCGACGAGCCGGCCCGGCAGGCGCAGCCCGCACAGGTAGAGCGGCACCGCTACGACGAGCGCTCCGCCGACCGCATCCAGGACGTAGTGGTTGGCCGTCGCCACCACCACGAACGTGGTGGCGAGCGGGTAGCACCAAGCCAGGTGCCGCCAACGGCTGTCGAAGGCCGTGACGACGCAGGCCGCGCACCAGACCGCCCAGCCGACGTGCAGGCTCGGCATCGCGGCCAGGTCGTTGATGAACCCCTCGACCCCGTGCCCGGACGCCCAGATCACCGGGTGGTCCATCACGGTGTCGAACGAGCCGGCGACCGCGAACCGCGGCGGCGCCAGCGGCCAGGTCGCGTAGACGACAAGCGCCGCGGAGGTCGCGATGATCAGCGCGCTACGGAGCTGCCCGTAGACGGGGGCCCGGCGCTTCCAGATCCAGGCCAGCACGAGGGGCGTGACGATGAAGTGCAGGCTCGCGTAGTAGTAGGCGGAGAACAACCCCAAGGCGTCATGCCGGGCCACGAACTCGTTGATGCCCAGCTCATGAAAGACCCCGAAGGCCTGCTCGACCCGCGTCACGGAGGCCGCGTGCTGCAGCGACTCAGGCAGCCGGTGCGGGGAGATCACGCGAATCACGGAGTAGATCGCGTATCCGATGCCGATGGACACGACCTCGACCACCCAGGGCAACCGGCGCCACGACAACCGGGAAGCCCACGCGTCCATCGGACGTCCTCCCGTCGCTCGGGGGCGCTGTCAGGTCCAGTACAGAGAACCACATGCTGGCTGCTCACAACCAGCGTGAACGGCGATCTACTCCCGGTCCGAAGAATTATCTGATCACGAGCTCGGCGAGCACGGCGGAGTGGTCGCTGCCCGGGAGGTGGAGGACGCGCGTCGACCGCACGCCGACGTGCTCGTCGACCAGCACGTGGTCCAGGTGCAGCAGGTACGGCCAGCCGTTCGGCGTCCAGGTTCCGTGCACGCCGGAGCCTGCAACCTCGGAGGCGTCCCGGAACCGGGTGCCCAGGAGCTGGCGGAACAGCGCGTTGTCGACGCTGGCGTTGACGTCCCCGGCAAGCACGGTGGGCGTCTTCGGATCGAGGCCGTCGACCTCCCTGCGCAGCGCCGCGTTGTCGGACCGGTAGACCTCGTCGTCCGTCGGCGGAAACGGGTGCACGACCCGGAACATCACCTCCCGCCCGGGCAGGTGGACAACGGCACCCGGCGACTGGAAGCGCAGCGCGAACGGGGGCTGCACCGCGATCGGAAAGCGCGACCACATCCCCGACCCGTCGGCGTACGGCCGGGCGGCGAGCTCCGCGAACGGCAGCTCCTTCTCGAGCCCGGCGGCCCGGAGCCCGTCGACCGCCTCCTGCGTGAGCTCCTCGGACGCGAGCACGTCCACGCGGTGGTCCTTGACGAGCCGCACAAGCACCGCGGGGTCGGCTGCCCCGAACTTCAGGTTGGCGGTCATGACCGTGAGCGCGACCCCGCGTGGCACGGGGTCGGGGACGTAGAGCGGCACCAGCCACCAGGCGTCCAGCGCCAGCAGGACAGCGGTCAGGACGGCCAGCCGACGCCGCTTCACGACGACCTGTACCACCGCCAGCAGCACCAGCGGCAGGAACATCAGCGGCACGATCACGTCGAGGATCACCAACAGTTCGCGGCCGTGGTCGCCGACGAGTCGGACGAGCGTGGGCACCCCCAGCGCCGCCGTCAGGAGTGCGAGCAACCAGGTCACGGGTTGGCGCTGCACCGCTTGATCCTGCCACCCGCGAGGATGGTGCGATGTTCCACCACGCCGCGACGGTCACCGACGACGACACCACCGTGCTGCACTTCGGCGGCGACCCCACCGCCCCGGGCTTCGGCCAGCACCTGACCTTCGACCAGATCCTGGCCCGCTGCGGTGCCGCCTGGTCGGCCTTCCTGGACGACCTCGGCGTCTTCGGGACCGGCGTGATCGTCCCGCGGGTCGAGGTGAGCTATCACCGCGAGGTGCTCACGGGCGACCTGGGCATCGACGTGGTCGTGCTGTCGGTCGGCCGTACCTCCTTCCGGATCCGGCTGGTGGTGAACCAGGCCGGGCAGGCCGCCGCCACGGTCGAGGTCGTCATCGTCTCCTTCGGGTACGACGAGCGCGGTCCGCTCCTGCTGACCGAGGAGCAGCGGTCGCTGCTCGAGGCTCACCTGCTGGACTAGAACGCGTTACAGTTTCAGCGTGGAGGCCAAGGGGGAGATCGACCCGTTCGTGTGGCGGGTCGGCACCGTCACCGTGCTGGGCTCCGTCATGTCGGTCCTCGACACCACGATCGTCAACGTGGCGCTGGACCCGCTCGCCAAGGCGCTGCACGCCGACCTGACCTCGATCGCCTGGGTCGTGACGGCCTACCTGCTGGCGATCGCTGCCGTCACCCCGGTTGCCGGCTGGGCGGCTCGTCGGCTCGGGACGCGCAAGGTCTACCTGATCTCCCTCGCCCTGTTCACCGTCGGCTCGTTGCTCTGCGGGCTGGCCTGGTCGACCACGTCGCTGGTCGTCGCCCGGGTCCTGCAGGGCGCCGGCGGCGGGCTGCTGATGCCCGTCGGGCAGATGATCATCGTGAAGGCCGCCGGGCACGGGAACCTCGGCCGGGTGATGGGCATCCTCGCCGTGCCGACCGTGCTCGCCCCGGTCGTCGGGCCGACCCTGGGCGGGCTGCTGCTCGAGACCGTCAGCTGGCGCGCGATCTTCCTCATCAACCTGCCGATCGGCGCGGTCGCGTACTACCTCGGGCTGAAGATCCTCCCGCACGACGAGGGTCATCCGACGTACCGGCTCGACGTGACCGGGCTGGTGCTCGCGCCGGTCGGGCTGTCGCTGCTGACCTACGGGCTCTCGGAGACGGCGTCGCAGCCCGCGCTGCTTCGTCCCGGCGTGGTGCTGCCGATCCTGGTCGGCATCGCGCTGCTCGCCGCGTTCGGGTGGCACGCCCTGCGGATCGAGCACCCGCTGCTGGATCTTCGGCTGTTCACCGACCGCATCTACACGATGGCCTCGATCGGCACCTTCGTGAACGGCGCCATCCAGCTCGGCGGCCTCATCATCTTGCCCCTCTACCTGCAGGACGCCCGCGGCGAGAGCGCGGTCCGCACCGGCCTGCTCGTTGCCCCCACCGCGGTCGGCGTCGTCCTGGTCATGAAGTACGCCGGGCGGCTCGCGGACACCTACGGGGGCGGCCGGCTGGCGCTGTTCGGCAACGCCGTCCTGCTCCTCGGCACCGTCCCGCTGATCCTGCTCGACGCCCACACGAGCTACGCCGTGATCGTCGTCGCCATGTTCGTCCGCGGCGTCGGCGCGGGCTTCGTCAGCATGCCGCTCATCACCGCGGCGCTGGTCAGCCTGCACATCTCGAAGTCCCAGGACGCCTCCGCCCAGCTCAACGTCCTCCAACGGATCGGGGCCTCACTGGGCACCGCGATCTTCGTGGTGATCCTGCAGCGGCAGGCGCGGGCGGGCGCTGAGGCGCAGGCCTTCGGGGACGCCTTCGGCTGGGTACTGGCCCTCACGGCGCTCGCCCTGATCCCCTGCTTCCTCCTGATGCGACTGGAGAAGCGCACCTCCACCCTCCCTCGAGAAACGGTTCCCCTATGACCCAGCGCTTCGTCGGCAAGACCGCCTTCATCACCGGCGCCGCGCGCGGCCAGGGCCGGGCCGAGGCGATCCGGCTCGCGCAGGAGGGCGCCGACGTCGCGGTCCTGGACATCTGCCAGGACTTCCCGACCACCGGCTACCCCGGGCCGACCGTCGCCGACCTCGAGGAGACCGTGGCGCTCGTCGAGAAGCAGGGCCAGCGGTGCCTGTCCTTCGTCGCCGACACCCGTGACCTGGCAGCCCTGCAGGCTGCGGTCGCCGCGACCGTCGAGGCCTTCGGCGGCCTGGACGTGGTCATCGCCAACGCCGGCATCTGCTCCGGCGCGGCGTTCGTCGACGTCTCCGCCGAGCAGTGGGAAGCCACCATGTCGGTCAACGCGACCGGCACGTTCAACACCCTGAAGGCGACCGTGCCGGTCCTCATCGAGCAGGGCCGCGGCGGCGCGATCGTGGTCGTCTCCTCGGTCGCAGGTCTACGCGGGCTGCCCTTCCTGTCGGACTACTCCGCCTCCAAGCACGCCATCACCGGCCTGGCGAAGTCCGTCGCCAACGAGGTCGCGCAGCACCGGATCCGGGTCAACACGATCCACCCGGCGTCGGTGCCGACCGGCATGACGACGCCGGAGCTGTTCCCGCTGGTCGCCGGGGCCGCACACACCCTCGGCCCGATCTTCATGAACGCCCTCCCCATCACCACCACCCCGGCCGAGCACATCGCCGGCGCGGTCGCCTGGCTGTGCTCCGACGAGGCCGCGGAGTTCACCGGGATCCAGCTCCCGCTCGACATGGGCACCCTGCTGCGATGAGGCGCCTCATGGGGTTCGCCGTCTGCCTGGCCCTCGGGGCTGCTCCCTTCGCGACTACCGCCCGCGCCACGGTGAAACCGCCCGGCTGCGACGGCCGCACCGCGGTCGGCGGCGGAGCCTCGATCTACCTGGCCTGCGCCACCTCCACCGGGTACGCCGTGGCCGAGAGCCACCTCGGTGTCCTGCCCAACGGGTCCGTCGTGCTCACCCCCGCAGTGCTTCCCTCCGGCGCCGCCGGCACCGGTGAGCTGCCCGTCGACGTCGGCAACGCGCAGTCCAACGCGAGCCCGGGCGCCATGGTCATCAGCCACGACCAGGGGGCGCACTGGGACGTCGTCAAGCCCTCGGGCACGACCTGGAACCCCACCGACCACGGCGACTACGTCGACCCGGTCACCGGCCGGCTGTTCTTCGAGGACTACGGCCCGATCCCGACCTTCGCCGCGTTCGGCGCGGACCAGGAGGGACCGGCCCATCTCAACGTCAGCGCCGACGGCGGGAAGACCTGGCAGCACAGCGTGATCCGCACCGTGCAGCTGCCTGAGAACCCCCAGTACACCTCCGGGCCTGCACCGGCCGGTGGAGACCAGCCCGTCGGCTACCCGCGCGTGACCTACTTCTGCGCCAACAACAGCATCGGGTTCACCAGCCCGGTCATCGCCGAGCGGATCTGCTTCCGGTCCCTCGACGGTGGCGCGACCTTCACGCAGCGGTCCGTGATCCTGCGGGGCAGCGTCCCGATCCACCCTGAGTGCAACGGCCAGCCCGAGAACCTGTCCGCCGCCGACGGCCACTACCCGCAGCCGACGGGCGACGGGCGGCTCTACCTGATGATCTCGTGCGGGCCGCTGACGCTGCTGGCCCGCAGCACGGACGAAGCGCTGACGTTTCCGGTCCTCAGGAAGGGCGAGGGCGCCCGCACCATCCCGGTCCCCGCTGCTGCCACGCCGGACTTCAACACCTCGGCGCTGCAGGTACTGGCCGACGGGACGCTTGCCGTCGTGTCGCACGAGTCGGGCCGGCTGAAGCTCCGGGTGTCGAGCAACGAGGGCCTCACCTGGACGGCGCCGGTCGACGTCACCGCCCCCGGGCTGGCGTCCGCCGCGACCTGGGCCGTCGCCTCCCGGGGCAAGGCGCTTTCCCTTGCCTACCTGGGAGCTCGCGCCGGGGACCCCGCCTTCTACGGGTACGTCGGCCTGATCCCGGACGTCCACTCACCCGCCACGCTCGTCTCCGGACTGGTGCGCACCAAGCCGATGCTGTTCGGCAGCAACGCCCTCGGGCCGGCGGTGTCCGGGGCCGGCACCGTCCACGGTCCGGTCGGCGTCGAGGCGCCGTTCCCGCCGCCGTTCACCATCCAGCTGTTCGGCAACGACTTCCTCGGTGCCGCCATCGGACCCGACGGCACCCCCTGGGGCTCGTTCACGCTCGACTGCGGACCGACGCCGCAGTCACCTGGCTGCCAGGCGAACGGCGGTCAGACCCGCGGCATCGTCGGCCGTCTCGTGGCGGCGTCGGCGGTAGCCCCCGCTGCTGTCCCCGTACCCCGGCCGACGTCGCGCAACGGGGGGTTGGCCGCCACCGGTGGCTTGCCGCTGGCGGGTGCGGCGCTGGCGCTGGTGCTGTTCGCGGCGGCGACCCGCCGGGCCCGCGCCCGCCTCCGCTGAGCGCACCCCCAACCCGACTTCCCTGCACTGGTGCCGTTTTCGCCGGGTCCTGTACGCCTGCCGAGAGCCCCGCGATCAGCACTGGTGCAGGGAAGTCACCAAGGGGGTTCGTCTCAGGTAACCCGGCCGGTACGCAGTTTCTTCAGGTTGTCGGTGATCCGCTGCTGCTGGAGCCGCTCCCCGCGACCGTCCTCAAGTCCCTTGGAGCCCCAGGCCTCGCACGCCGCCGTCCAGTCCGCATAGGCGGTCTTGGCGCCGGCCGCGTCCCAGTAGTCCTCCTCGCGACCGAACAGCCCGTTCCCCGCGTACGTCAGGACCGTCAGCCCGGCGAAGTCGATGTGCGGCTGCGCCGGGTCGGGGTGGAAGTACCGGTTGCTCATCTCGAGCACGACCCGGTCGCCGGCCACGATCCACCAGTTGAGGACTGCGTGCACGTCGAAGCGCACCGCCATCAAGGAGGTGATCCAGGCCCGCACCTCCTCGCGCCCGTGCATGGTGCCGAAGACGCGCTCGACGTACTCCACGTCGTGGGTGAGGTGGTCCACCCAGCCGACCCAGTCCTCGTTCGTGGAGCCGGCAGTCCAGATGCCGTGGAAGGCCCCCACCACCTCCGCGTCCGGATAGCTCATACCGCGCAACCTATGTCAGGAGTGCGCGGCGACGTACTCCTGCGGGTCCTTGTTGGTCTCGTCGAGCTGCCGGGACTGCTTCGCGGTCTTGGCCGCCTCGAACGCCAGCCCGAGGTTCGACCGGTGCTCGATGCCCACCCGCCGGCGCAGGTGCTGCAGCACGTCGTCCTCCTCCTCGCCCATATGCTCGGTGTTCTCCGACCGCGCGTTCCCCACCGCCTGCCACCACTCCTGGCTCCCGACCTCAGCCGCGGCGGCGCGACTGATCGCGTCGCGGATCTTGTTGTGGTCCTTCAACGCGTCCTTGGTCTCGGCGGCCGTCGGGTCGGAGTGCTGCAGCACCACCGGGTAGAGCACCGCCTCCTCGGCGGCCGCGTGCGTCTCCAGGAACGCGGCCAGGTCGGCCCAGACGGCGGCCAGCTGGGTGGTGTCCTGCGGGTCGATCTCGTCCAGCAACGCGAAGGCCTGCCGCTGCCGGTGGTGGTCGTTGAGCACGAGGTCGGTGATGTCCATAGCACTGCCCTACCCACAAACGGGCATATCAGCCCCGACCGGGGGTCAGACCCTGCTTGCGCGCGATCCGGCGCAGCCGGGACCGCCTTCCTGCCTTGTACGTCGTGACTCCCAGCACCACGCCTGCAGCGGCCCCCAGCGCAGCGGTCGGTATGAGGGTGGACGTCTCCAGGGTGTGCGTCCCGGTCAGCCAGACGAACACCGTCGCCAACGCGCCGAGACCGGCGCCCGCGAACACCAGGCCGACCAGCGAGGTCAGCCGCCGACGACCCCGTCGCCGCAGCGGTGCGAGCTGCGACTCGGCGTAGGCGAGCACGAACAGCAGCGCCACGATCGCCGCGATCCCGGGCACGGTCGTGAAGGCAGATCGCTTGCTGCGCAAAGGGAAGTCGACCGACGCGACGTTCACGCCGCGGCGGCTGAAGGTGGCCGTGGCGTCAACGGTGCCGGCGGCCAGGAACTGGCTGCCCTTGGCGTTGACCTCCACCGTGCCGTCGGCGGCGGGCTTGCCCGAGCTCGCGTTGACCAGGGGCACGCCGGCGATCGACAGGTCCAGGGTCACTGCATCGGCCCCGCGGGCGCCGGGCAGTGTGCCGGGCTTGAGCGTGAAGGGCGTCGCGAGGTCGACCTCGACGGTGTGCGAGGCGTCCTGACCGGCCACGGAGAGCCGGCCGGCAGCCGGTGCCGTGACGGCCGGCGGCGACAGCGCGAAGAACGCCAGCCCTGCCACGAGCACCGCCGTCAGCGCCGCCCACGGCACCGGCCAGGGCGGGTTCACCAGGACCTGCCGAACGGGTACGAGGGTGTCGGCCGAGGCGTCGGCGATGTCGCCGCGGACGTGCATCTGGATCGACGGACGCACCGTCGGACCGGGCGGTTGGGCGCTGCCCACCATCACCGTGGGTGGCGCCGCCGGTCGGCCTGGTTCCTGGGGCTGCTGGAACCCCTCGGTCGGGGTGCGGATCCCCTGCGTGCTGGCCAGGATCGGGCCGCCGCCGAGGACCGGGATCGCGGTGTCGGCGAACCAGCCGTCCCCGAACGAGGCGGTCGCCGCCTCCCCGATCGCCACCCCGAACTCCTCGGCGGTGCTGTACCGGTCCTTGGGGTCGCGCGCGAGTCCACGCATCACGACGTCAGCCAGCGCCGACGACGCAGACGGTGCGACGTCGCGAAGCGGGATCGGCTGCTCGTACACGTGCCGGTACACGATCGCGAGACCGCCGCCCTCCTCGGAGAACGGCAGCTTTCCCGACATCATCTCGTACAGCATCACCGCGGCGGCGTACACGTCGGCTTGCGGTCCGAGCTCGCCGCCCTGGGCCTGCTCGGGGGCGATGTAGGCGGGCGTACCGAGGATCTCCCCGGAGCTGGTGGCGAGGGCGTCGTTGTCGCCGAGCACCTTGGCGATGCCGAAGTCGGCCACCTTGAGCTGACCGGTGTGGGTGAGCAGCAGGTTCTCGGGCTTGACGTCGCGGTGCAAGATGCCGTGCTGGTGGGCGTAGTGCAGCCCGGCGCACGCCACCATGACGACCGCGCAGGCCGAGGACGGCTTGTACCCGATCTCGGTGAAGGTGCCCCAGACGGTGCCCCCGGGCAGCGACTCCATGACGAGCACGCAGACGCCGTCGACCTCGACGAAGTCGTACACCGGCACGATGTGCGGATGGTCCAGGCTGGCCAGCACCCTGGCCTCGGCCAGGAAGCGGGACCGTACGCCGGCGTCGCTCGCCAGCCTCGGGGGCAGCTCCTTGATGGCGACCTGCCGGCCGAGCTGCCGGTGCACTCCGGACAGCACGACCCCGAAGCCGCCCCGGCCGAGCTCGGCACCGATCTCGTAGCCGGGAAGGATCCCGGCCAGCTTCTGGGCGTCGGTCACGTGCGCGGCGGGTCGGGCGGACCGACGACCCGCGTGTGCCGGGGGTCGTCCTTCTCGGGCTCGACGGGCCGGACAGCCTCCGTCGGGCGGGCCGGCTCCTGCGAGCGGACGGCTTCGGTCGGGTGCGCCGGCCAGGTCGGCCCCGTTGGCGGCTGCGCCATGGGGCGGACCAGTTCCTCGGGTGGTGCGGGCATGGGCCGCGCCGGTTCCGGCTCCAGCGGGTCGATGACCTGCGGCGTGATGCGACTGGCGGGCTGCAGGGTTGGCCGGGTCCAGGTCGTCGATGCCGCCGGCGGGGGTGCCGCGACCACGTCGCCCTCGTCGAGCTCGTCCCGGTCGGACTCATCCCCGGGCGACGGCGTGAGGTAGCCCAGCCCGAACCCGACGAGCAGCCCGCCGACCAGCAGCCCCACCGCGAGGCCTTGCGACGGCACCGCGATCCGGAAGATCCCGAGCGTGAACGCGACCACCAGCCCCAGACCCAGACCCGGTACGGCAAAGGCAAGCGCCCGCGACCAGCGGCTGTCGGGAAGGGTACGGCGGACCAGCCGCACGAGCAGGCTCAGCAGCAGCAGGGCGGTGATGGCCAGCACG
Source organism: Mycobacteriales bacterium (assembly GCA_046590985.1). GTDB lineage: Bacteria > Actinomycetota > Actinomycetes > Mycobacteriales > SCTD01 > RYN-111. The sequence continues at coordinate 12,955 of JBKJVH010000138.1, forward strand.
GCGAGGCCGAACACCCCGTACACGCTCGTGAGCTTGCCCTTGACGTCGACCGTGCCGCTCTCGCTCGCGAGCACGCTCCGGTCCGGCGCGAGCAGCGCGAGCCGGGCGGGCAGCAGCCCGGTGGCCTGACCGTCGAGGTCCCCGAGGTCGAGCGCGAAGGTACGGGTGCCGGTCGCGCCCGGTGCGACGCTCAGGTCGACGCGGGTGGTGTAGCTGAAGAACGCCAGGCCGAGCACCCGGGCGTCGAGGCGGACGGAACGGACGTCGACGGGGCTGCTGCCGTTGTTGGTGACGGCCACCTCTACGACGGTGCTGTCGGAGGGCTTGAGGGTGATCGGGCTGTTGGAGCCCGCGTCCTTCAAGCTGTGGCCGCCGACCGTGGCCTTGACGTCCAACCCGCCACTGCCGGCCGCTGCAGCCGGCGGCATCCCGAGCGCGGCGACGACCGCCAGCGCGCTCAGAACCAGGGCAGGTCGTGTTCCCCCGATGCGCATGAGCGGAAGGTAACCGCCGTGGCCGCTGATGTCAGCCTCCAGGTCGGTGTCCCGACACGCGGCGGCTGGGGGCGCGGGCGCTTGACGGGCAGGACGCAAGGGGCGACCGTCGCCGTGTGCTCGCCCGTCTTCGTGCTGTCGTGGTCCTGCTGCTGCTTGCTGTGGGCGTCTCGGTCGTCGTCGTCGCCCCCGCCTGGGCGGCGCCGTGCGACCAGTCGAGCGCGAACGTCATCTCTCCGACTCAGACGAGCACGTCCTCGGCTGTGGGCACGCAGAACACCATGACCGTGACGGTCGTGAACTCCGACAGCACACCGCTGTCGGGATACTGCGTTGACTTC
>JBKJVH010000119.1:0-6953 GCA_046590985.1 Mycobacteriales bacterium
ACCACGCCTTCGGGTTGGTGGCGGCGTGCTTGCGGTCCGCGACGCTGACGAGTCCGAAGTCGGCGGAGGTCGCGCCGTACTCGTGCATGTAGCGCTGGGCGAACATCGCCACCCACGAGGCGGGGGTCATCAGGCCGAACGAGGAGACCCAACCCATCGCGATGCCCTCGGCCGTGGGCTCACCCCGGTGTGCGCCCGACCCGAAGCGGTGACCGGACCGCTCGTTGAACGCGCGGTAGCAGACCACGTTGTCCGCGACGCCGGTGGCGACCGCGATCGCCGCCTGCTGGACGGTCGCGCACGCGGCACCGCCCCCGTACCCGATCTTGCTGAAGAAGGTGAGGTCGCCGAGACCGGCGGTCTTGGCCACCTCGATCTCGGAGTTCGTCTCCATCGTGAAGGTCGTGAGGCCGTCGATGTCCGCCGGCGTCAGACCGGCGTCAGCGACAGCGGCCAGGACCGCCTCGCCCGCCAACTGGAGTTCAGAGCGTCCGGAGTCCTTCGAGAACTCGGTCGCGCCGATGCCGACGATCGCGGTCTGCCGGGCGAAGGATCGCGTCACGGGACCACGATCCCTACCGTGCCGATGACGTGGTCACCGAGGGAGTTGGACCCGCGTACCGATACCTCGATGGCGTTGCCGTCCACCGCCGTCACCTCGCCCCGCATCGTCATCGTGTCGCCGGCGTAGTTGGGCACTCCGAGCCGGATCTTGGAGGTCTTGATGACCGTCAGCGGACCGAAGTGGTCCGTGACGTAGCGAAGGACGTACCCGTTGCTGGTGAGGATGTTGGTGAAGATCGTCCTGCTGCCCTTCTGCTGGGCAGTCGCGATGTCGTGATGCACGTCCTGGTAGTCGCGGGTGGCGATCGCGGTCGCCACGATGTTGCGCACCGAGGCCTCGATGACGAGCTCGGGGAGCTGCTCCCCCACGGCGGTCATGCGGGCACCGGCCGGAACGTCGGGCGAGTCGAGCCACCGGGGACCTTGGTGAACGCGACCTGCACCCGCTGACCGATGGAGGGGGTCTTGTCCGCGACGTCGGAGGCGTACTCGCTGACGAGTCGCACGCCCTCGGCGAGCTCGACGAGCAGGACGGTGTGCGGCAGCTCCACGCCGGGAAGCTTCGGGTAGTGGTGCGTGACGTGGCTGTAGACCACGCCCTCTCCGCTGGAGACCAGGTAGCCGACGTCGCTGCTGCCGCAGGAGGCGCAGAGCGGCTGCGGCGGGTGGTTCACGAAGGCGCACGCGTTGCACTGCTGGAGCCGGAGCTCGGCCGCCTCCACGCCCTCCCAGAAGTACGCGTTGTCCCGCCCGATCGCCGGGGTCGGCCGGTCTCCGACCGCGGGCTTGGGGGGCGGTGGCTTGAACTTCAGCAGCCGCATCCGGCCGATGCCGATGATTTCACCGCTGTCGACGACGTACTCATGCCGGACGGTGGTGAACACACCCGGACCCAGGGCGGTCTGCTTCTCTCCGCTCAGGTCCTCCGGGACCGAGCGGACGCTGATCCGCTCACCGAGCTGCAGCTCCCGGTGGTACTCGTGCTCGTAGTTGACCGCGACCACGCTGGTGTAGCCGGCCTCGTCAAGCAGGCGCATGACTTCGTCGTTGGGACCAGGGACCTCACGCGGCGCGTCCATGATCCAGGTCTGCAGCATCCCCGGCGGTGCGATGAGGTGTCCGCGGGTCTGCTGAGCGAACTCCGCGTCGAGGTAGGCCTGGTTGCGATCCTCCAGCGCCTGGCACCAGTGATGGACCATCGGCAGGTTGACCGGGTCGCGCCCCACCCGGGAAGGACCGGGCTCTCCGCCCAGCAGGGCATGGGCCTGCGCGAGCAGCCCGGCAGCGTCGTCGAGCACGGTCACGGGTCGGAGCGCTCCTCACAAAGGGTTCTGGGTATGCCGGGACCGTAACCAGCCGGTTCCCCCATCGTCAAGAACGTGTTCTAGTTTTTCGGTCGCCAGCCTTGTCGTCAGACAAGAACACGTTCTATTCTCGAGCCACCACCCAACGAGGAGCAACCATGGTTCAGCCGGTCATCATCGAGGCGACACGCACCCCGATCGGGAAGCGGAACGGCCAGCTCGCCGGCCTGCACGCCACCAAGCTCCTCGGGGCCGCGCAGCTCGAGGTCATCAAGCGCGCCGGCATCGAGGCCGGCGAGGTGGAGCAGGCCATCGGCGGCTGTGTGACCCAGGCCGGCGAGCAGGGTTCGTCCATCACCCGGAACGCCTGGCTGGGCGTGGGGCTCCCGTGGCAGACCGGCACCACGACCGTCGACTGCCAGTGCGGCTCGGCGATGCAGGCGAACATGATGATCGAGGGCCTGATCCTGTCCGGCGCCATCGACACCGGGATCGGCTGCGGCGTGGAGGCGATGAGTCGGGTGGGACTCGGCGCCAACGTCATCAACGGCCCGGGCAAGACGCACGACACGGACTGGGACACCGACATGCCCAACCAGTTCGAGGCGGCCGAGCGGATCGCCAAGAACCGGGGTATCACGCGGGACGACATCGAGGAGCTCGGCGTCCTGTCGCAGGCCCGCGCCAGGGCCGCGTGGGACGAAGGCCGCTTCGACCGCGAGGTCTTCGCGATGGAGGCCCCGGTCTTCGACGCCGAGGGCACCGTCACCGGCACGCAGATCGTCGACCGCGACGGAGGCCTGCGCGACACGACCCGCGAGGGGCTGGCGAAGCTCAAGCCGGTGCTCGAGGGCGGCATCCACACCGCCGGCACCTCCTCGCAGATCAGCGACGGCGCCGCCGCGGTGCTGTGGATGACCCGCGAGAAGGCCGAGGCGCGCGGGCTCAAGCCACGCGCCCGCATCGTGGCCCGCGTCAACGTCGGCTCCGACCCCTACTACCACCTCGACGGCCCCGTCGACGCCACCCGCGAGGTCCTGAAGAAGGCCGGCATGACGATCTCCGACATCGACCTGTTCGAGTGCAACGAGGCCTTCGCCTCGGTCGTGCTCTCGTGGCAGCGGGTCCATGACATCCCGATGGAGAAGATCAACGTGAACGGCGGCGCGCTGGCCCTGGGGCACCCGGTCGGCTCCACCGGCGCGCGCCTGATCACCACCGCGCTGCACGAGCTCGAGCGCACCGACAAGCAGTTCGCGCTGCTGACGATGTGCGCGGGTGGCGCGCTCGCCCCCGGGGTCATCCTCGAGCGCCTCTGAGCGGCTTTGCCGTGGTTCGCTAGGCTGGCTGCCACGGCAAAGCAAGGGGGTTCGGATGCCACTGGCCTACCTCGTGCTGAGCCCGGGCAGTCCCCAGGAGCGCGCCTTCCCGGTGGACGACCGGATCTTCGTCGGCCGCGAGTGCGCCGGCATCGACGACGCCCACCGGGTGTTGCTGGCCGACCCGGTGCTCTCCCGTACCCACTTCGAGATCCGCCTGGATGAGCGCCTCCGGGAGGCGTACCTGGTCGACACCAGCACGAACGGGACCCGCATCAACGGCTCACGCGTCAGCCGCGCGATGCCGCACCCGCTCAAAGCCGGCGACTGGGTCACGGCCGGCACCTCGGAGTTCGCGTTCCAGTCCGGCGTCTTCACCGGCGAGAGCATCGCCGGCAGCGGCCGCGAGACCATCGCCTCGATCAACCTCACCTCGATGGTGATGGTCGTCGGAGACCTCACGAGCTACTCCACGATCTCCCAGGTCACCGAGCACACCCTCGTCGCCGAGACGCTGCAGACGCTGTACGAGGAGCTCACCGCGTTGCTGGCCGCTCACCGGGGCACCCTGAACCACTACGCCGGGGACGCCATCTTCGCGGTGTGGGAGCTGGACCAGATCCCCGACGCGAATGACTTGGCCGTGCGCTTCGCGCTGGCCGCGAGCCAGCGGGTGGACGAGATGGCTCCCACCCTGCGGCTGCGCGGACCCGACGGCGCGGTGGTGCGGATGGGTTGGGCGGTCGTCTGCGGACCGGCCGCGGTCACGACCCTCACGCACTCGGCGATCAGCGTGGTCGGTGACACCACGAACCTGGCCTTCCGGCTCTCGGGCCTGGCCGGGCGGGCGGGACGGGCCTCGATCCTGGTGTCGAGCAGCGTCCACGAACAGGTCCGCGACAGGTTCCGCTGGGCCGCCCCGGAGTACCTCGACACCAAGGGCCGGTCGGGGCAGGAGACGGTCTACCCGGTGGTCTCCCGGCTCTGATCCTCGGACAACCCCTCAGACCAACCGCACCTGGTTCGGGTCGCCCGTGTCGATGACGACCACGCGCTCGTGCTCGAGCAGCCGCACGTGCGCCATCGCCTCACCGAGCGCCGCCCGCAGCATGCCGCGGGGCAGCTCGTCCCATGGCCGGTTCCAGGTCATGGCCCGCGCCAGCGCCCACGGCGTCAGCGGGCCGCCGGCGAGGGCCTCCTTGATCTCGGTGAGGCGATCCTGGTGGTGCTCCAGGAGCTCCGCCACCCGGCTGTCAACGCCCGTGAACCGACCGCGGTGCGCTGGCAGCACCTCCACCGGCTCGTCCCCGGTGAGCAGCGTCAGCGAGGAGAAGTAGTCGGCAAGCGGATCGTCTACGGCGGCCTCGAACCCGTAGAGCCCGACGTGCGAGGAGATCGTCTTGAGCAGGTGGTCCCCCGTGAGCAGCCGACCGTCCAGCCGCAGGCAGAGGTGCCCGGGCGTGTGACCCGGGGTGTGCAGGAGCTCGACGCGCCGGTCCCCGAGCTGCAGGGTGCCGGTCGACAGCGACCTGTCGGGCAGCTCCGGGATCGGCATCCGCAACGCGGCGTGCGCGGTGAGCATCTCGTCGATCTCGCAGGGGCCGGCCCCGGCAGCCTTCAGCAGCACCAGGGTCTCGGCGGTCTGCAGGTGCGGGTCATCGAGCAGGATCTCGCGGTGCCGGCGGGACAGCTCGCTGTCCGCATCGTGCATCCCGACCCAGCAGCCGCTCGCCTCGCGGACCCGGCCGACCAGCCCCAGGTGGTCCGGGTGGTGGTGGGTGACCAGGACACCCCGCACGTCGGCCACCGTCGTGCCGCAGGTAACCAGCCCGGCCAGCAGGTCCGCCCATGCCAGGTCGTGGTTCCAGCCGGTGTCGACGAGGTAGGGGCCGTCCGAGGACTCGATGAGGTAGGTCTGCGTCCAGCCGATCGGGTTGTCGGGCACCACGGTCGGAACGCACCAGATCCCCGGCGCCACGAGCTCGACAGGCGGTTGCGTCTTAACCGGCAACGTCATCCCAAGCCGTGAAGTACTGCGGGTGCGGGCCCATGGTCATGACCTCGAGCAGACCGTAGCCGACACCGTCAGCGGCGTCGTTCGTGGTGAAGCGCGCGAGGTGGTCCACGATCGCCCCGACGATCGGGACGTTGGCCGGGTCGTCGGCCGCATAGTCACGCTTCTGGACCACCAGCTCGTCCCCGTGCCACATGCCGTGCCGCCAGTCCGCGTCGAAGCCGTAGCCGGTCCCCCGGGCCAGGTGGATCGGCCGTAGGCACTCCCCCTCGAGCACCAACCCCTCGCGGAAGGTGACCGTCGCCCCGGTGACCATGCGGGTGCCGGAAGCGAACCGGAGCGCGTGCTCCGGCCGCCCGAGGTGCTCGACCCGACCGTCCGGGAACAACCGCAGCCCCTCCTCGATGCTCCGGCGGCCGAACCCGTCCTCCTGGCACATGTACACGATCGAGCTGTCGGGGAAGCGGGTGATGAAGTAGTTCCAGTAGAAGCCGCTCATCGCCGGGGTGGCGCCCGGTGGCTCCGGCTCACCGACGGGGCGGACCCCCCAAGAGCGATCACGGGAGCCCCAGAAGCGATCCGGCGTGACCTCGACGGACCGACCGTCGAGCAGCATCGACCCGGTCCACGCACCGGTCTGCAGGAACCGCATCGTGTTCATCGTCTGCCGGCCGAAGCCGGTCTCCATGATCATGCGGGGTTCCTCGTACGCTGGGATGAAGCCCTCCCAGGTCACGTCGACCCCGAAGCCGTCGGTCTCCTCGCAGACGAAGCGGACCTTCTTCAGCCCTTCGATGACCTCGACGCGCAGCGGTCCCACCTGGGTGTCAAGGCGGTCCAGGCCCAGCGGTCGCGAGGCCCGGACCACGGTTTGCCGGTCCGCGAAGCTCGCGACGATGAAGCCGTCCATCACGTTGAGGTTGGGGTACTGCCCGATCCCGAAGGCCAGGAAGAACTCCTCGGTGCCACCGTGGAGGTTGAAGTAGCAACGGTCGTAGAAGTTGCGGTCCGACGTCCCGACGTTCGCCATGGTCTCCGCGACCTGGTGGATCGGCAGCTCGTCGAGAGGACTCAGCACGAGGCACCTCGCTCCTGGAGAACGGTCTCGGTGAGCTTGGTGACGGCGTTCTCCTGCGCCATGCCGTCCTCCGGGGGGAGCAGCCCCCAGTCCTTGAAGATGACGGCGAGCCTGGCCATGATCACGCAGAACCGGAAGCCGGCCCAGACCTCGTAGAAGTCGAAGCTGGTGGCCTTCAGTCCGCTTCGCGACTCGAAGCGCGCGAGGGTCTCCTCCCGCGACGGGAACCCGTCCAGGCGCGGTACGCCCATGCCTTCGCAGTGGTGCCGGTCCAGGAACCAGGCCCAGGCGATGTCCTGCGACGGCGATCCCAGGCAGACCATCTCCCAGTCGAGCACGGCCAGTCGCTCCCCCTCGGGCGAGTACATGATGTTGCCCGGCCTGGCGTCGCCCCAGCACAGGACGAGCGGCTCGGGGTCGGGCAGGTTGTCCTTGATCCAGGCGAGCGCCCGGCGGGCCATCGGCACGGCTTCGTCCTTCTCGACGGACTCCAGAAAGCCCTCGTAGTAGGCGATCTGGTCGTCGAGGCCACTCAGCAGGGGCGGCAGGTCCAGGGTCGCGGGGTCGAGCGCGTTGAGCTCGGCGATCGTGTCGATGGCACCCCACCAGATGCGTCGCCGCACCTCGGGCGACACGTCATGCAGCCACCCGGCCATGTGGTACGGCGGGTTGTC
>JBKJVH010000029.1:0-34530 GCA_046590985.1 Mycobacteriales bacterium
CCCCGAGGGCAAGACCATGGGTCACGCCGGCGCCATCGTCTCGGGCTCCTCCGGCACGGCCCAGGCCAAGCAGGAGGCCCTGGAGGCCGCCGGCGTCAAGGTCGGCAAGACGCCGTCGGCGACCGCCGAGCTGATGCGCGAGATCATGAAGAACCTGTAGTACCCGAACGGCTCACAGGGCCCGTGCTCCCGCCAGGGGTCACGGGCCCTGCTGCGTCTCACCACTGCCCCCACGACCACGCTCAGGGGTGTGGACCCAAGGGATCGGGGGAGGCCTCGGCGTGGTGACCGTGATCAGCGCGGGACTCCTGGGACAGTCGAGGCGCGATGACTTCTACCCTTGACCGCCGGCCGCTCTCCCGGCCTGCGCCGCCGCCGCGCCGGACAGCGCCGAGTGCGCTCTCCCCCGGGCTCATCGCCGCCGGATGGGCGCTCGGCGCCGGGCTGGTGACCCTCGCGGTCCCGGTGCTGTTGTCCTGGGCCGCCGACTCGCGCTCCGGATCCGGTGCCGCGGAGGCGACCCGCACCGCTGCCCAGCTCTGGCTGCTCGGCCACGGTGCCTGGCTCAGCATCCCCGGCGGCGCCGTCGGGCTGACCCCGCTCGGGCTGCTTGCCCTGCCCCTGCTGCTGCTGCACCGGGCCGGCCGGCACGCCACCCGCACCCATCCCGTCGCGACCCCGAAGCAGGCCTTCCAGCTGACGCTGGCCGTGGCCGCCCCGTACGCCCTCGGGGCTGCGGTCGTGGCTGCGGTTTCCGCCACCCACACCATCACCCCTGACCCGGTACGCGCGCTGCTCGGCGCCTTCCTCGCCGCCGGCGTCGGCGCCGGCTCGGGGGTGCTGCGCGAAGCGGGTCTGCTCGCTGCGTGCGGGCGGCTACCTGCCCGAGCCCGCTGGCTCGGCGTCGGCACCGCGGCGGCCGTCGGCCTGCTGGTCGCGGGCGGAGCGCTGGTCGCGGGGCTGTCGCTGGCCGTGCACGCGGGTCGCGCCACCGCCCTGGCCGGAGCCACCGACCCCGGCCTGGTCGGCGGCATCGCGCTGCTCCTGCTCGGCGTGCTGCTCGTGCCGAACGCCGCCGTGTGGGGCCTGAGCTGGACCGCCGGCCCGGGCTTCGCCGTGGGGGTCGGGACGTCGGTGGGCCCGTTCGGCACGACCCTCGGGGCGGTGCCGGCCTTCCCGCTGCTCGCGGCTCTGCCCGGGGGCCAGACGCCGCTCTGGCTCGGCGTGCTGGGCCTGGTCGTCCCGCTCGGGGCCGGCGCGACCGCCGGGGTCCTGCTGGCCCGCCGGCTACGGATCTCCTCGGCCACCACCGCAGCGCTCGAGGCCAGCCTGCTCGGACCAACCGTGGGGATGGCCGTCGCCGCGCTCTGCGCGTTGTCCGGGGGCCCGCTCGGCGGTGGTCGGCTGGCCGCGGTCGGCCCGTCGCCGTGGAAGGTCGGTCTCGCCGTGGCGGCGGAAGTCGGCCTCTCAGCGGCCGCGGCAGCAGCCGTGGCGATCCGTCGGCGCTAGAACCGCCTCTGCTGACAGGACCGGGCGCCCCCCGGCCCACGCCCGGCGCGACGCGGAGTCCCAGGACTTCTCCCCAGCGCCTACGAAGATGTTTCTCCACGATCACCTCTTAGCCGTGATTGCACAGATCACGTCATAGTCGTGATTCGCAGAGAACTTCTGTGTAGCGGCAGCAGGGGCTTCCCGCCTGTCTCGGCTCCAGCGCTGTCGTCGGAACTGTGGTCGGCTGTCAGAAGTGCGCGAGGCAACAACGGGCGCCACGGAGATGCTGCGTCAGCTAGATGGTCCCGAAGCGGAACAGCTGCCACACCTCGGCGGCCACGGCGACGACCGCGATGACGATCCACAGCTGACGGGAGCGCAGGGTAGGACGGGGCAGGCTTGGCGCGGCGACGAACGCCAGAGCACCGAGCACCGCCAGCGGCGAAGCGCGCAGCGCCCCCAGCAGGTCAGCGCGGCCGACGGCTACCGCCGCGGTCGTGCCTCCGCACAGCGGACAGGGCACGCCGCAGAGCATCCGGAGCAGGCAGGTCGTCCGAGCTCGACCCGTGACGTGGAGCAGCGACACGGCGACGGTCGTGGCGAGCAAGGCACCGGTTCGGATCGCGCAGGTCCGAAGGCGGAGCATCAGCAGTTGTAGGAGTTGGTGCAGTCGTTGAAGCCCGCCATGGCAATGCCGACGACCAGGGCGATCCCCGCCGCGATCCAGACGAAGCCGAGGATGATCCCGGCGAGGGCCATGCCACCGCCGTTCTGGGGCTCCCGCTTGATCTGGCCCCTGGCCACGAAGCCGAAGACGATCGCGAGAATAGCCGGGATCCCGTAGGCGCAGCCGACGATGCCGCAGCACAACGAGGCGATGGCCATCCCGTTCGTCCCGGTCTTCGCGCCGCCCGGTTGGCCGTAGCCAGCGGGTGGGCCCCACTGCTGCGGCGGCGCCCCGTACGGCGGGCTCCCGTAGGGAGGCGGCGGCGCCCCGTACCCGGGCGGTGGTCCGTACCCGGGCGGCGGTGGCTGCTGCGGGTAGCCCGAGGGCGGCAGCGGTGGCGGCGAGCTGGACGAGGGAGGCTCGAACGGGTCCGACGGCGTGGTCATGGGAGCTCCAAGGATGTGCGGGCGCGGTCGGTGTGCATCCTTGCCGGTTTTGGCGCGTTCCGTGGCCACTGGACACCCCGCTAGGCTGGCGGCCTTCCCCTCCGCACCATCCGTTCGAAGCGCCACCCCGTTCGCCGAAGGCCCCCGGAGGAACCCCCGCGTGACCGCACGTCTCGTCGTCCTCGTCTCGGGGAGCGGCACCACCCTGCAGGCCCTGCTGGACGCCTCCGCCGACCCGGCGTGGGGCGCCGCCGTCGTGGCGGTCGGCGCCGACCGCGCGGGCACCCTCGGGGAGCAGCGGGCACACGCCTTGGGCCTCCCGACGTTCGTGCTGCCGCTGACGGACTTCGAGGATCGCGAGGACTGGGACGCGGCGCTGGCCGACCTGGTCGCCGGCCACGATCCGACCCTCATCGTGCTGGCCGGCTTCATGAAGCTCGTCGGAAAGCGCTTCCTGGACCGGTTCGAGGGGCAGACCCTCAACACCCACCCGGCGCTGTCGCCGAGCTTCCCCGGTATGCACGGCCCGCGCGAGGCGCTCGCCTACGGCGTGAAGGTGACCGGCTGCACGTTGTTCGTCGTCGACCACGGCATCGACACCGGCGCCATCGTCGCGCAGGCCGGCGTGCCGGTCCTGGACGACGACACCGAAGACGCCCTGCACGAGCGCATCAAGACCGCGGAGCGAGCGATGCTCGTCGATGCGGTCGGGCGCATGGCCCGCGAGGGCTTCACCGTTTCCGGACGAAAGGTCACCATCCCGTGAAGATTCCTGTGAAGCGCGCGCTCGTCAGCGTGTACGACAAGACCGGTCTCGAGGAGCTCGGGCGCGGGCTGGCCAAGGCCGGCGTCGAGCTCGTCAGCACCGGCTCCACCGCCGCGAAGCTCCGCGAGGCCGGTGTCGAGGTCACCGCCGTGGACGCCCTCACCGGCTTCCCCGAGTGCCTCGACGGCCGCGTCAAGACGCTGCACCCCCGGGTGCATGCCGGGATCCTCGCCGACCGACGGTTGCCCGACCACGTGCAGCAGTTGAAGGACCTCGGCGTCGAGCCGTTCGACCTGGTCATCGTGAACCTCTACCCGTTCACCGACACGGTCGCCTCAGGGGCGGCGCCCGACGAGTGCGTCGAGCAGATCGACATCGGCGGTCCGACGATGGTCCGGGCGGCCGCCAAGAACCATCCGTCGGTCGCGGTCGTCGTCGACCCGGCGTCCTACGGCGCGGTGCTCGAGGCCGTCGAGGCCGGCGGTTTCACGTTCGAGCAGCGCCGGGCGCTGGCGTCCAAAGCCTTTCAGCACACCGCGTCCTACGACGTCGCCGTCGCCTCGTGGTTCGCCTCGTCCTATGACGGCAGCGACGCCGTCGAGGGCTTCCCGGCCTGGGCCGGCGGCACCTGGGACCGCTCGGCCGTCCTGCGTTACGGCGAGAACCCGCACCAGCAGGCGGCGCTGTACAAGAACGGCCGTGGGGGCCTGGCCGACGCCGAGCAGCTGCACGGCAAGGAGATGTCCTACAACAACTACGTCGACGCCGACGCCGCCTGGCGGGCGGCCCACGACCACGGCGACGTCCCGACCGTCGCGATCATCAAGCACGCCAACCCGTGCGGGATCGCGGTCGGCGCCTCCGTCGCGGAGGCTCACCTCAAGGCCCACGAGTGCGACCCGGTGTCGGCGTTCGGCGGCGTCATCGCCACCAACGTGCCGGTGTCGCTGGCGATGGCCGAGAAGGTCAGCGAGATCTTCACCGAGGTCGTGCTGGCCCCCGGCTACGAGGCCGGCGCCGTGGAGCTGCTGTCCAAGAAGCCCTCGATCCGACTCCTCAAGGTCGGCGCCCACGACGTCGCACCGGTCGAGGTCCGCCCCGTCTCCGGCGGGCTGCTGATGCAGGTCGCCGACCGCCTCCAGGCGCCCGGGGACGACCCGGCCGGCTGGACGCTTGCGACCGGCGACGCGGTCTCGGCCGAGGTGCTCGCCGACCTCGCCTTCGCCTGGCGTGCGGTCCGCGCCGCGAAGTCGAACGCGATCCTGCTCGCGTCAGGCGGCGCCTCGGTCGGCGTCGGGATGGGTCAGGTCAACCGCGTCGACTCCTGCAAGCTCGCGGTCGCCCGCGCAGGCGCACGCGCTGCGGGTTCGGTGGCCGCCTCCGACGCCTTCTTCCCGTTCGCCGATGGCCCGCAGATCCTGCTCGACGCCGGGGTGCGCGCCATCGTCGAGCCCGGAGGTTCGGTGCGTGACGACGAGACGATCGAGGCCTGTCGGGTCGCCGGCGTCCCGCTCTACTTCACCGGTACGCGGCACTTCTTCCACTGACGCGTCACCGTGACAGTCAGGGCGCTGAACGCAGCGCCAGGATCGTCATCGCCGCGACCACCAGCACGACCGTACCGACGGTGCCGAGCACGTTGCGGCGCCGGCGGGCGTGCTCGTCGGTGTACCAGGGTGCCTCCTTCAACGGGGTGCCGCTGGCGTCGATCCCCTGCTGGCGCAGCGCCCGTTCCTGAAGGCTTCGTCGCAGGAACAGGCAGATCGCGCCGACCACGAACACCAGCGTCCCGATCCGGCCGGTGTCGCCGTCCACCACGGCGGCGACCCCGGCACCGACGAGCAGCACAGCGGCCAGCGCCGGTGCACCCTGCCGGAAGATCCAGCCGGTACGGGTGATGTCGTCGTGCACCCACTCCCGGTACGCAGGACCCACCCGCCAGCCGAAGAACCGGTACGCGAGCAGGACTGCGGGCGGTGGCTTGGACACGTCCGGAAGCCTAGGGGCGGGACCACTAGGCTCTCCGGACGTGACCCACGGAGACGCCCGATGACCGCTCGCCTGCTCCCCGGAGCCCCTGTCGCTGCGGCGGTCTTCGCCGACCTGGTCCCGCGCATCGCCGCCCTCAAGGCCGCCGGCATCACGCCCGGGCTCGGCACCATCCTGGTCGGCGACGACTCCGCGAGCGCGGGCTACGTGGGCATGAAGATGGCGAAGGCGACCGAGCTGGGGCTGCGCAGCCCGCACGCGCACCTCGGTCAGGACGCGACCACCTCACAGGTGATTGACGTGATTCATCGATTCAACGACGACCCAGCCGTCACCGCGATGATCTTCCAGCACCCCACCCCGCCGCAGGTCGACTTCGACGCGGCGCTGTCGGAGATGGACCCCGACAAGGACAACGACGGGATGCACCCGACCAACATGGGCCGGCTCGCCCTCGGGATGCCGGGTCCGGTGCCGTGCACCCCGGCCGGCATCGAGGCGCTGCTCGCGCACTACGAGATCGCCATCTCCGGCAAGGAGGTCTGCATCCTCGGCCGCGGCACCACCCTCGGCCGGCCGCTGTCGTTGCTGCTGACCCAGAAACGCCCGACCGCCAACGCCGCCGTGACGGTGGTGCACACCGGCGTGCCGGACTGGGACGTCTACACCCGACGGGCGTCCGTCGTGGTCGCTGCCGCGGGCGTACCGGGGATCTTGAAGCCCGAGCACATCACGCCCGGCGCGACCGTGATCGGCGGCGGCGTCCGCTACGAGGGCAAGAAGCTGCTCCCGGACGTGGACGAGGCCTGCAACGAGGTCGCCGGCGCGATCACGCCGCGCGTCGGCGGTGTCGGCCCGACCACCGTCGCGATGCTGTTCCGCAACTGCATCGAGATGGCCGAGCGCAAGGCCGGGCTGCGCTAGCCGGCACGCAGGACGTCGGCGTCCTGCGGCAGCGGGCGGACGACGCCGGCGCTGATGACCTCGTTGGCCAGCCGGGCGCGGCGGTTGATGCCCTCCCCGATGCGGAACTTCTGGTAGAGCCGCAGCAGGTGCTGCTTCACGGCCGCTTCGGTGACGACCAGCTCGTCGGCGATGTCGTGGGCGCTGGCAGGTGCCACGAAAGCGTCCTGCTGCAGGGCTGGCCGGCACAGCGAGGTGAGCACCTCCACCTCGCGCCGGGTGAGGTCGGGCGCCGAGATCCGGCGTAGCTCGACGGTGTCGTCACCAGCGGCCGCCGACAGCCCGCCGACGCGGGTGCGGACGGTCCCGAAGGACAGCACGTCACCCTCGGCCAGCACCCGCTGGCCGATGGGGCGGCCGTTGACCCGCGTGCCGTTGACGGACAGGCCCAGGTCGGACACGTACAGGTGGGGCCCGCGCCGGATGAGCTCGGCGTGCAGTCGCGACACGCTGGCGTCGGGCAGCGAGATGTTGACTCCCGGTCCCCGGCCGACGGTCGTGAGCAGGTCCGTGAGGGCAAAGGTCTGGCCGGTCTCCTCCAGGCGGAGGTGTGGCGTGGTCACGAGCAGGTCCTCCTCAGGAGTGCGGGTTCGATGACGGACAGTGACTGCTGCACCCGGGGCGTGCGCAGGTCTCCTCAGACCCCTACCCGCGTCCCTGGGCGGTCACACACGGGTCACCTCGCTAGTGTTCGCGCCGGGACCTAAGGGAGGGCGGCCGGTGACAGCACTGACAGACCTGCGCCCCGAGCTGGACCCGACGCACCTCGCCGTGGCGCGCTGGCCGGCAGGCTGGCGCCCCAGCACCCTCCCGGCCGGCTTCTTCGGGCTGGTGGACGACGGCGACGAGGTCACCTTGGTGTGCGCCGAGCACGCGCACCCCGACGGGCCGTTGGCCATCGAGCTCGGCTGGCGACGGATCACCTTCCCCGGCCCGCTCCCGTGGGAGCAGGTCGGCTTTCTCGCCGACGTGGCCTCCCGGCTTGCCGGCGCCCAGATCCCCTTCACGAGCATGGCCGGCTTCACCACCGACCACGTGCTGGTCCGGGCTGCCCAGGCCGACCTGGCGGTGCTCGTCCTCCGCGGTTCCGAGCCGCCGCCGGCGCGACTGGGGACCACGAACCCGTGAAGCAGCTCCCCCTGCTGGCCGTGCTCCTGGTCGTCGGCGCCGGCCTGTTCGGCGCCGGGGTGCTGCACACCTGGCGCCTCGGCTCGGCGTTGGTCGGGCTCGGGTTCTGCCTGGCCGCGGCGCTGCGCCTCACCCTGCCGGCCCGCCAGGCCGGGCTGCTCGTGGTGCGGTCGCGAGGCGTCGACGCTGCCGTCCTGCTCGTCGTGGGCCTGGCAGTCGTAGCCCTTGCCAACGCCATTCCGGTGACCTCCTAGGCTGTCGGCAACACTTCGTTTGCTGATCGAGGAGCTCGCATGGCCACTCCCGTTAACGTCACCGTCACCGGAGCGGCGGGCCAGATCGGCTACGCCCTGCTGTTCCGCATTGCCTCCGGCCACCTGCTCGGCCCCGACACCCCGGTGCGCCTGCGCCTGCTCGAGATCACCCCGGCGCTGAAGGGCGCAGAGGGCACCGCGATGGAGCTCGACGACTGCGCCTTCCCGCTGCTCGCCGGCATCGACATCACCGACGACCTCAAGACTGCCTTCGACGGCGCCAACGTCGCCCTGCTCGTCGGGGCCCGTCCCCGCGGCCCCGGCATGGAGCGTGGCGACCTGCTGTCCGCGAACGGCAGCATCTTCGGCCCGCAGGGGAAGGCCATCAACGAGCACGCCGCCGGCGACATCAAGGTCCTGGTCGTCGGCAACCCGGCCAACACCAACGCCCTCATCGCCCAGCAGAACGCTCCCGACGTGCCGGCCTCGCGCTTCACGGCGATGACCCGGCTCGACCACAACCGCGCGCTCTCGCAGCTGTCCGCCAAGCTCGCCGTGCCGGTCACCGAGATCTCGCAGATGACGATCTGGGGCAACCACTCCGCGACGCAGTACCCCGACCTCTACACCGCCCAGGTCGGCGGCAAGAGCGCCGCATCCCTCGTGGAGGAGTCCTGGCTCAAGGACACCTTCATCCCGACCGTCGCCAAGCGCGGCGCGGCGATCATCGAGGCGCGCGGAGCCTCCTCCGCGGCATCGGCCGCCAACGCGGCGATCGACCACGTCTACGACTGGGTCAACGGCACGGACTGGACCTCCTCGAGCGTCGCCTCCGACGGCTCCTACGGTGTGCCCGAGGGTCTCATCAGCTCCTTCCCCTGCAAGGCCGTGAACGGCGAGTGGGAGATCCTCTCGGGCGTCGAGATCAACGACTTCTCGCGAGCCAAGATCGACGCGTCGGTGAACGAGCTCGCTGAGGAGCGCGACGCCGTCCGCGAGCTCGGCCTCATCTGATGGCCGGCCCGATGAAGATCATCTACACCTACACCGATGAGGCTCCCGCCCTCGCGACGCACTCGTTGCTGCCCGTCCTCCAGGCGTACGCGGACAAGGCCGGCGTCGCCGTCGAGACCCGCGACATCTCCTTGGCAGCAAGGATTCTGGCCGCGTTCGACCTCGGGCCCGACGCGCTGGCCGAGCTCGGCGCCCTGGCCAAGACGCCCGAGGCCAACATCATCAAGCTGCCCAACGTGAGCGCCTCGTTGCCGCAGCTGAAGGCGGCCGTCGCGGAGCTGCAGGCCGCGGGCTTCGCCGTACCGGACTACCCGGAGGACGCTGCGAGCGCACCGGAGGTCCAGGCCAGGTTCGACGCCGTCAAGGGCAGCGCCGTCAACCCGGTGCTGCGCGAGGGCAACTCCGACCGGCGCGCGCCGCTGTCGGTCAAGGGGTACGCCCGCAAGCACCCGCACTCGATGGGGGCGTGGAGCAGCGCCTCGAAGTCCCGGGTCGTCACGATGACCGACGGCGACTTCCGGCACTCCGAGACCTCGGTCACCCTCGCGGCCGCGGACACCCTCACGATCCAGCTTGTGTCGGGCGACACCACCACGGCCTTGACGTCGGGGCTGAAGGTGCTGGCCGGCGAGATCGTCGACGCTGCGGTGATGCGCAAGGCGGCCCTGCAGGCCTTCCTCGCCGAGCAGGTCGTGGCGGCCAAGGCCGAAGGCGTGCTGTTCTCGGTGCACCTCAAGGCCACCATGATGAAGGTCTCCGACCCGATCATCTTCGGCTACGTCGTCGAGGCGTACTTCGCGGACATGTTCGCGAAGTTCGGTGCGCCCCCCGGTGGCGCCAGCCCCCGCGACGGCTTCGCTGCGATCGCGGCCGAGGTCGCCAAGCTCCCCGACGACCTACGCGCGCAGGTGGACGCCGAGGTCGCCGCCATCTTGGCCGCGCAGCCGGTGGCGATGGTCGACTCCTCCAGGGGCATCACCAACCTGCACGTGCCGTCCGACGTCATCATCGACGCCTCGATGCCGGCCGCGATCCGGTCCTCGGGGCAGATGTGGAACGCTGCGGACCAGCTCCAGGACACGCTCTACGTGATCCCGGACTCCTCCTACGCGCCGCTCTACGCCGAGACCGTCGACTTCTGCCGTACGCATGGGGCATTCGACCCCACGACGATGGGCACCACGCCCAACGTCGGGCTGATGGCGCAGAAGGCCGAGGAGTACGGCAGCCACGACAAGACGTTCGAGATCGGCACCGACGGGGTGGTGCAGGTCGTCGCCTCGGACGGCACCGTGCTGCTCACGCAGGACGTCAAGGCCGGCGACATCTTCCGGGCCTGCCAGACCAAGGACGCCCCCATCACGGACTGGGTGCAGCTCGCTGTCACCCGGGCCCGCGCCACCGGCTCGCCGGCGGTGTTCTGGCTCGACGAGACCCGCGCCCACGACGCCGAGGTGCTCACGAAGGTCCACGCCGTGCTGGCCACCCTTGACGTGTCGGGTCTGGACCTGCAGTTCCTCGACGTCGCCGCCGCCACCCGGTTCACCCTCGAGCGGGCCGCCAAGGGTGAGGACACGATCAGCGTCACGGGCAACGTGCTCCGCGACTACCTCACCGACCTTTTCCCGATCCTCGAGCTCGGCACCAGCGCCAAGATGCTGAGCATCGTGCCGTTGATGGCCGGCGGCGGGCTCTTCGAGACGGGGGCCGGTGGCTCGGCACCCAAGCACGTGCAGCAGCTCGTCAAGGAGGACTACCTGCGCTGGGACTCCCTCGGTGAGTTCCTGGCGCTGGCCGTCTCGCCCGAGTTCCTCGGCGAGAAGACCGACAACCCCCGGGCCACGCTGCTCGGGCGCACGCTCGACGCGGCGACCGGCCGCGTCCTGGAGGAGAACCGCTCACCGGCTCGCAAGGTCGGCCAGATCGACAACCGCGGCTCGCACTTCTACCTCGCGCTCTACTGGGCTCAGGCGCTCGCGGAGCAGACCGACGACCCCGCGGCTGCGGCGCTCTTCGCGCCGTTGGCCGCGCGGTTGGCCGACGCCGAGCAGACCATCACGGCCGAGCTGCTGGCCGTACAGGGTCACCCGGCCGACCTGGGTGGCTACTACTACGTCGACAAGGCCAAGACCGACGCGGTGATGCGCCCGAGCGCGACGTTCAACGCTGCGCTCGCGGAGTTCTAGAGGCTTCGGGTCGCTGGCCCGTTAGGCTCAGCAAGTGGATCACCCTCCGAGTAGACCGGCGCTGCGAGCCCCCGGAGTCGCAGCGCCGTGAACGACATCCTCCTCAGCAGCGCGCTCATCGTGGTGCTCATCGTGTTCGGCGGGGTCTTCGTCGCCGGGGAGATCGCGCTGGTCTCGCTCCGCGAGAGCCAGGTTCGCAACCTCGCCGAGCGCGGAAAGCGTGGTGAGCGGGTCGCTGAGCTGACCGCCACCCCGAACCGGTTCCTGGCGGCTGCCCAGATCGGTGTGACCTTCGCCGGCTTCATGTCCGCAGCCTTCGGTGAGGCTCGCCTCTCCCATCACCTGCAGCCGGTGCTGGAGGACGCGGGGCTGTCCTCGGGCGTCGCCGACGTGTGTGCGCTGATCCTCATCACGCTGGTCATCAGCTACGTGGCGATCGTCATCGGCGAGCTCGTCCCGAAGCGCCTCGGGTTGCAACGCGCCGAGGGGGCCGCAGTGCTCCTCGCGCCGGTGCTGGACCGGTTCGCGACCATCATGCGCCCGGTTGTGTGGGTCCTCAGCCACAGCACTGACATGGTCGTACGCGCCCTCGGCGGTGACCCGAGCGCCAAGCGCGACGCCATCACCGAGGAGGAGCTCCGCGGCCTGGTGGCCTCCCACGAGTCGCTGAGCAAGGATGAGCGCAAGCTCATCGACGACGTCTTCGCGGCCGGGGAGCGGCAGCTTCGCGAGGTGATGATCCCGCGCACCGAGGTGGAGTTCCTCGAGGCCTCGATGTCGGTCGCCCGGGCGGCCAAGGTCACCGCGACGGCGCCGCACTCGCGCTACCCCGTCACGCGCGGCTCGCAGGACGACATCCTGGGTTTCCTGCACGTTCGTGACCTGCTCATGACGGCGGCGCTGGCGCGGACCAAGAAGGTCTCCGACATCACCCGCGAGGTGAAGCTCATGCCGGGCACGAAGAAGGTGCTCCCGGCCATGTCGGAGATGCGCCGCGAGGGCCACCACCTCGCGATCGTGGTCGATGAGTACGGCGGCACCGCGGGCATCGTGACCCTCGAGGACCTCATCGAGGAGATCATCGGCGACATCCGGGACGAGCACGACGCGCCCAGCGCGGAGTCCCAGCGCTACCGCGGCGGCACGATCGAAGCGGACGGGCTGCTCAACCTCGACGAGGTCGAGGAGCAGATCGGGATGCGACTGC
Organism: Mycobacteriales bacterium; assembly: GCA_046590985.1. Lineage (GTDB taxonomy): Bacteria > Actinomycetota > Actinomycetes > Mycobacteriales > SCTD01 > RYN-111. The sequence goes on from JBKJVH010000029.1 coordinate 12,112, forward strand.
CGGAAGGCCCGTACGAGACGCTGGCCGGCTTCGTGATGGCTTCCCTGGGTCACGTCCCGCGGGTCGGCGAGGCGGTCGAGGCGAGGGGCCGGCGCCTCGAGGTGAGCGAACTTGACGGAAGGCGCGTGAGTCGCGTCCGGGTTACCCCTATCGTGCCTGACGTAGGTTCCGAAGCGTCCTAGAGGGGCACCCGCAAAATGTCGAAGAAGTTCACGGTCACGTACGACATCCCGGCCGGCGTCGAGGCGGCCTACGCCGCGATCAGCGGGGAGGGCTGGGCGGTCGCGAAGGCGAAGGAGCTCGCGGACGACAGCAAGGTGCTCTCCCGTGACGTCGCGGCCGGCGACGCGGTGACGATGGTGATCACCCGCAAGCTGCCCGAGGGCATCCCGGGCTTCCTCACCAAGTTCCTGCCCTCGGACGGCCGCGTGAAGCAGACCGACGAGTGGGCTCCGGCCTCGGCCGGCGGTCGCGCCGGCGTCTGGAAGGCCGAGACGCCCGGGTCGCCGATCAAGGTCAGCGGGGTCATGCGCCTGGAACCGGCGGGCACCGGCTGTCGGTACATCGTCGAGGGCGACATCAAGGCTTCGATCCCGCTCATCGGCGGGAAGGCCGAGGACTTCGCGATCGGGATGACCAAGAAGCTCACCGCCCAGGAGGCTGACGTCCTGCGCTCGCTGGTGTCGTGAAGTCCTTCCGACGGGTGGTGGAGAGCGAGGCCTCGGTCGAGGAGGTCTTCGGGGTGCTGTCCGGCCCTGAATGGGCATCACAGCGGGGGACGGCGCTGCGCGACGACTCCCAGCTGATCTCCCGTTCGGTGCGGGACGACGGTGGCGTTTCCCTGGTCATCTCCCGCGCCCTGCCGTCGGGCATCCCTGGCTTCCTCCAGAAGTTCCTGCCGTCGGAGCCGCGTGCCACCACCACGGATGTCTGGGGGCCGCTGGTGGACGGTGTCCGTCGGGCGGTCTGGACGGCCGAGATCTCCGGGACGCCGGCCTCGCTCAAGGGGACGATGACGATCGAGCCGTGGGGTGACGGTGGCAACCGGCACACCATCGAGGGGGAGTGCAAGGTCGCCGTGCCGCTCATCGGAGGGAGGGCGGAGTCCTACATCGCCGAGAAGGTGGGGCATCTCGCCGACCTCGAGGCCGGCGTCGTCCGGGACGTGCTCAACCCGCCCTGAGCGTGGGTGATGTTCGGTGCGACGGCGGCCCGTCAGATGCGCATGATCGACGGAACCGGAGCAATCCCGACACGCCACTTTCAGATTGCTCCGGTTCTGTGGATCTTGGTCGGCACCGCGGACACCGTCATGCGGCTGCCGCGCACGACCGTGCCTCAACGCCGGCGCGTCAGCTTCCGGCCGACCTCGACCGCGAGCGCGCGCACCAGCGGTGCGGTGATCAGCCCGCGCCCGAGGCCGACCTCGACGAGCGCATCCATCGCGGCGGAAGACCGCCGGGCAGCTCGGACGCCGCCTTCGAGCACCCGCCCGTTCTCCGTCATCCGTGCGAGCAGCGTGGTGTGCCGCAGGTGCCTGCCCAGCTCGCGGTCCAGCAGGTGCCGGTAGGTGAGCCCCGCATCTCCCGTGCCGACCGCAGCCGCGCCGGCGAGCCGACCCGACAGCAACGCGTAGAAGATGCCCTCGCCGGTCAGCGGGTTGATGAGGGAGGCCGCGTCGCCGGCCAACAGCACCCGACCGGAGGGTTGCCTCGGCCGGGAGGTCGACAGCGGCAGGTGATGAGACCGCAGACGCAGAGCGCCGGCCGCCTCGGGGAGCAGCTCGACGAGCCGTTCGTGCAGCGCGCCCTTGCCGTGGTCGACCGCGTGCAGGTGTGACAGGAGCATCCCGAAGCCGACGTTGGAGGTCCCGTCGCCGGCGTCGAAGCGCCAGGCATAGGCCGGCCAGTCCCGCCCATCCATCACGATGAGCTGCTCGGGATCGCTTGTCTCCCAGGGGATGTAGCCGCGCACCGCGACCGCGACGGTCGAGGCGGACTGCTTCGGGACGCCGAGGAGTCGGCGTACGACGCCGTTGGCGCCATCGGCCCCGACCACGACCCGGGCCTCGATCTCGTCGTCGATGACCACCGACGACGAGCGCTCCTCGAGGCGGCGCACCGAGCGCCGTTGCAGCTCCGCGCCCCGAGCGACCGCGGCCTCGACCAGTCGGGCGTCGAAGAGCATCCGGGGCACCACGACATCCGGTCGGCGCAGCCGCGACACCGCCTCCGTACCCCGTGGGGAGACCAGGCGGAGGCGGCCCACCGGGGGCCGGTCCGACAGGACGTGGGCTGTCCCGAGCCGGGCCAGCTCGTCCAGCGCGTGCGGGGCGATGCCGTCGCCGCAGGACTTGTCGCGGGGGAAGTCCGCCTTGTCGAGCAGCAGCACGCGCGCGCCGGGGTGTGTCCGCAGCGCGGAGAGGGCGGCGGCGGACCCCGCAGGTCCCGCCCCGACGACCGCCACGTCATACACGTGTGCACCCTAGGTGGCGCGGATGGGACAATCATCAGATGTCCTCCCGACGACGTGTCCTGTCCGGCATCCAGCCGACCGGTGCCGGCAAGCACCTCGGCAACTACCTGGGTGCGGTGCGGCACTGGGCGGCCATGCAGGACGAGTTCGAGTGCTTCTTCTTCATCGCCGACCTGCACTCCCTGACGATCTCGCCCGACCCGGCGGAGCTCCGGCAGCAGACCCGCAAGCTGATCGCCGAGCTGCTGGCGATGGGGGTCGACCCGACCAAGAGTGCCCTGTTTGCCCAGAGCCACATCCATGAGCACCCCGAGCTCGCCTGGGTGCTCAGCTGCCTCACCGGCTTCGGCGAGGCGAGCCGGATGACGCAGTTCAAGGAGAAGGGCGGGGGCAACGTCGGGCTGTTCAACTACCCGATCCTCCAGGCCGCCGACATCCTGCTGTACCAGGCGCATGCGGTTCCCGTCGGTGAGGACCAGCGCCAGCACCTCGAGCTCACCCGTGACCTCGGGCAGCGCTTCAACAGCAGGTACGGCGACACCTTCACGGTCCCGGACCCGTACGTCCAGAAGACTGCGGAGCGCATCAAGGACCTCGCCGAGCCGACCGCCAAGATGAGCACCAGCAAGGGCGGACCCGGTGTGCTGTGGGTGATCGAGGACGACAAGGCAACGACCAAGAAGATCAAGAGCGCCGTCACCGACACTGGTCGCGAGGTCGTGTACGACGTCGAGAACAAGCCCGGCATCTCCAACCTGCTGACGATCCAGTCGATCGCCACCGGCACGTCCGTGGAGGACCTGCAGGCTGCGTACGTCGGTAAGGGGTACGGCGACTTCAAGGCAGACGTCGCGGCGGCGGTGCTCGAGATGTTCGCACCTGTCCGCACGAGGTTCGCCGAGCTGATGGCCGATCCGGGCCACCTCGACAGCGTGCTCCAGGAGGGCGCCAGGACGGCTCGACCGGTCGCCGCCGCCACCATGGCCGCAGTGCGCGACCGGATCGGGCTGCTGGCACCGAACTGATGTCCTCACGTGACAGCCAGCGCGACATCGGCGTCGCCATCGGGATCCCGGAGCCGTACACCTCCGAGCTGCAGGGCTGGCGGGAACGCCTCGGAGACCCCAATGCTGCGGACATCCCGCCGCACGTGACGTTGTTGCCCCCGACCGCGCTCAGAACGGACGACCTGCACGAGGTCGAGGAGCACCTGCGGCTGATTGCTGAGCAGTCGGAGCCGTTCGTCATGCACCTGCGCGGCTCGGGGACCTTCCGGCCGGTGTCGCCCGTGGTGTTCGTGCCGCTGGCCCGCGGCATCAGCGAGTGCGAGAAGCTTGAGCACGTGGTCCGCACCGGCCCGCTCTTCCGGACGTTGAACTTCCCCTATCACCCGCATGTGACGGTCGCGCACGACGTATCAGAAGTGCTGCTGGACAAGGCGTTTGAGGGGCTCGCGACCTATGACGCGCGGTTCCAGGTCTGGGGCTTCTCGCTGTTCGAGAAGGGCAAGGACAGTGTGTGGCGACCGCAGCGGGACTTCCCCTTCGGCGCGCCGCTTCCAGGTCCTGCGCTTCCGCCTGACTCGATGGGGTAGGCACCTGTCGTGATGTCCCCCGCTTCGGTATTCGCCACCGTGCGCCGCAAGCGCCCCGTCGTGGACCACCTGGTCCGGATGTTCGGCCGCTACCAGGCGGGCACCGGCGACCGGCTGGCGGCTGCCGTCACCTTCTACTGGTTCCTGTCGCTGTTCCCGATCCTGCTGATCGCCGTGTACGTCACCAGCCTGGCGCTGGGAGCCGACGCCGGCAGGCAGGTCACATCCGGCCTCGACGACTACCTCGGCAAGGCCACCGCCGCCGCCGTGGGTGACGTCGTCCAGCACAGCGCGGGCAAGGCCGGCCTCATCGGTCTCGCCGGCACGTTGCTGTCGGGGCTCGGCTGGATCCAGGCGCTGCGCGAGGCCATTCGCACGATGTGGCACCACCCGCCGACAGCGGGGAACATCATCACCATCAAGATTGCCGACCTGGTCGCCCTCGTCGGGCTGTTCGCGGTGATCGCGGGTTCGGTCGTCCTCAGCGGGGCGGCCACGGCGGCGACCGCCTCGGTGCTGGAACTCCTCGGGCTGAGCCAGTCCACCGGAGCCAAGGTCTTCACCATCGCCCTGAGCTATCTGCTGGGTGCTGTCGTGGACGTCGGCATCTTTCTGTACCTGTTCGCCCGGCTCGCGAAGGTGCCGACCCGGATCAGACCCCTCCTGAGGGGGGCGCTGTTCGGAGCGGTCGGCTTCGAGGTGCTGAAGTTCTTCGCGGCCTTCTACATCGGCCGGACCACGAGCAAGGGTGAAGCGACGTACGGCACGTTCGCCGTCGTGGTCGGGTTGTTGCTGTTCCTCAACCTCGTGTCGCGCCTCGTGCTCTACACCGCGGCCTTTGTCGTGACTGCCGCGTACGACGACGACGTCAGGCCGTCGCGCACGGCGGGCCTGAAGCCGGTGGAGCCGGGGTACGCCACACTCGGACCTATGGAGCAACCCCCGAGCGCACCGCTGCCAGGTGCGGAGAAGGTGCAGCTCGCCGCGACGGTGACGGCGGCTGCGTTCGGCGCCCTCGTTGCCGGCATCGCGATCCACGCCCTGCGCACCCTTCAGGGCCTCACCCGCCGCTAGGGACGGGTCAGATCTTCGGCAGGGTCAGCTTCCGGGGGCGGCGTCGGCGGCCGCGGAGCAGGCCGCCACCCACCACGGCGGTTCCGGCCACCACAATCGCTGTGGGGAGCATCGGCAGACCACCGCTCCTCGCGGTGGACAGGCTCGCTCCCAGCACGGCCGTACCCGGCGAGGCCGATGGCTGAGGGGTTGCGATGTCGGTCGACCCGGTGGGGTCGACGAGCTTGCCGACCGGAGCGACGCCCGCCTTCGTGGCGTCGAAGCCCCAGTCGAGCAGGGCCGCCGCCTCCGGCCAGTAGCGCGGCTGCGTACGCATGAGCACGACCATCAGGGTATGGCCGCCGCGGCTGGCCGCACCGATGAACGAGGCCCGCGCCTTGACGGTGTAGCCGTTCTTGATGCCGATCGCGCCGGGGTAGTTGTAGAGCAGCTTGTCGTGGCTGCTGATGGCGATCTTGGTCTTGCCGGGACCGCGGACCTGCGAGTGCTTGGTCGCCACGTAGGTGCGGAAGGTCGGCAGCTGCATCGCGGCGCGGGCGATCAACCCCAGGTCGTACGGACTGGTCAGCTGCCGCGGGTCGTCGAGGCCGTTCGCGTTGACAGCGTGGGTGTCAAACGCCTGCAGCCGCTCCGCTTCGGCGTTCATCGCCGCGACCGTGGCCGGGATGCCGCCGTTGGCGGTCGCGAGGGTGTTCGCGGCGTCATTGCCGGACACGACCAGCATCGCGGTGAACAGCTCGGCAGCGGTGTAGCGCAGGTGCTGCTTCAGGCCGACCTTGGAGCCCTCGACGTTCACGTCGTCGAACGTCGGGATGATCGACTTCGTCGGGCTCAGCAACGGGATCAGCGTCTCCGCCGTGAGGGTCTTGAGCGTGCTCGCGGGGGCGAACCGGCCGTGCGGGTCCTTCGAGGCCAGGATGTCGCCGGTGTCGAGGTCCGCGACCAGCCAGCCGGCGGCCGCGGTGGCCGGCAGCCTCGGCGCGCCGCTGGCAACGACCAGGCCGTGGCTGGCGAGCAGGTCGCCGCCGACGGTGCCAGGAGTTTCCGCTGCGGCCGGCGTGACCACCGTCAGCAGTGCGGACAGCAGCAGGCCGGCACTGGCCCGGAGGCCCGAGGAGGTCCGCATGATGTCCCAAGGATACCGGAAGGCGCCCCGCTGTCTGCTTCCGCGACACTGAGAGGCGTGGTCCTCTCACGCCGCACGGCGGCCTTCCTGTTCGTCACCGGGGTGTTCCAGTGGGTGATCTGGCCCACTTTCCTGCGGAACGTGTGGAAGGACCCGCGGTCGTTCTCCCACGGCTCGGCCACCGGCTTCCTGATCGTGCACGCGGTGCTCACGGTGGTGTCGCTGGCGCTCGGTACGGGCGTGCTGTCCGTGGGTCTGCGAGGCCTCCGGGGGACGCCCGTACGGAGGCCGCGCGGCGTGCGCCCGTAGGATCGGAGGCGTCCAGGGGGGACCACCTTGGTCCGGAAGGACAGGTCCAGTGCTCTACTTCGTGATCGTCGCCCTTGTCGTTCTCGCCACCTGCCTGGCGTTCCCACTGCTGCGTCGCAACACCCGACTCGACGAGGTCGACCGGTTCCACGTCGCCCGCTCGCTGACCACGACCTGGTCGCACGAACCGCAGCCGGAGTTCCATGTTCCCGCGCCGGGAGAGTCGCCTGACGAGGCCTGACCGGTTCCTCGGCTTCGCCCACCGCGGCGGGATGGCTGACGCGCCGGAGAACTCCCTCGCGGCCTTCACCGGCGCCTTGAGCAAAGGCGTCCGGGCGCTGGAGTCCGACGTCTGGCTCGACGCTACCGGCGAACCGGTGCTGAGCCACGACCCGCCCGCTGCCCGCCGTATCACGCCGCTGTCCTTGGCCCAGCTGTTCGCCGCGTGCGGCACGGACTTCGACCTCTCGGTCGACATGAAGGGTCCGGGACGCACCGCGGAGCGGACGCTCGAGGTCGCGCGGGCGGCCGGCTTTGACCTCTCCCGGCTGTGGCTCTGCGGCGGCGCTGCGTCCTGCGCGCGTTGGCGGCACCTCGACCCCACCGTGCGGCTCGTCACCGATCTCCGTTGGCGCGACGCGCTGCTCGGGTCCACGCTCGTTCTCGGCGACCTCGCCCGATCGGGGGTCGACGCGGTCAACGTCCGACACGGCCGCTGGACCCGCGGGCTGGTGCGCAAGGTCCACCACGAAGGGCTGCTGGCGTTCGGTTGGGATGTCCAGACCCGCTGGGGCATGCGCCGGGCCGCTTGGCTGGGCCTGGACGGGGTCTTCTCCGACCATCCGACGCTTCTTGTCGCCCGCCCGTAAGGTCAGCCCATGCACATCCCCTTCGTCGCCTCCTCGCGCTCCAGCCTGGGCGTCGAGTGGGAGCTGCAACTGGTCTCGACCGACACCCGGGAGCTGACGAGCGCCGCGTCGGAGATCCTGGCCGAGCTGTCACCCGGCAAGGAGCATCCGAAGGCCAAGCACGAGCTGCTCGAGTCCACGATCGAGGTCATCACCGGTATCAACTCGACCGTCGCTGAGGCGACCGCAGACCTGGCGGGCACGATCGCGGAGCTGCGGCCGCTGGTCGCCAAGCGGGACCTCGCGATGCTGTGTGCCGGCACCCACCCCACGACGGACTGGGCGACCCAGACCATCAGCCCGAGCCCCCGGTACGCCAAGCTGGTGGAGGACATGCAGTGGCTGGCGCGGCAGCTGCAGATCTTCGGGGTGCACGTGCACGTCGGGGTCCGTTCGGCGGACAAGGCGATCCCGATCGTCAACGCGCTGTCGGCGTACATTCCGCACTTCCTTGCGTTGTCGGCGTCTTCGCCCTACTGGCTCGGCCACGACACGGGTCTCGCGAGCAGCCGCAGCAAGGTCTTCGAGGCGTTGCCGACGGCGGGGCTGCCCTACCAGCTGGGCGGCTGGCAGGAGTTCGAGGCCTACATGGAGACGCTCCTGTCGACCGGCACGATCGGGTCCATCAAGGAGGTCTGGTGGGACATCAGGCCGCACCCGACCTACGGAACGGTGGAGCTGCGGATCTGCGACGGGCTGCCGACGCTGTACGAGGTGGGCATGGTGGCCGCGCTGTCGCAGTGCCTGGTCGACGTGCTCGACCGTGAGATCGACAAGGGCTACACGCTGCCCACCCCCAAGGGCTGGGTCGTCCGGGAGAACAAGTGGCGCGCCGCCCGGTACGGCCTCGACGCCCACATCATCCGCGAGGACGAGAGCACCGTGCCTGTACGGGAGGCGCTGCTCGAGCTGGCGCACGACCTGACCCCGGCGGCGGAGCGGCTCGGCTGTGTTGAGGAGCTGTCGCGGGTGGTCGAGGTCGTGGAGGGCGGGTCCTCCTACCTGCGGCAGCGCGCGGTCGCGCGGGCGAGCGGCGGCGACCTGCACGCGGTGGTGGACAGCCTCATCGAGGAGTTCGACCGGGGCCGGCCGCAGTGATCGACCTCATCGAGCTGCGTCGGGCGCTGCACCGCCGCCCGGAGCTGGGACGGCAGGAGCACGAGACCACGGCGCTGCTCGTCAAGCACCTCGTCGAGGCAGGACTGGCGCCCAGAGTCCTCGTCGGTGGCACCGGCCTGGTCTGCGACGTCGGCAGTGGCGGACCGGTCGTGGCGCTGCGCGCCGACATCGACGCGCTGCCCCTGCAGGACGAGAAGCACGTCCCGTACAGGTCCGAGATCGACGGGATGTGTCACGCCTGCGGGCACGACGTGCACACGGCGGTCGTCCTCGGCGCTGGGCTGGAGCTGGCTCGGCTTGACCTCCCTGGCACCGTGCGGCTGGTGTTCCAGCACGCCGAGGAGCAGATGCCCGGCGGAGCCCTCGACGTGCTGGCCGAGGGTCATCTCGCGGGGGTGCGGGCCATCTTCGGCCTGCACTGCGACCCGTCGCTCGAGGTCGGGCGGATCGGGCTGAAGGCCGGCCCGGTGACCGCCGCCGCTGACACGATCGAGATCAGGCTGACCGGTCCTGGCGGGCACACCTCGCGCCCGCACCACACGGTCGACCTGGTGCACGCCCTCGCCACGGTGGCCACCGGACTGCCCGACGCGCTGGGGCGGCTCATCGACCCGCGGGCGGGCCTGTGCGTGGTCTGGGGCAGGATCGGGGCCGGTTCGGCCGCCAACGCGATCCCGCGTGAGGGGCTGCTCGCCGGCACCTTGCGCGTGCTCGACAAAGACGTGTGGCAGGACGCCCCCGACGTGGTCGAGCGCCTGGTGCAGGCCTTGGTGGCGCCCTTGGGGGCGCATGCCGCACTCACCTACACCCGCGGGGTGCCGCCGGTTCTGAACGACCCGGCCGCGACGGCCCTGCTGACGGCCGCCGTCACCACCGCCCTCGGGAGCTCTGCCGCGGTGCCGACCTTGCAGTCGCTCGGTGGTGAGGACTTCGCCTGGTATCTGGACCACGTCCCCGGAGCGATGGCCAGGCTCGGGGTGCGAGCACCCGGTAGTGACCGTCTCGTCGACCTGCACATGCCCACCTTCGACGTCGACGAGGCGGCGATCGCCGTGGGCGTCAAGGTGCTGGTGGCAGCGGCGCTCAGGGCTCTCGAGACCGTCTGACAACAGCGGTGCCGGCGAGATCTGTAACCTGTTCCTGTCTGAGATCTGGGAAGGACCGTTTGTGGCCGACGTCTCTGTCGATGTGCTCGTGGTGGGTGCGGGGCCCTCGGGCCTCTACGGCGCCTACTACGCCGGCTTTCGCGGCCTGACCGTCGCGATCATGGACGGGCTGCCGGAGGCAGGGGGGCAGATCACCGCGCTCTACCCGGAGAAGCAGATCTACGACATCGCCGGCTTCCCGGCGGTCAAGGGCAAGGACCTGGTCGAGAGCCTGGTGACCCAGGCCGCGCCTTTCGGGCCGCACTACCTGCTCAACCACCAGGCGCTGTCCTACACGGATGCTGGCGACCACGTCGTGATCGGCACCGACAGCGGCACCTCGGTCGCGGCGAAGGCCGTCATCGTCACCGGCGGCATCGGCACCTTCACACCGCGGCCGCTGCCGGGCGGCGCGGAGTGGGAGGGTCGCGGGCTGGAGTACATCGTGCCGACCTACCTGCCGTACGCCGGCAAGCGGGTCGTCGTGGTCGGCGGTGGCGACAGCGCGGTCGACTGGGCCCTCGGACTCGAGGGCGTCGCCGAGTCGGTGACCCTGGTGCACCGGCGGGACGAGTTCCGGGCGCACGCGCACTCCGTGAGGCTCCTCAAGGAGTCCTCGATCGAGGTGGTCACCCCGGTGTCCCCGATGTCGGTGAACGGGAGCACGCACCTGGAGTCCCTGACGGTCCGCGACGTGAAGACCAAGGAGCAGCGCGACCTGCCCTGCGACGCCCTGGTCGCAGCGCTCGGGTTCACTGCCGACATCACGCCGCTGGAGGCCTGGGGCCTGGCAGTCCAGGACCGGCACATCCTCGTCGACACCACGATGGCCACCAACCTCTCCCGCGTGTACGCCGCCGGCGACATCACGGAGTACCCCGGCAAGGTCCGGCTGATCTCGGTCGGATTCGGGGAGGCTGCAACGGCCGTCAACAACGCGGCTACCGTTATCGATCCACAGGCCACCGTGTTCCCCGGCCACTCGACGGAAGGCGCCCCGGCGTGACGTACGTGATCACCTCGAGCTGTGTGGACATCAAGGACATGTCCTGCATCGAGGAGTGCCCGGTCGACTGCATCTACGAGGGCGATCGCAAGCTCTACATCCACCCCAAGGAGTGCATCGACTGCGGGGCGTGCGAGCCGGTCTGTCCCGTCGACGCGATCTACCCGGACCGCACCCTTCCCGAGGACAAGGTCGAGGACAAGGAAGACAACCGGGTCTTCTTCTACGAGGTGCTCCCAGGTCGCGCGGAGCCCCTCAACAGCCCCGGCGGCTCGATGAAGTCCGGCCCCGTCGAGGCCGACACACAGCGGACGGCGGACCTCCCGCCCAACCCGGAAGCCGACTAGCAACACACTCGAAGGACTCCCTCATGCGCCGCGCACTTCTCCCTGTTGTCGCCGTGCTCGCCCTGTCGGCGTGTGGTTCCGGTGGCACCGCCACCCTCAGTGCCACCGATCAGGTGCGTGCCGCAGCGAGCAAGACGACCAGTGGCTCGAGCAAGCTCGACCTGTCGATCGAGAGCAAGGCCGCGGGCCAGGACGTCACCTTCACCGGGACGGGCGCGTTCCGCTACACCGCCGAGGACGCCGAGGGATCGATGAAGCTCTCGGTCGCCGGGCAGGAGCTCGAGGAGCGGATCGTCGGGGGCAACCTCTACCTGAAGGTGCCTTCCCAGGAGGGGTTCTACAAGCTCGCCCTCAAGGACCTGGTCGGCACTCAGCTGTCGGACAGCAGCAACCCGGCCTCCAGCACCGAGCTCCTGGCCGCCATCGATGGTGTCAAGAAGAACGGCAGCGAGACGCTCCACGGCGCCAAGACCACCCACTACACCGGCACGATCAACGTCGCCAACGCTGTGGCGAAGCTCAAGGGTGGGGTCGCCAAGGCTGCGGTCTCGAAGCTCGCGGACAGCGGGGTGAAGGACATCCCCGTCGACGTCTACCTCGATGACCAGGGTCGGCTGCGCCGGCTCAAGGAGCACGTGGTCCTCACCGTCAAGGGAACGACGGCCGACGTGACGACCTCGTTCGACTTCTACGACTTCGGCACCAAGGTCGACGTGCAGGCGCCGTCGGCCAGCCAGACCAAGGATGGCGCGCCGATCCTGGCCGCGCTGAAGGCTCAGCTCGGCTAGCTGGTCTCGGCCTCCGACCAGGCCCACAGCCGGACGGCTTCGTCGGGGTCCAGGGCGTAGGGGGCGTAGCCGCCCGAGCCGTCGCCCGGGGTCGGGCCTGCGACGTGGCAGTCCTCGAGGTAGCACCCGCCCAAGCCCTCGAGCTCTGCACTCGTGGCGGCGTAGACCGTCGTGGCGGCGCCGGCGCTGACGTCCTTCATGGTCATGCCGCTCTTGGGCATCAGCTTCGCCATGGTGGTGAGGTCGTCCTGCGTCAGGTGCCGGGACAGCTCGGTCATGATGACTCCGGGGTGCAGCGCGAACGCGTGGATCCCTTGCGCTGCAAGGCGCCGCTCCAGCTCGACCGTGAACAGGATGTTCGCGGTCTTGCTCTGCCCGTACGCCGTCCACTTCTCGTACGACGACTCCTCGCGGTAGTGCGGGTCGTCCCAGCGCATCGGGCTGCGAAGGTGCCCGCGACTGCTCACGTTGACGATCCGGGAGCCGCTGACGAGCTGTGGGAGCAGCGCGTTCGTGAGCACGAAGTGACCGAGGTGGTTGGTCCCGAGCTGCAGCTCGAACCCCTGCTTCGTGCGCATCAGCGGCGGAGCCATGACCCCGGCGTTGTTGATGAGCAGGTCGATCCGCGGGAGGCGTTCTGCGATCTCCGCGGCGCCTCGTCGGACGGACGCCAGGTCCGCCAGGTCGAGCTCCACCAGGTCGCACGTCACCACGCCGGCGGCCTTGGACAGGTCGCGGGCGGCGCCGACGACCTCGGCTCCCGCGGACTGCAGCGCCTTGATCGTCTCCACGCCCAGGCCTGCGGAGGCGCCGGTGACGAGCGCCGTGCGTCCGGAGAGGTCGACGCCGCGAAGGACGTCAGCGGTGGTGGTGCTCTCAGACAACCGGGACGCCGGGGACGACGGTGCCGGCCGGCAGCGAGATCGACTTGCTCTCGAGGTACGCCGCCAGCCCTTCCGGGCCCATCTCCCGGCCGAGCCCGCTCTGCTTGAACCCCCCGAAAGGGGCGGCGAACTCGAGGGCGAACGAGTTCACCGTGTAGGTGCCGGTGCGCACCTTGCGGGCGACGTCGATGCCGACCGAGACGTCAGCGGTGAAGACCGAGCCGGACAAGCCGAAGTCGCTGTCGTTCGCGATCCGGATCGCGTCCTCCATGGTGTCGTAGGCCAAGACGCTGACGACCGGCCCGAACACCTCCTCTTGCGCAATGGTGTGCTGGGACTCGACGTCCACGATGAGGGTCGGCTCGACGTACCAGCCGGTGCTCTGCGAGCTCGGACGACCGCCGCCGACGGCGACCTTGCCGCCCTCCTTCTGCGCGATGGCGATGTAGCCCTCGACACGGTCCCGCTGGCGGCTCGCCACGAGCGGGCCGATCTGCGTGGCGGGGTCCATCGGGTCACCCACGACCTGCGCCGCGGTGAACTCGGCCAGCGCGTCGACGGTCTCGGAGTACCGGTCGCGTGACACCAGGATCCGGGTCTGCGCGACGCACGCCTGGCCGTTGTTCATGAAGCCGGAGCCGAGGGCCTGCGGCACCGCGACGGACAGGTCGGCGTCGGGCAGGAAGATCGAGGCGCTCTTGCCGCCGAGCTCCAGGGTGACCCGCTTGAGGTTCGCGCCGGCAGAGGCGGCGATGAGCTTGCCCGCCGCGGTCGATCCTGTGAAGCCGACCTTGTCGATGCCGGGGTGCGCGACCAGGTAGGCACCCGACTCGCGACCGGCCACCACGATGTTGAGGACGCCCTTGGGCAGCCCGATCTTCTCGCAGGCCTCAGCCAGCAGGTAGGCGTCCAGCGGCGTCTCGGGGGAGGGCTTGAGCACGATGGTGCAGCCGGCCAGGAACGCCGGGCCGAGCTTGAGGACGGTGGTGAACAGCGGCACGTTCCACGGCACGATCGCGGCCGCGACGCCGACCGGTTCGCGACGGACCAGCGCGGGCCCCATGACGCCGTTGCGGACCTCTTCGAAGTTGTAGGTGGCGGCCAGCCCGGCGTAGTAGTCGAGCACCATGGTGCTGGCGAAGACCTGGCCCATCTGGGAGAAGCTGAACGGCGACCCCATCTCGGTGCTGATCACGCCGGCCCAGTGGTCCATGTTGCCCATGATCTCGGCGCTCAGGGCAGCCAGGTAGGACGCCCGCTCGGCCGGCGTGAGGTGCGGCCAGGGGCCGTGGTCGAAGGCCTCGCGCGCGGCAGCGACGGCGGCGTCGATATCGGCAGTGGTGCCGTCCGGAACGCGGGCGATGACCTGCTCGGTGTGGGGGCTGATGACTTCGATGGTGCCGGTGCCCGATGACGGGATGAACTCCCCGCCGACCCAGATGTGCTCGCGCGTCTCCACTGGTGAACCCTTCGTCCGCGGGCTCCGCTGCCCGACTCCTGAGCAGTATGGAACACGTTCTAGAAATGTGCCAGGTCTCAGCCGCGCCGAGGCATCCCGGCGGCCGCGTAGACCTGGTCGATGAGGGTCATGGTCCGTACCGCGTCCTCGGCGGTGGTGAGGTTCGGCTCGCCGCGCAGGACCGTGCCGGCGAAGGCCCGGAGCTGGTGGGTGTAGGTCGCCTCGCCGGGGACCCGCTGGTGCGTGGTGGTGCCGTCGACGGTCAAGCTCAGGCGGTGGAACAGGTGCGGAGCGACGAAGTTGAGCACCTTCAGCTCGCCGCGCTCCCCGGTGACGCGCGCCGACACCTGCAGCAGTCGCCGGGACCACATGGAGGCCTCGAGGTGGCCGCGGGCTCCGCCCGGGTACCGGAAGTCGGCGCTCATCGCGCGGTCGATGACGGGTGAGCGCAGGGCAGCGGTGGCCGAGACGACCTCCGGCTCGCCCGGCCCGAGCAGCCGCAGGGCGTGCAGGGCATAGCAGCCGGCATCCATCATCGCCCCGCCTCCGAGGTCGAAGCGGTAGCGGATGTCGCTGAACCGCGGGAGCGGGAAGCACAGCGCGGTGCGCACTTCGGTGATCTCCCCGAGGACTCCGGAGTGCGCGATCGACCGCATCCGCTCGGCCAGCGGGTGGTAGCGGTAGTGGAAAGCCTCCATCACGACCAACCCCGCCGCCGTTGCGGCCGCAGCCACTTCCCGGGCCTGGTCGGCGTTGGAGGTGAAGGGCTTCTCGCAGAGCACGTGCTTGCCCGCGGCCAGGGCCTTGAGGGTCCACTCGGCGTGCAACCCGTTCGGGAGCGGGTTGTAGACGGCGTCGATCGTCGGGTCGGCGAGCAGGGCCTCATAGGTCGGGTGCACCCTGGGGATGCCGTGCTTGCCGGCGTAGGCCCGCGCTCGCTCCGGATCGCGGGCAGCCACCGCCATGAGAGTCACCTCGTCGACGATGAGGGCCGGCTTGACGAGGGCCTGGTTCGCGATGCGGGCTGCTCCCAGCATCCCGATCCGCAGCGTGGTCACTGCTGGAAGGCCGCGTCGTCGAGGGGGCGGTAGCCCTGGCTGGGCACGATGAAGATCCCCTCCGCTTCGGCGAGGAGCGTCCCGTCGAGGAAGCTCTTACCCCAGGCCGTCACCTTGCGCCCGCTGACGGAGCGAACGCCCGCCTCGTAGTCGATCCGGCGGTGCAGGGGTGTCCCACCGCTGAGCCGGACCGTCAGGGTGCCCGTCAGGCCGGCGATGCCCGAGGCTGCCTGAGCGACTCCGAGCACGTCGTCGAACGCCGCGATGACGTGTCCGCCGTGCACACGGCCGGGGGGCCCTTCGAAGGCCTCACCGTAGGTTGCGTGCGCCCGGGTCAGGTCTCCCTCGAACTCCATCACCATCGGGACGGCCAGGGCATTCGCGCGCCCCGTGAAGGGGCTTCGTTCGAACAGCGAGCAGTCGTTCGGCGCGCGGTGCAGCCCCACGTCGCGAACGTCGGGCATCGCCCGGAATCCCTTGCGGGCTTGGGAGATGCGTTCCTCCACCGCCGCGAGCTCGTCGTCGTCGGCGCCCTCGACATCGAGCAGCAGGACGTCCGTGATCAGGCCCCTGACCTCCTCGGCGAGGGCGTGCTTGCGCAGCCGCCGAGGCGAGGGCGGCGGGTCGGTGGGGAACCAGATCTCACGGCTCATCGGGCCGCGATCAGCGCGCCGAGCTCCTCGAGCCGGCGGTGCGCACCGCCCAGGGAGAGCTCCACGACCTTCCCCAGCAGGAACCATCGGTGGAGCTCGTAGCTCACGTCGACGCCAAGCCCGCCGTGCAGGTGCACCGCCTTGCTGGTGACCCGCTGCACACCCTCGGCGCACCAGAAGGCCGCGATCGCGGTCTGCTCTCCTGCGGGCAGGCCCTCGTCGAGGCGCCACACCGCCTGCTGGGCAGTCAGTCGCATCGCCTCGACGTCGATGTAGCAGTCGGCGACCTGGCACGCGACGGCCTGAAACGTGCCGAGGGCCTTGCCGAACTGCTCGCGGGTGCTGACGTGCTTGGCGGCGATGAGCAGCGAACGCTCGGCGATGCCGACGGCGTAGGAGCACAGCAGCAAGGTCTGCCGGGCGAGGGCGTCACCGGTTGTCGCCGGAAGGCGGGTGGCGGGGGTGCGGTCGAAGGTGATGCTGGCCGCGGGTTCGTGGGAGCTGGTCTGCTCATCGGTGAGGGTCGCCTGGGACAGCTCGACCAGGAACAGCGCGTCGCCGGCCGCCACGACGGCGTGGGAGGCTTCCCGTGCCCACGCCACCGCCAGCTGGCGGCCGGTGAGCAGGTTCCCGTCGGCGGTGACCCCCGCCGTCCAGCCGTCCGCCTGCAGCGCCGGCACCACGATCGCCCTGCCGGCAAGGACGTCCGCCACCAGCGCCGGGTCCGTGAGCAGCGGCAGCGCAGCCAGGACCGGTACGGCGGGGACGCGCCCCGCGGCTTTGCCGGCCTCCTCGGCGACGACCGCGGCGACCGCCAGGGGTAGTCCGCCGCCACCCAGGTCCGCCGGGATCGACAGCCCGAGCAGCCCGGCCTCGACCAGCTTGGACCACAGGTCGGTGTCGAACCCCTCAACCCCGATGCCGGGGTGGGTGGCGGTGGCGAAGAGGGAGGCGGCCAGGCCGCGGACGGCGTGCTGCTCCTCAGTGGGGGTGAAGTCCATCGTTGCTACCTCTTGCTTCTGGGAAGTCCGAGGGCGGTCTGCACGAGGATCTCGCGCTGCACCTCGTTGGAACCGCCGCCGAACGTGCGGACCGGGGCGCCGCGGTAGGCCTTCTCCAGGGTGCCGGCGAGCTCGGCGCCCGGGGAGCCCTTCTGGAGGAAGCCGGTCCGGCCGAGGACCTCGAGGAGGAGCCGGTAGGACTCGATGTCGGTCTCGGACCCGTACACCTTGCCGGCGCTGGCGTCGGCGGGCGTGAGCTGGCCGACCTCGGTCTTCCAGGCCATCCGCCAGTTCAAGAGCTTCAGGGCCTCGAGCCGCGCGTAGACACGGGCCAGGGTCTGTCGAACCCAGGGCACGTCGATGAGTCGCGTCCCGTCCGCCGCGGTCTCGTCCGTCGCCCAGGTGCGGACCGCCTCGAACAGCTCCAGGGAGCGGCCGCCCATCGCGGCCAGCGCGACCCGCTCATGGTTCAGCTGGGAGGTGATGAGCTGCCAGCCGGCGTCGACCTCGCCGATGACCATCGACACCGGAACGTGCAGGTCCTCGTAGTAGGAGGCGCTGGTCACCTCGCCGCCGACGGTGACGATCGGCGTGGCCGAGTAGCCCGGGCTCGAGGTGTCGACGAGCAGGATGGTGATGCCCTTGTGCTTGGCGACGTCAGGGTTGGTGCGAACCGCGAGCCAGACGTAGTCCGCCGTCAGGCCACCAGTCGTGTAGACCTTGTTGCCGTTCACGACGAACTCGTCCCCGACCCGTTCGGCCTTCGTGCGGAGCGAGGCGAGGTCGGTGCCGGACCCCGGCTCGGTGTACCCGATCGCGACGTCATGGGTGCCGGCGAGGATGCGCGGGAGGAAGAAGTCCTTCTGCTCCTGGGAGCCGTGCCGGATGAGGGTCGGACCCACGGTGTTGAGGGCGACCATCGGCACCGGCGCACCGGCGCGGGTGGCCTCGTCGAAGAAGACGAACTGCTCGAGGACTGTCCGACCCTGGCCGCCGTACTCCGTCGGCCAGCCGATGCCGAGCCAGCCATCGGCGCCCATCTTCTGCCGGATGAGCACGGACGTGGGGCCGTTGTGCCCCTCGTTGCCCATCGCCTCCTTCACAGCGGGCGTCAGCAGGCTGCCGAAGTAGGACCGCAGCTGGTCGCGCAGCTCGTGCTGCGACGGGGTGTAGTCGAGGTACACGTAAGGCTCCACTTAGTAGAACGTGTTCTAGGTAGTGCAGTAGATCAGCGTGGTGCGGCCGCGTCAATCGGAGCCAGCGCCCGCGCGATGTCCGCATCGAGGTGCTTGCGCCCCCGGAGCAGGAACACGGAGCCGATGAGGATCGTCGGCGTCACGATCCGGAAGGCCAGCCCGAGGTCGCCCTTCACCGCGCCGGTGTGGATGCGGATCTGGTGCGTATCCGCGATGGCACCGATGATCGGCGGTGCGACCGCCGCGAGCAGGTTCGCGAACAGCTTCACCAGCCCGAACGACGTGCCCCGTAACGCCGGTGGAACCACCTCGGCCGTGATGACCGTGATCGGCGGCAGGCAGGCCACGACCAACGCCACCCCCACCATCTGCAGCGGCAGCCGCGCGGCGTAGACCGGGATGCCGTCGAGGAAGCTCACGAACAGGCAGGTGCTGCCAGCGGCGGTGACCAGGCCGGCGAGCAGCATCGGAGCACCGGTGACCTTGCCGCGGATGCGGTCCGTCAGCAGCCCGCCGACCACCCCACCCGCGATCGCGCCCAGCAGGATCACGCCACCTGCGATCGCCGGGGCCGAGGACTCGGAGAGCCCGGATGCCCTGATGTGATAGGCGATCCCCCAGAACCCGAGGGCCGTCAAGATCCCGTTCATGAACGCCGTGGCGATGAGCAGCACCCGCAGCGACGGCACCCGCATCGCGGCCTTGACGCTCTCCCAGGTGCCGAGGCTCGCCTCTGTCGGGGCACCGTCGGACTGCCCGCGCGCCGGCAGCGGCAGCCGACGCACGAGCAGCGCGACCAGGATCCCGGGGACGCCGACGCTGAGGACGGCCGCCCGCCAGCCGGCGAGGGCGTAGACGCCACCGCCGACGGCGGTGCCGATCCCCAACCCGACGGTCGGCACCACGCGCTGCCAGCCGTACGCGCGCCCGCGGACCTCGACCGGGTAGTAGTCGGCGACCAGCGACTGCGCCGCCGGGTCGTTGATCGCGTCGCCGACCCCGAGCGCGGCGCGCACCGCGAACAGCTGCCAGAAGCTCTGCGTGAAGGCGGCCAGGGCTGTGGCGATCGACCACAGGAAGAGCACCCCACCCATGAGCACGCGCCGGTCGGTGCGGTCGGCGATCAGACCGCCGGGAACGGCGAGCAGGAGGGCCGCGAGGATGAGCGAGGTGTTGAGAAGACCGCCCTCGAAGTCGCTGAACCCGAGGTCCCGCTGGATGGCCTCGATGACCGCCGGGACGACGCCGCGGTCGAAGGCATCGACAAGACCGACCAGGCACAGGACTGCGAGCGGACCCCTGCCGTACCCTCCCCACCTCGAAGGGGCTGGTGTGGTCATCGCCCGGACCTAGGTGCCGGTGAAGTTGGGCGTGCGCTTCTCGGCGAAGGCGCGCGGCCCCTCCTGCGCGTCGTTCGTCGCGAAGACGTGCATGCCGATCTGGAGCTCGAGCTTGAGGCCCTCCTCCTCGGACAGGGGCGCCGTCTCCTTCAGTGAGCGAAGGATGCTGCGGACCGCGAACGGGCCGTTGGCGCTGATGGCGTCGGCGATCTCGTACGCCGTCTCCAGTGCCTCCCCGTCGGGCACGACGTGGCCGATGAGCCCATAGCTCAGGGCCTCCTGGGCGGAGATCGTCTTGCCCGTCAGCAGCATCTCCGCGGCCAGCGTGTAGGGGATCTGGCGGCGTAGCCGCACGGTGGACCCACCCAGCGGGAACAGGCCGCGTCGCGCCTCGGCGATGCCGAAGGTGGCTGACTCCCCGGCAACGCGGATGTCGGTGGCCTGCAGGATCTCGGTGCCACCGGCGATGGCCGGTCCCTCGACGGCCGCGATCAGCGGCTTGGTGAGGGTGTAGTGGCGCAGCAGCGCCTTCCACGCCAGGTCGGCGTCCTCGGTGTAGCGCTTGGCGTACTCATCGCCCGGGTCGGGCTGGCCCATCATGGCCTTGAGGTCGGCTCCGGCGCAGAACACGTCAGGGGTGCCGGTGAGGATGACCACGCGGATGTCGTCGTCAGCGTCTGCCCGCTGCCAGGCCTCGTACATCCGGGCGAGCATGTTGGGGGTGAACGCGTTCTTGGCCTCGGGCCGGTTGAACCGGCAGACCAGGGTGTGGCCGGTCTTCTCGACCAGCAGGTGCTCTACGTCCTTTCCCGTCACGGGAACACCTCCGCGCCGGTCTCGGCGTCGCGGGCGCTGATCGCCTCGACGGGACAGCTCTCGAACGCCTCGATGACGGCGGCGGACTCCTCCACCGGGTTGGCCTTGACGACCGACTTGCGCTCCGGTCCGATCCCGAACACGTCAGGCGCGAAGTTGCGGCAGTAGCCGCTACTGATGCACGTAGGGCCGACCTCGACCTCGAGCTTCCTGGACACCTGCCACCTCCGGTTGAACGGACCGCGAACCTAACAGCCCGCAGCGGATTCATGCTAGAACAGGTTCTTGTTTTCACCGGGAGGGCCCATGCTGCTCGACGTCCGGCTCGACGCGGACCTGGCCGCCGTGCCCGGGGCGGTGCGGCAGCTCGAGGAGGCCGGCGTGGCCGGGGTGTTCACCTACGAAGGCCCGGCCGACCCCTTCCTCCCGCTCGCGGTGGCAGCGCTCGCCTCCGACACGATGGCGCTGTACACCAACCTGGCGATCGCGCTGCCACGGAGCCCGATGCACCTGGCCTACCTCGCCCAGGACCTGCAGCGGGCGTCCGGCGGCCGCTTCTCCCTGGGCCTCGGCAGCCAGATCCGCCGGCACGTCGTGGACCGCTTCGGGACCACCTGGGAAGCCCCCGTCGAGCAGATGCGCGAGTGGGTGCTGGCGATCCGGGCCATCCAGAGCTCCTGGACAACGGGTGAGCCACTGGCCTTCGAGGGGCGCTGGACCAGGCACACCTACTGCCCGCCGCTGTTCGTCCCGCCCCCCGCGCCGCCGGCACCGATCCTGCTCGGCGCGCTGGGGCCGAAGATGACGCAGATGGCGGTCGAGGTCGCCGACGGGCTGCTGATCCACCCGTTCTGCTCGGAGGAGTCGTTGCGGTCGAGCACCTGGCCGCTGCTCCCGGAGGGCTTCCCGGTGATCGGCCAGAGCGTCGTGGGGGTCGCCCGCGACGAGGTCGAGCTGGCCGTCGCCCGCGACGGCGTCCGCATGCTGCTGGCCTTCTACGGGTCGACGCCCGCCTACCGGCCGGTCCTGGAGGCCCACGGCTGGGGGGACCTGCAACCCCGGTTGCGCGACTTCGCCCGGGAGGGTCGCTGGGACGCGCTGCCCGGCGTCATCTCCGACGAGGTCGTGGACACCATCGCCGTCATGGGCACCCCCGCTGAGGTTGCCGAAGGCCTCCGCCGCCGCTTCGCGCGGTGCACCAGAGTGGCCCTTTCCGTCCCGTACGCCGCGCCGGTGGAGACCCTCGCTGAGCTGGTGGCCCTTGCCCGCTGACTGGAACAGGTTCTAGGTTCGGCAGACACCAGCGACAAGGGAGTCGACCGTGCCCATCTCGGCGCAGCGTGACAGGGAAGAGTCCGCCAAGCAGCTCGCAGCGTGGCTCGCACCGAGAGTGGCAGCCGACGGGGAGGTGACGCTCTCGGAGTTCCGGGGACCGGGAGCGACAGGATTCTCCAACGAGACGATCATCGTCGACGGGAGCTGGACCAGCGGTGGCCGGCCGCACGCCGAGACCTGGGTCGTCCGGGTCGCGCCGACCGGGTACACGCTCTTTCCCGACGCAGCCTTCGAGGTGCAGCAGCGGCTCCTGGCCGAGCTCAGCAGCAAGTCGACCGTGCCCGTCCCGCACGTCCGGTGGCACGAGGATGATCCGTCGGTGCTGGGCGCGGCGTTCTTCGTCATGGACTTCGTCGACGGCGTCGTACCGCCGGACAACCCGCCGTACCACATGGCCGGGTGGCTGCATGACGTGTCGCCCGAGGTGCGGGAACGCATCTGGTGGGGGGCGGTCGACACGATCGCCGAGCTCAACGCGCTCGATCCGGCGACCCTGGACCTGCCGCCGCTGCTGACCGGCCTCGACGAGCAGATCGCTTACTACGAAGGCTTTCTGGAGTCGGTGGAGAAGGACGAGCCGGTGCCGATGGCGCGCCGGGCGCTCGCCTGGATCAAGGACAACCTGCCTGAGCCGGAGCCGCTGGTGCTCTGCTGGGGAGACGCCCGGCCCGGCAACGTCATGTACTCCCCCGAAGGTGAGCGGCTCGCCGTCCTGGACTGGGAGATGGTCTGCCTGGGTTCGCCGTCCCAGGACATCGCGTGGGCCTGGTTCCTCGATCGGCACCA
>JBKJVH010000195.1:0-3028 GCA_046590985.1 Mycobacteriales bacterium
GGGCGACGCGCCGCGCCTGCCCAGCCACCTGCGCCTGCAAGCCCCCGGGATGACGCGGAATGAGGGCATAGACCAAGTCGCAGTCAAGCGCGTCCGCGACCTTGCGCAACGAGTTCATCCGGATGCCTTCATCGGCTTCCGAGCGTTCGAGGTCGCTCAGACCCTGCGGCGACATCTCGAGGCGACGAGCCAAAGCGACGGTGCTCATGCCCAAGGCCTCTCGGATAGTCCGAAGCCAGCCGACGGGCGGCCGGGACGGCAGCCGCACGCCAGCGAGTTCTTGATCGAGCACCAGCCGAGCCCGACGGCGCAGCGACGGGGACATCGCCATGACGAACCTCCGCTCTCTAAATTACAAGTTTTTACTTGCTACAAGATACCATACAACAGGTTAATGCTTGTTAAAATTAGAATCCAGACAAGCTCTTACTTGCTGATGGTCGGCCCGGAAGCTAGCGATGTGAGGGATCTTGCGCCCCCGGCGAGCAGGAGTTGGGCCGCCCGCACTGAAACACGTTCTATGAAGATCGTCACGCCCCACCGCCTGATCGCCCTCGCCGCTGCAGCCGCCATGGCCACCGTCGGGATCGCCACGGCAGCGCCGTCCGTGCCCTCACAGGTCGCTGCCTACCTCGCAACCCACGCAGGCAGCACCGGCACCCCCACTGCCCTCGGCACCGTCCCGGCCGCGACCTCCAAAGCCCGCTGCGGACCGGGATCCCGGCCCGAGACCGGCCGCCAGGGCCGAGTACCGCTGGCCGACTACGCCAGCGGACGGGCAGCCAAGGGCTACACCTGCAACGCCGTCCAGGATGGCCACATCGGTGACACCGGCGGCTTCAAGACCTTCCGGTACGTCGATCGGACCGGCCGGGTCTGCGCGTTCTACGACGGCACGTTGCTGTTCCCGACCGCCGTCTTCCACAACAACGAGATCAACGGGACGCACGTTCTCGACATGAGCGACCCGTCACGGCCCATCGAGACCGCCCGGCTGCTCACCGCCGCGATGGACACCCCCCACGAGTCGCTCGTGCTCAACCAGACCCGCGGCCTGCTCGCGGCGATCGGCGGCTCACCTGCCACCGCGCCGGGGGTCGTCGACATCTACGACGTGTCCAACGACTGCCGGCACCCGGTGCTCCAGTCCACCACGCCCTTCGGGATCCTCGGACACGAGAGCGGCTTCTCCCCTGACGGCCGCACCCTTTGGGTCTCCACCACGTCCGGCTCAGGCGTGCGCGCCATCGACGTGAGCAACCCCCGCCTGCCGTCGTTGATCTGGAACAGCTTCGACTACACCTTCCATGGAATGAGCCTCAACGCGACCGGGACCCGGCTGTACGGCGCTCAGCTCGGCGGCTCGCCCGGCCTGCGGATTCTCGACGTCAGTCAGATCCAGAATCGGGTCGCGAACCCGGTCGTCAAGGCCGTGTCCTTCACGACCTGGCCCGAGGTGTCGATCCCGCAGAACTCCAACGCCCTGACGATCAAGGGCCACAAGTACCTCTTGGAGTTCGACGAGTACGCCAAGAGCGCCACCAGCTACGACGCGAACGCACCGGTCGGAGCCGCACGCCTCATCAACATCGACGACGAGCGCCATCCCCGGGTGGTGTCGCGACTGAGGCTCGAGGTCAACCAGCCGGCCGCCCGGGCGACCGATCAGCAGAACGATCCGGGCGCGTCGTACGGCGTGCAGGGCTATGCCGCCCACTACTGCGGCATCCCGCGAGCTCAGGACCCGGGCATCGTGGCGTGCAGCTTCATCGCCTCCGGCCTGCGGGTGTTCAACATCGAGAACCCACTGCACCCCCGCGAGGTGGCCTACTTCAACAAGCCGGCCCCCAACACGCTGCCGCTCAAGAGCGGTGCCTACGCGATGTCCGCGCCGACGTTCGATCTGAAGCACCACCAGATTTGGTACACCGACGGCGACGCCGGCTTCTTCTCCGTGCGGCTCACCAACGGCGCCTGGCCTTCGCAGCTGCGCTGACGCGGGGTGGATCGGGCCCGCCTGTCAGCCGGTGCGCAGGTGTTCGGGCCGCATCGAGGAACGCGTCAAGGGAAGCGTCAGCGCGGTGACCGCCAGGACGGCGATCAGGGCGGCAGCGGTCACGGTGGACCAGCCGACCCAGGGCAGCGTCACATCCATTCCGTCACGGATCGGCTCCGCGAGATAGCACACCGAGGCGAAGCCACCGGCAATGACGGCCATCGCCGTGCAGGCCAACGCGGGCGCTGCTGCCTGGACCACGAGCGCCCGGCGCAGCAGTCGCTGCGGCACGCCGAGCGCGACGAGTGCCGCCAGGTCACGCCGTCGCCGGCTGACCTCGTCGACGACCGTGACCAGCAGGCTCACACTGCCGACGAGCGCGGCGAGCACCAGACCAAGTCGGGCCGCCCGCAGATATCCGAGCACCACCCGGTCCTGCTGGGCGATGGACTCGTCGAGAGTCGTGGCTCCGAAAACGCTGGCGACGGGAAGAGCTGCCCGAATGCGCTCCACGGTGCCGGGCTGCCCGTCGTTGACCACGAGGAGCTGCGTGTAGTCGGGCTCGGCCGGCGGCAGCACCGACGGGTCGAGCAGCAACGAACCCGGGTAGAGCCCGTTGATCCCCTGCGCTGCCATCGGCAGTCGCAGGTCCGGTCGCGAGGTGGGGAGCGCGACCTGCTGGCCAGGCAGGCCATCCGGCCCGAGTAGTCGCACCCGCACCGGCAGTGGCTCGCTTGGTCCGGCTTGGGCGCTGCCGAGCTGGACCTGGTGCGCCGGGTCGCTTCCGCACTGTGCGTCGAGGCCGAGCACGCGCACCAGGTCAACGCAGCTGACGACGACTGCCTGCTGCGGGCCGACGTCCGGCGGTCCTTGCTCGGTGCCGGTGAACCCGGGCGGTGCCAGCTGCACGGACCGCACGGAGAGCACGTCCCGAACGCCCTCGAGGCTCGTGACCTGGGCGAGGTCGAAGCCCGGGCCGGCCGACGCCATCAAGGTCGAACCGGGAAGCAGGCTCCGCAGGTCGCGCTCGGA